>JAIRPY010000027.1 GCA_031256905.1 Spirochaetaceae bacterium
GGTAAGTTCTTTTTCCCCGGCTTGAACCGCGAGAACTTCTTTGTAGATATTTTTAGGCAGTCGTTCCCGCATGACCGCGTTGGAAAAGCAGTTGGAGCCGTATAATTCGGCTACCGGCGTTTTGGTAAAATCAACGATACTCATGGTAATACATCAGCATGAAATGTGCCAAGTATAAGTATATATTTTGCAAAGACTTAAAAACCCGGCAGTCCTAAGAAAGTACCAATCCGTAAGGTTTCGGGAAAAAACCCCACAAAAAGGTATGAAAGGGAGCCGCCCCCCATCCCCCGAACCCGGCCCGGCCTGCCGGAATTCCCCTGGGCCTGGAACACCTCCTTCCCGCTAAACCTTCCCTGTTAGAGGGGAGCTACCCCATGCGTCCGAGGTGAGCTACCCCATGCGTCCGAGGGGAGTTACCCCATGCGTCCGAGGCAAGCTACCCCATGCGTCCGAGGTGAGCTACCCCATGCGTCCGAGGTGAGCTACCCCATGCGTCCGAGGTGAGCTTAGGCAGGGCTTAGATGCAGGGCCTAATCGGCCGATCCGGAGCTTGACCCTTCAGGAAAATTCGGATAAGCTGAAATATACGGCTTGGGATAGCCTCTAGGGTCCCAGACTGAAAATTATGGAAGAAATACTTGAACAACTAAAAGCCCTGAACGCAAAACTTGATACCTTAATCAGGATTTTACAAAAGCCCGAAAACAAGGTAAGCCGAGGCTTTGAAATTGCGGCTACCGGGGTTGGTATTCTTGGTATTTTAGGCATAATAGATATTATCCGAAACTGGTTGAGGAGTTGATATGTTTTTTCAGTTAATCGTAAGTATCGCCTTGATACTGATAAGTATCTGCCTCTTTATGATTGCCCGCTATATACGCCGGCATCCCTAACCCCAAGCCCCCCGGAAATCAAATAAAAGAAGGCTTTTCTTCGTAAAAACCGGCCAGGTCTTGTTTTTTCTTAATAGGCGCGCTATAGTATTCTGAAAGAAGGGCTGGACCCTTCAATACTTCCAAAGGAGTTTCACCATGAAACGAATGTTACCTATAGGGCTCCCTATACTCATGAGTACCCTAATCCTGTCAAACCTGGGGGCGATTGACATTACCGGGACCGCGCCAGTGTTTGGAGCCAATCAGGGTTCAGGCCTAAGCCAAACGCAAATGGATACATTTAACGCCGAATTAGGAACGACCTTCAACAATGCCCTAAACCAAATTCGCGATCAAATCAAAGACATCGACAGCAAACCGGAAAAGGTTATCCGAGGTTTCGGTAACGCTTCGGTATACGCCAGTACCGGCGCAACTCTGCGGAACTACGCAGGATACAAACTGTTCGGCGTAGCCCTGGGTCCCATGTTCGGGGCCCAGCTTCCCTACAGCATCTTTGATATCCTGGGCAACCCGGACATCGGCTCCGATGTAATGAAAAAACTAAAGGACGAAAATGATATGGCCGCCGGCATTAACGCGGGCCTCAATCTTCAGTTTGGCCTCAATATGTCTTTTCTAGTGAAGAACCTGTATCTAGGCCTGAAGGCCGGGTACTTTCCCGGCAACGCCTTCCTGCCGGATAACATGAAATTCACTACCTTTTCTATCGGCGCGACGGTATCGTACCAGTTCCTCCCCAGACGCCAGTTGTTGCCCGCAAATCTGCTCCTGTGGCGGGGAGTCAGTTTCAACTCCGGAGTTATCTATCAGGGAACGAACATGGGCATCGAAATGCCCCTCGATAAAGTAACCGAAGGAAGCAGTAATTTCGATCTGACCATCGATCCGAAAGTTGCCCTGAACATCGACGTTCACACCGTGACCATCCCCCTCGAGGCGGTTACTTCGATCCGGCTTTTGTGGTTCCTGAACCTTGCCGTTGGGCTTGGGGTAGATGTGGGCTTCGGCTCTAGCAACATAGAAGGGTCCGCGACCGCAGAGATCAAGGCCACAAGCTCCAACACCCAGATACGGCAGGACCAAGCCGGAAGCCTCAGCCTCAGCGCGGGCGGAAAAGAAGGCCCCTCCCTGTTCAATCCTAAACTCCTGCTCGGCCTGGGGCTTTCCATCGGCCCGGTCTTGATCGATTTCCCCATAACCTTCTATTTAGATAACGGCTATTCCATCGGCGTGACCCTCGGCGTCAATTTCTAGTGAAGGCCCTCCTGCCCGTCTTGGGCAGGGCCTAAGCCTCGGCGGTAAGGAGCAGACTCTGCCACTTCCAAAGAACCGGTCCCTGAGCTATCCGTTCTTCCAGAGCGGCCCGTACCGCCGAAAAGATCCCCTCCCCTAGGGTCTCCGCCATAAAGGCCCCCCACCGAGAACCGGCCCTATCAAACCATCCCTGGGCCTCCCGGCTCAAAATCAGCCGATCCTCCTGGCGATCCAAGACCTCCATCGTCACCCGAAAACCCGCCCCGGAAAAGGCCTCCGTCAAAACCGCCCCATCCCAAGTCCACCCAGCCGAATCCCCGGAAACCTCAAAAAAGGCCGCCTCCGCCGAAGCCAGGGCCCCAAGAATCTCCTCCTCCAGCCCCCCAGCCTCCCCCAATACCCGGGAAAGCCGATCCCCCAACACCGGCGGAGCCTGAAGTAAAACCACATCCCCCGAAGGCCCCAGAAGATTCCTAGCCTGCTCCGCAAAATCCCGAAAAACCAGGGCCCCGGCCTTCTTCCGCCAAAGATTCCGCCCCAAGATATGCTCAAACCTCGCCGTAGAAAAAACCCGTTCCGCCTCCTCCGGCAAAGGAAGCCCCCGGTCAGGGAAAACCCCAATTACCGGCTTTTCCAGGTCCTCCAGCAAAGCCGCATAACGCATCAGGGCCTCCTTCGCGGTTTCGGAATCCGTCAAAACCCCGGTCAGCCCTTCCGGGGATCGGCGTAAACTCTCCCAAACTAAGAGGCCGTCATTTCCTCCGGGAATTAAGGTCCGGTCGGTCCGGGTAAACCGAGAGTTCCCGAAGACCGCATCCCGATCCGCCAAAAAGACCGCGCTCCGCCCGGACTCAAGGCGTTTAAACCAGCCCTCCCGGCCCTTCCCAGTCCCGGACCAGGCAAGAAATTCCCCATCCTGCCCATCCCCAAGAACTATAGCCGCCTGAATCTCCCGTTTCCGCAGAATCTCCTCCCGCAGACGCCCCTCATAGCCCGACCCGGAAGGATGATAAAAGGTCTTCCCCCGCAAAGCCCCGGGCAAATACTGTTGGGCCGCCCAATGATCCCGATAGGCATGAGGATAAATATACCCATCCCCATGCCCGAAACCTTCTTTATCCCGGCTGGGGTCCCGTAAAGGATTGGGAACTTCCAAATCCTCCCCCTCCGCCGCCTCCATCGCATCGAAAAAAGAGAGGGCCGTATTCGTTTTCGGGGCCGTCGCAAGGTACAAACAGGCCTGGGAAAGCAAAAGAGTCCCCTCCGGCAAGCCGATGCGGTCAAAACCCTGGGCGCAGGCCAAAACCACGCTCACCCCTTGAGGGTCCGCCAAACCGACATCTTCGCAGGCCAGAATAAGCATCCGCCGGAAAAGGTAAGCCGGATCCTCCCCAGCCCGAAGCATCTTCGCAAGCCAATATAACCCGGCATCCGGATCGCTCCCCCGAAGGCTCTTTATAAACGCACTGATCGTGTCAAAATGGTAATCCCCATCCCGGTCATACAAAACCGCCCGGCGTTGAATACTCTCCTCCGCGGCGGAAAAGGAAACGTAAATTTCCGCTCCCGCCGGCGGAGGCCAAACCTCCGGAGTCGTCTCCACCGCAAGCTCCAACGCATTGAGAAGACTCCGGGCATCCCCGCCGGCGACTTCTACCAGATGATCCAGGGCCCTTTCTTCAAAAGAAACCCGCCAATTCCCATAGCCCCGGGCCCTATCCTGTAAGGCCCGGGCCGCGGTTTCCCGAAGGTCCTCGGAAGTGAGAGCTTTAAGCTGGAAGATTCGGCTCCGGCTGACCAGAGCCCGGTTCACCTCGAAAAAAGGATTTTGGGTCGTCGCGCCGATGAGAATAACCACGCCCTTTTCAACCCAGGGAAGAAGCGCATCCTGCTGGGCCCGGTTCCACCGATGGACTTCATCAACAAAAAGAATGGTTCTTTTACCGTAAAGACTGAGCCGTTCCTCCGCTCGGCCGAGAACTTCCCGAAGGTCCTTTAGGCCGGCCAAGACCGCATTGAGACTTTCAAAAACGCTTTTTGTGGTATTGGCAATGACTTTAGCGAGACTGGTTTTGCCGGTTCCAGGGGGGCCGTAAAAAATAACCGAGGAAAGCCTATCCGCTTGGATGGCCCGGCGGAGAAGCCTCCCCGGTCCAAGGATGTGATCCTGCCCAACCATATCCTCCAGGCTTTGGGGGCGCATCCGGTCGGCTAAGGGGCCGGCCGAATCACTTGGAAAGAGACTGTTTTCCGGGGAAGCCCTATTCTTCGGCGTTCCAGACATTGTTCCGGTACGCCCAAAGGCCGTTCTTAACGGTGGCGGCAAAGAGAATTCCGTCCGGAGCTTGCAGAAACCCAATTACCGGATGCCGCCGAAGGGACGAGTTGTACTTATCCGCATTCTGCACACTCGAGTTTTCATGAGTCCCCGGGCTGTGCAGGGTCATATCGCCTAAAGCTCCGGAAGTCAGCACGATTTCTTGGTATCCGTGGACGGTAGAACCGCTGGAACCTTGGGTTCCCAGCAGGAGAAGGTCCTTCCCATTGCTTGTCCAAAGACCAAGCCCCCCGGTAAAGGCTACGCCCCCGGAGAACGAGGTAAAACTGGTTCCGCTCCCATAGATAACACTTCCGCCTCGGGTGACTCCGAGGACTTTATCATCTACCGCGATGATGCCGGTTAGGTTTCCTCCTGAAGAATAACGCGCCCCGTAGCTGTCATCCACGATTCCGTCTCCGGCGGTGGCGAGGTAGTATTCTGTGCCGCTGAGGGCCGCGCCGGTCAGTAATTTCCCGCCGGTTTTTATGCAAGTCACGGTACTTCCGTCAGATTTATAAATATCGAAGGTATTATTGCCGGTCATTACGCAGGCAAAGACGTAATCTCCGGCGCCGTAAATTACTTGGATATTGCCGGAAACCGACAAGGTTGCCCAATTACTGCCGTCATATTGAGAAACAGTTGCGGACCCGGGGTCTCCCCGTAAGACATAAAGGTGCGTAGTGGTGGCGGCGAGTTCGAGAATTTTTCCGCCGGGGTAGCTTAGATTACTCCAGCTTCCGTTTTGGTATTGCTGGATATTTCCGCTGAATCGGCTTGCGGCGTATACTTTACCGCCAAACTCAACGATATTCGTCGGCATTCCGTCGATTCTGGGTTCTACCGGCTCTACTTCTTGGGAGATCCCGTAAAAAATCGCGCTTTGTTTACAGGAAACCGCAAGCATTCCGAGGAACAGCCCGGCCAGGATGCTGTTTTTTATCATATTTTCTCCTTTTTTTTCTCCTTTTGAAAATTTGAAAAACTAAAAGTGGTAGCGGATTGTGGCGGTAATTTCAAGGAAATGGCCGTCTACGTTTTTAGAAGGTTCGTCTTTGGGCCATTGGGGGACCCACCACCACTCGGCTTGGATGCCTGCGGACCAGGATTGATGAAACCGGAAAAACGCTCCAACTCCGGGTTTGAGGAAAAGCCCGAAGTAATTTTCTTCGTGATTGAGGTAGCTTTGAACTTCTCCGCCTATCATGAGGGAAACCGGAAATTCAAGTCCCCGGAGGAATATCGGTAATTGGGTATGATGCAGATTGAACTGCCAGCCTACTTTCACCCCGAAGGGGACCATAAAGAGCCAATTTTTGGCTTTACTCGTGATGGCTATCCCGGTCACCTCTCCGCCGAGAAAGAAATGGGGACTCAGAAAATAATTATACCCTAAGGTCAAGCCAATCCCGATAACGCTCATGTTGGGATCCATAATTCCCGATTTCCCCACAAAAAACATCGGGAAAATAAACGTGGGAGATATAGCGAGCATCTGATCTCCCCGGGAATACCCAAAGGGCGTATATTGGGACCAATCGGACGTAATAGGAATCTCCTCATCCGGGGCTTCTTCCTGGGCCCCCAGGGGAAGCCCTAACCATAGCGTAAAAAACAAGGACAGAGCCTTTCGCCGCATACACATTCTCCTTGACGATACAAACAAATTGCCTAAGAAACTCGTTACGTTTTTTCCCCTAGCATTTTTCCCCCTTTATGACACTATAGGGTTACGGTTTATCTTTTTCAAGGGTCAGATATTGCAGTAAAATAGGATATTTAGTCAACAATTCTCCGTATTTGGTCAATTCATCGAGGCGGACAAAAAAATCAACCCGGGATTCCGGTTTGAGAACCCGGTCATTCCGTATATGATCCCGAATTTGCTCAACATAATCCGTATACAAAGCCCGAAATTGACGGTACAACGAAAAATCCGGGAAATGCGGAGTCTGAAGGCGGCACGAAAAATTTTCTATGTAAGGAAAAGCCCTGGAAACATCGCTTTGCAACCGGACCATCTCCGGGGATTGCAAAATCTCCTCCATATTTCCTTCGTCTTCCATATAAAACCTAAGCCGTTGCACCGTATAGGCCTGAATTTGCTCTCCCAACGCGGTCTCAAACCGATCCAAATCGCTTTGATCCGTGATGTTTTGGGTTTCCAGCAGAGGAATAAACGTCTTAGGATTAAGGGTAAACGAAAAGGTCCCGCTTATCGTATACGAAAAATCCGTGCTGAAACCCGCAAAAGCCGCGTATTCCGCTCCTGACGGAAGGGAATGCTTGGTTTCAAAGGATCGAGTCACCCCCTGGGGAGTAAAGGCCTGAATCGTCACATTCGTCGGAATGAGTTTGTACCAAACCCACCGGAACTCTCCATCTCGGATTATCTGCGGGTCCAGGCCATGACTCTTGGAACGCATCACCCCATAGGACCCCACCGGCACCTTAAAATTCGCCCACCCGAAAAAAAAGACCGCTCCTCCCAAAACAATAATAATAATAAAAAATACCAAAAACTTTTTCATACCCTGGTTAGAATACACGAAAAATACGAAAAATACAAGGGCCGCCCCCGGGACTAGCCGGCTCTCGCGGCGCGGACAAGAAAAAAATGTCCAAAGGACTGACAAAATGAGATATATGGGATATATATTCTATAGGGAGTGCAAAATTTGCGCTATTTCCGCCCGTCGGCGTCTAAGAAGACGCTGAGGTCCCCGGATTTATAAAGGAGTTTTTATGAGACGATTTTTAGCGGGATTAACGTTAATCTTGGCTTTAACGAGGGTATACGCCCAGAGCGTACCGGCCGGCCTTCAGTGGAAGGCTGAAAACGCCGGGGTTACGATTACGAAGTATACCGGCAATGCATCGGTCCTGACCATTCCGGATAAGATTAACGGTCTGCCGGTACTTTCCATCGGGAATTCAGCTTTTGACGGATGCGGCAATCTGACCAGCGTGGTTCTGCCCAACTCGGTTACGGCTATTGGGGATTATACCTTTGCTTTTTGCGGCAGTTTGCAAAGCGTTACTATTCCTAACTCGGTTGAGTCTATTGGGTATCGGGCTTTTGCCGAATGCCGGAGCCTGAAAAACGTAACTCTTCCTCGGGGGGCGCAAGTCGGCGGCTATGCTTTCCCCAACGGCGTACAGATTCGCTACAGCGATGTCAGCCCCGGAAAACCGTCGGCATATACGGAAGAAATTTATATTGAAGGTTCCGGACTATTGCAGTACACCCTTTCAAATGACCCAGGGGAAATCGAGAAAGCCATTACTGCCCAGGAAGGGGCGAGAGTCAGTTTAGACCGGCTGACTTGGTTTGAAAACCCGGTACTTTCTCAAAATGTAAGGACTGCGATGAATCGGCTGGATGTCAATTATTCTTATCCATGGAAGCATGGTATTGTGAATAAACGGGTTGGGAACCGCTGGTATTCGGTATGGCTCCCCGGAACAGCCCCGTATGCTTACAACCAAGGACTTGAGTATTACAATAAAAAGGATTACAACAAAGCAATCCCAGAGTTCACTAAGGCTATTCAGCTCAACCCCAATAATGATTCGTATTATTATAACCGGGGAAATGCATATTATATGAAAAAAGATTACGATAAAGCCATCCCGGACTACGAAGCTTCGTTAAGAATAAACCCGAACCATACCAACGCCAAAACATACCTCGCATATTCGTACGACGCCCGGGGAAATACGTATTATGTGAAAAAAGATTACGATAAAGCAATCGCGGATTACACCCAAGCGATCCAGATCAACCCCAACGACAGCGCGTATTCCAACCGGGGAAATGCGTATTATGGGAAAAAAGATTGGGATAAAGCCATCGCGGACTATGAAGCGGCTCTGCGGATCAACCCGAACCATGCCAACGCCAAAACTTTCCTCGCTAACGCCCGGCAACAAAAAGCGCAAACTACGTCCGCCTCATCGGGAACTGCTTCATCCGGGAACTCAGCCCAAACTGCCACAGCCCAAACAAACGCCGCCTCATCCAGAACCGGCAACTCCTATAAAGGCATCCCGGTCGAAGTAATCGGCATCCCCTACGGCTTCGCGGATCTTTGCGGATACCGTATCATTGATGAAGCTATTGAAGATACATATAACGGGGCATCAACAGTTCAGGTATCCAAATTTATCAATTATAAAATAAATAAATTTACCTTCGATTTTAAACGCGATGGAAGCCTCGTGATAAATGCATTCAGCAGTTATGATAAAACTCCGGCTGGGGGGAATCGTTTTTACAACGCAGACCCGAATTATAAAGCATATACATACACATTGCCGGCGTCTTATCATAATCATTTAGGGGGAAAATGTTCCTTAGATAGATACGATGACATCGCCATTTCCCAAGCTAAACTCAATGAAATGAGAAAAGACCCTGCTCTCAATAAAGTGTACGAAGTATTGCTTTCCTGCGCGCAGGACATGGATTATGACTGGAACAGAGTAGGCAGGAAAGCTACGTTTGTTACTCCAAAGCCTTTAACCGGAGTGTGCGATGATTACGCAAATCTTTTGATACAAAGGCTGACCGCGGCAAAGATACCCGGGGTAACGGATATAACGAAAGTAACCGGACAAAATCACGCGTGGGTTACCGTACAATATCAGGGGAAAACCCTCTATTTAGACGCTACGTGGTTCGATACAAACAGTATCGATAAAAACGGCGTAGTAGACCATGTTCCGTATAAAGACCCCCGGGAAATGACCTTTGATAACGATATTTTTACTAACCACGGCAAGCATCACCTAGCTGGGGTTGTCGGCGGACTTGGTTCTTGAGCCGCTAGACTGTAATCTCGAAACGCTAGACTACAGTCTGGAAGTTTCGGATTAAAGTCTGGAAACGTCGGACTAGCCGCGAATCCGGGGGTCCATGAGCCGCACCCCAAGGTCCCCAAGGGTATTCGCTAGGACAACGATAAAGCCGATATACACCACCAAAGTCTGCGCCAAAGGATAATCCCGGGATGCAATCGACGCTATGAGCAACCTGCCAATGCCCGGAATCGTGAACACTTGCTCAATGACAATGCTTCCGGAAAATATATCCCCGATTATCATGCCTAACAACGTAATGCTCGGACCCGCCGCATTTCTCAAAACGTGCCGGGACAAAATTATCCCCTCCGACGCGCCCTTGCTATACGCGGTCCGCACATAATCGCTCCGCAACTCCTGAAAAATCGAAGCCCGCAAAAACTTGATCACCATCGCCGCATTGGGAATCGCTATAGCCAAAGCAGGAAAAAAAAGGTACGCCAAAAAACCAGAGGGATTTTCCTGATAAGGCACGTAAAAACCGGGAGTAAAAAATCGTAATATAACCCCGAAAATCCAAATAAATAACACTCCCAAGAAAAAATTCGGAGTGGAAATCGTCAAAGTCGTACAGGCCGTCACAAATCGGTCGAAAAGCGAATGTTCCTTCACCACAGAAAAAAACGTAACCGGCAAAGCAATCGCAAAAATCAGGGCCAGAGCAAAAGCCGCCAGGGTAAACGTAACCGGCAGACGCTCAAGCACGAGTTCCCTAATAGGCTCTCCCCTAAACCGTACCGAATTGCCCAAATCCCCGGTAAGAAATCCCCCAAGCCATACCGTATACCGGGCCGGCAGGCTCCGGTCAAGCCCCAGGTCCGAACGCATCGCCCTAATCTGGGCTTCATCCGCATCAATGCCCAGGATCATAACCGCCGGATCCCCCGGGATCAGGTTGAAAGCCCCAAAAGTAAGAACCGAGACCAAAAATAACGTTATAAGCCCGGCGATTCCTCTCTTCACCAAAGCGCGGCTCCCTTTTTTCGTCCTTTACTTTCGGTACACCGTTGAAAAATCAGTTACGTATAACGGATAGTTTTGTACCCCGTCATAACGCCCCTTCGGAAATACCCGAAAACTCCAAATATCCTGAATATACACCCCGGCCGCTTCCTGAGAAATAATCTGTTGCGCCTGCCGATATAAGTCAATCCGGCGGGATTCCTGATTTTCCTCCAGGGCCTCAGCGTATATTTCGTCATACCGGGGACTGCTGAAATTCAAAAAATTACTCCCCGCGGAAGACACATATCGGTCAAGAAATCCCCGAGGAGAAACCGTCGGGGCATCCAGCGAAATAATCGTAGCTTCATACCGCCGCCCCCGATACACCTCCGCAAGCCACGTCGCCCAATCTACCAGCTTGATCGTAACCCTAATCCCAATCTTCCCAAGCTGATTCACCAAAACCTGCGCGGTATCCACATGAATAGTATAATTCGAGGGCACCGTTAGGACCAAGGGAAAACCCTGCTCATACCCCGCCTGGGCAAGCAAAGCCTTCGCTTTCTGCACATCCGCCGGATACGGATCCTTCAAAGTCGAATCGTAATACTTACTCAGCCCCGGAATAAGGGGACTTCCCGAAGGCTCGCCTCGGCCGTAAAAGGCCGCCTGGATAATCAACGGCACATCGATCCCATAGTTAATCGCCTGCCGAACCCGAACATCGTCTAACGGCTTGACTTTGTTGTTCAACCCCAAAAGTTGCGCCGAATTCGACGGACTCGCCAAAATATCAAACCGCCCCGGATCAAGCTGATCCGCCAGAGAACCCGGAATACCCGCGCTGTCAATCGTCCCAGCTTGCAGAGCGAGGAACAGCGCATCCTGATCCGCCACAAACACACAAGTTACCTTGTCAAGATAGGGCAAACCCGATTGCCAATAATAAGGATTTTTCACCAACACCAGGGCCCGTTGCGTATCATAACTTGCGATGGAAAAGGGTCCCGTCCCGATAGGATTTTTCTCCCGATTCGGGTTGCTTTTCGGCACAACGCCCACCGTAAGATAGGGCAGAAACTCTCTATCCGGACTTTTCAAAACAATAGTAAGCCCCGAGGGACTCTTTTCCATCGTTTCAATTTGGTTGAAACCGTTAAATCCCGCTTCGGCCGCGGCCTTTAAGCTGAACAGCACATCCTCCGCCGTCACCGGAGAACCATCCTGAAACCGCACGCCCGGACGCAAAGTAAAGGAGTATACCCGTCCTTCTTCGTCAATTCTGTAGGATTCCGCCACGGCCGGCACAAGCGCGCCGTCAGGACTGGGCTTTACCAAACCTTCGAAGACATTGAAGAGAATACTCCGTCCGTCAGCGGTATTGGATGGGCTAAGAGGATCAAGGGTTACCGGCTCGGAGGCAATACCAAAGCGCAACTCCCCGCCGAGAATCTTCCCGGCGGCGGAATTGCCGCTTTGGGGCGTCTCGGCTTTACTTTTCGCATACAGCGGCATCCCTCCTGCCGCCAGCCCAAGGCACAAGGCAATAATCTTTTGCGCTACCATACATTGCTCCTTATTCGGTATTATACCGATCCGGAAGCCCTGATGCAATAACTCTCAGGCCGAATCGCGCCTTCGCCGGGGCTCCTTCGATTAGCCCCCGATCCACTTGAGGGGAATCCTAATCAGTTCCGGCAGAAATACGAGCAGAAACACTAACTACCTGCCCAATGTAATAGGGCATAACCGGACCGATAAGCTCTTCCATGCGCGCCTTTCCGGTCCCGCACGTTCAATACCGGCCCTACCGGCGGCGAAAAAAATTTGCAATTTTTTTTAATTCTTTTTAGAATTATTGCACAGAGGAAAAAAATGAGGTCTCAAAAAGAAATTGCCCTGGATGCGAAGATCCTTGGGCTTCTCTCGGATCCAACGCTTTCGGGCAGGGCGTTGGAAGCGGCGAAACTTATCATCGAAAATGACGAAGTGCAAGCAGTTCAAGAATATGCCAATACGGTTTCTATTATGCGGCTCCGCTATAACGATCATGGACCCGTACATATGCGGACCGTAGCTCTCAACGGAACCCTGATGATGGGTCTGCTCAAGCAGGCCGGGGTAAAGACAAATCTTGAACGAGAAGAGTGCGGAACCTTTGAGGACAGTCTCACCGCGGTGGTTCTGGGGGCCTTTCTGCATGACATCGGTATGTCCGTGGGCCGGCAGGACCATGAACTCCACAGCGTGTACATAGCGTATCCGATTATCGAGGCCACCCTCAGACAAGTTTACCCCGGGGACATCCAAAAGCGTACTATGGTTAGGTCCTTAGCGTTAGAGTGTATCAGCGGTCACATGGGAAATCGGGTGATTCACTCCCTCGAAGCGGGTATTCTGCTCATCGCCGACGGATGCGATATGACAAAGGGCCGGGCCCGAATTCCCATGAGCATCGCCGGCGCGCCTAAGGTAGGGGATATTCACAAATACTCCGCGAATTCAATAGAAGAAGTGAGAATTTCCCAAGGCCTTGAGCATCCGATTCGTATTGAAGTAGCGATGTCTAGCGAAGTGGGACTCTTTCAGATTGAGGAAGTACTCCTGGGAAAAATATCCGCGAGTCCCGCCAAAAGCTATATCGAGCTGTACGTTATCGTGCAGGACCGGGAACCAAAACGCTATTTGTAGCGGCTGACTCTTTTAAAAGGATTGATCTAAAGGGCAAAGACGAATATCTTTAAGCTATGAATGCGCTTCGTAAACCCTTTCGATACCGTAACGATAACATCGCGCTGGTTATTATTGGGATTAATATTCTGGTGTTTATCCTCCAGCAGATCCTGCCGCGGATAGGATATTATATCGCCCTTAACCCGATAAATATCCTTAATGGACGAATTTGGCAGTTTGGGACCTATATGTTCGCCCATGGAAGTTTCCAGCATCTTCTCTTTAATATGCTGGCCTTGTTTATCTTCGGAACTCAGGTTGAACGGCATATCGGCAGTACCGAATTTCTGCTGTATTATATGCTCACGGGCATCCTGGCCGGTTTTTTTTCCTTTGGGGTGTATCTCTTTACCGGCGCGTTCGGCGTGTTCCTCCTGGGCGCGTCCGGCGCGATCTTCGCCGTCCAGCTTGCGTATGCCGCTTTTTTCCCGGACTCGGTAATCTACATTTGGGGTATTCTGCCCCTGAGAGCGCCGATTATGGTTTTGGGCTTCACTTTGGTCGAGCTGATTTCTTCGCTTTTTGGATTTGGAAGCGGCGTGGCGCATCTTACGCATCTTGCGGGATTCGGATTCGGCTGGTTTTATTTTCTCGTCCGGTTTGGCCGGAATCCCTGGCGCGCTATGGTAGGCCGGTAAGGATGAGGCTCTTTCTTCTGCTTCTTTCGATTTCTGCAATTTCCGGGCAAGAAGTCCTGCGGGGAGAAGTGCAGATCGATATTGAGCCGATCCATGGCGCGTACGCCGATGAATCTTATCCGTTGGATGCTGAAACGGTATACCGGCGGGGCCTGGAAGAGTCCGCTCTGTTCTACGGCGCAATGATTTACGGGTGGTCCTTTGAGTACGATGTAGGCGAACGGGCCCGAGGCATAGCCGAAGCCTTTGAACTGACCCGGCTGGGAGGGATACCTTTCGGCGACCCCGGTCTCCACGCGACGGATGTGAAGGTTCGGGATATGCGGCTCCACCTGTGGACCGACTACCGGCTCAACCCGGAACAGCAACGCCGAATAGCCTTCTGGAAATCCGGCGGAATCCGGACGGCCCAGGCGGTAGGACATGGACCCTTGGGAAATCCTTCGGAACAGACCGGGTGGCTCGACATCAAAAAAGCCGCGTTGGAAGACGCCGCCCGGCTTGCAGTCCGGACCCTGCTCAGAGGCACGGAACGGAACCGCCCCAAAGAAGTTCGGGGGTATATTAGTCTGTCGAGTTTTCCCAACTTTTGGATCGACTCGGGCCAATGGGCGGTTTCCGCCCGGTTCCGAGTAGAAATCACCGAAATTCTACCCTTCGCGGCGCATTAAAAGGTAATACCTCATGCTACAAAAGATTATTGAAATCAGCCAAGAAACCTGTAACGGATGCGGACTTTGTGTTGACGCCTGCAAAGAAGGGGCCGTCGAAATCAGGAATGGGAAAGCCCGGCTTGTCCGGGAGGAGTATTGCGATGGCCTTGGCTCCTGTCTTCCGGTGTGTCCCCGGGGAGCGATTAGCTTTATCGAACGGGATGTTTTGACAGCCGGTTCTCGGAGCGGGCAGTGGCCCATACAACTAAAGCTGATTCCTGCCCAGGCGACGTATTTCAAGGACTCCCATCTGCTGATAAGCGCGGACTGTTCAGCGTACGTCCGCCGGGATTTTTACGCGGATTTCCTACAGAATAAGGTCCTCCTCATCGGATGCCCGAAGTTAGACGCCGTGGATTATACCGAAAAAATCACCGCAATTCTGCAAAATAATACAATAGCAAGTTTAACTATAGTCCGCATGGAAGTTCCCTGCTGTACCGGTCTAGCTGGTGCGGCCGGGGCCGCGCTGAAAGCCAGCGGGAAAAATATACCCTGCAAGTTTGTGGTTCTTGCCGTGGACGGCCGGGTGTTGCATCCTTCGGCTCCGGACAGATGAGGGGGGGGGAGCGAAAAAAGGGCTGGTAAAAACCAGCCCTGCCGTTAGGCAATCGGAAATATAGTGATTTGGGAGGGGAACTATAGGTCCGATATTTATGTATCGGTCACTTTCGGCAAATTCTTAACTTATTTCCGTGCTTTTTTTGTTATTCACTTTCGGTGATTCCAATATCAATCGTCAAAGCGACGCGGTATCGTTTTCCTTTTTGGACTGTCAGGATTCTGAGGATTGCGTAGTCGCTCATTTGGAATTTTACTTCGTGCCGTCCGGGGTCTACCGGATGTCCTTTTCCTGATGGAATCAGCGGTTCGTTATCCATGAAGATTTGGGTATTTTCCGGGGCTTCGAAGAAGATCAGCGGCGTGGGGTCCTGTAATTCTACGGTAATGTGCAGAATTTTTCCCCGTTCCACGAGGAATCTGCGGTTTTCGTTGCGGTAATCTTCTGAAAGGATGACTAAATGATGCGAACCTTCCCGCAGGATTTGCTCTTCATTGATATTTTCAAGCACCACGTCGTCGATAAGGGCCACGAAGGGCTTTCCTGGGAGCTGTTCCGGGTACCGGGGGATGATTTTTACGGCCCCTTCGCCGCTCATGAGAGGTTTTATGTGAATTTGGAAAACCAAAGATTCGATTTCTTCGGTTAAGCCCTTGACAATAGGCATGATTCTGAACAGGATGGGAAAGGATTCCGGGGGAATAATTTCAGTAGGGACTCCGATGTACGGGCTTGCCCGGATGCCCTGGGCGGTTTTGATGGGTATCTGGTAGACGCTTTGGATTTTGTTCGGCAAAAGCTCGAAGCCGATCTGCCGGGCTTCGATGTCTGCCGCTCCCGGCCCCGGCACGGCGGCGAGATCCGCGTACCAGACTACCGCCAGACTGCCGTAGTAATCGAGATATGCCTGGGGAGCGGTCACGGTGAGTTCTAGGCCCCGGAAAAAACGGACATCCTGATCCAGCTCCACCGTGACGGACCCGACGTACGAAAGGGAAACCGCCATTCCCTCGGGCATTTCCGCCTGGACCCGAGCATTTCCCTCAACCAGGACGCGAATCGATTCCGCCGGAAGTTTTCCCTGCCCTATCAAGCACAATAAACACGTCAGCGCCGCGTATTGGGTTATCACCTTTTTTCCTTCTTTAAAAAATAAACCAAAAATAAACCTAGCTACTTTCCTTCTTTAAAAAGATATTTGCCTGGATCCTGGGCTTTCCCGTTTTGCCGCAGTTCAAAGTGCAGATGGGGTCCGGTGGATTGCCCGGTGGATCCTACTCTTCCTATAAGCGTACCGGATTCCACGGTTTTCCGCAAGCCGGTCTCGACTTTCGAGAGATGCCCGTAGAGACTTACCCAGCCTTCGCTGTGCCGAAGGATGATGTAAGTACCGTAGACTCCATCGGACCCGATTTCCGTAACCGTTCCCGCCCGGACCGCGTAGACTTCCGCGCCTTCCGGCGCGGCCAAGTCAAGACCGTTGTGATTCCGAAAATCCCCGGTAACCGGATTGATTCGGGGACCAAAGGGGCTGGTCAACCGGTAGGCCCGAAGGGGATACCGAAAGCCGGTATGGAGAAAAAACGTCCTTTCGGTAGGATTAAAATCCGCTCCCGGGAAAAACCGAAATCCCAAGCCCTTTATAGTTATGCGGATTCCCCCATCCCTTCGGCTCGACGCAAGGAGCATCTCCAAATCGGATTCCGGCTGTTCCGGAATAAAAAGCCCCGGCACCGATGGAAGCAGGATCGGCTTTTGAGAATCCGGCCTGCTTTGATGGGCGATTCGGTTGAGGGTCGCAAGGCTTGCATAGGGAATACTGCATCGAGCGGCCAAGGTAAGCAGAGTATCGGCCGGATCCGGAAGGTAGGCGTAAACCGTAAGAAATTCCGCCGCGGTCCCCAGGGATTCCCCGGTCCGGTTGAGACCGGCGAGGCGTCGCCGGGCGGTTTCCACATCCGATTGATATTGCTTAAACCCAATATCGTAAGAATTCAGATGCGCGATAACCGGAAAATCTCCAAAAACATTGACCGGCAGGATAAAAAGCAGGAGGGCAAACATTTTTTAAAAAGACCGGGACGGATGCCCGGTCAAAATTTGGGACGCCTTAGGCCTGAACGATTGCGCTGGATGGGCAATCGCCTTCGCAGGACCCGCAGTCAACGCATTTGTCGGGGTCTATCCACCGGGCGCCGTCTTTTTCGGTGATAGCCTCATTGGGGCAGGTGTCTTCGCAGGACCCGCAGTTGCTACATTCGTCTTTCTTTACTTTGTAAGCCATGGTTTTACCTCTCTTAAAAAAATATAAGTAAAATATACCATATTTTTTTAGGAAGATCAAGTTTTACCAAAGAGCTTTTGATGGCCGCGTTTGGGGCTGTAAAAAGAACACCTTTCTGAAAATTTTCTCCCTATTAAGGCTTGGTTTTGTCAGGTAATATGGATTGAGGTAATATATGACGAAGAAAACATTTTTGCGGCGCCTTGGGGAAGAACGGTATTTGCAGGTTATGGCCTTATGCGGCCTTGGGTGGATGCTGGTGTTTAATTACGCGCCGATGTACGGATTGCTGGTGGCTTTCAAACGGAATTACCGCATTACGGAGGCTTTATTTAGCTTTGATTTTCTGAAAACGCCCTGGGCGGCTTCCGGGGGCTTTCAGCATTTTATCGCTTTTTTTCAGGACCCGGAGTTTCCGGATATTATGCTGAACACTTTCAGCATCAGTTTGTTGAAGTTGGGGATTGGCTTTCCTCTGCCGATTATTTTCGCGCTTTTTTTGAATGAACTTAAATTTCCTAAGTTTAAGCAGGCGGTACAGACGATTTCGTATTTACCGCATTTTCTTTCGTGGGTTGTGCTGGGAGGTATTCTTACGACATGGCTTTCGGATACGGGTTTTATCAATGAGATTCTTCTATCCGCGGGGCTTATTAAGGAAGGAGTGACGTATCTTGGGTATCCGAAATATTTTTGGGGGATAGTGGTTCTATCCGATGTGTGGAAAGAGCTTGGGTGGTCGGCGATTATTTATCTCGCGGCGGTGTCAGGCATTGATCAGGAAATGTATGAAGCCGCGGACATCGACGGCGCGGGGCGGTTCAGAAAAATGTGGTCGATTACTCTGCCCTGCATTAAAAGTACAATAGCTATTCTGTTTATTTTAAATATTGGGAATTTGCTCAATTCAAATTTCGATCAAATTCTTGTGCTGTGGAACACCCTTAACGCGGAGCGGAGTACGGTCATTGATATTTACACCTATAATGTCGCGATGCGGAGTATGCGTTTTTCCTATGCTACGGCTATCGGGCTTTTCAAGTCGGTTTTCGCGTTCCTGCTGCTTTTTATGGCGAACAGCGTTACGAAAAAAATGAACAATGTTTCTTTATTTTAAGAGGAAAAAATGAAAAACAGCCGATCTGTTGGGGATAAGATAATTATCGGGGTGATGCTGGTCTTGTGTTTTGTGACCCTGTATCCGGTATGGTACACCGTAATACTGTCTTTTAACGATTCCCAAGATACTATGTTAGGCGGTATTTACTGGTTTCCCCGGAAATTTACGGTAGAAAGTTATCGCCGGGTATTTGTTGACAAAGCGATCATTAAAGCCTTTAATGTTACGGTATGGCGCACGGTTCTTGGCACTGGAGCGAGCGTTTTTTTTACGGCTATGGTCGCCTTTGCTTTTTCCAAAAAGCATATTTTCGGCAGAAAAGTATATTTGATGATCGGCACAATCACGATGTTTTTTAACGGCGGGATTATTCCGTATTTTATTCTTTTGCGGAATCTCGGTTTATACGATACTTTTCTTGTGTATGTTATTCCCGGAATGTTTAACTTTTTTAACTTGATTATCTTTATGTCTTTTTTCCGGGAGATTCCCGCCGGGCTTGAAGAGTCGGCGAAACTTGACGGCGCGAATGATTTTCTTATTTTCATTAGAATTATACTGCCCCTGTCGATGCCGATTCTCGCTACTATCGCTTTATTTAACGGCGTGTATCACTGGAACGATTATTTTTCCGGGGTGATGTACGTCAATAATCCGGATCTTCAGCCGATTCAGACGTTTCTTTATCGCATTATCGCCAGCGCGTCGGTTACCCGCTCGATTGTCGGAATGCCGGCTTCCGCGGCGCAACAGATAAATTCCCAATCGGTGAAACTTGCCACCATGGTAGTCACCACCGCGCCGATTATTTGTATTTATCCGTTTCTGCAGCGGTATTTTGTGAAAGGCATTATGATTGGTTCTATTAAGGGTTAAATCCCTATGTTTAAGAACAGAAACACTGTTTCTGTTAAAGGAGATAAGATGAAAACACGAATGCTGATCGCCGCCGTGTTGGTTGCGGCGGTCTGTATGTCCTGCGGAAAAAAAAGTGATTCCGCTCCTGCCAGTTCCGCTGTCGCCGGAACTTCTGATGAACCGGGCTGGAAAGCTAATGCGTCAAAACCGGTTAAGTTTGACTGGTATATCAATTTCAGTTGGTTTTCCCGGCAATGGGGAGAGTCAAAGGTATCGAAGTATATCACTCAAAAAACCGGCGTGGATATTCGTTTTGTCGTGCCCGCGGGAAACGAAGCTGAACGCCTCAATGCGATGATCGCCGGAGATGCTCTGCCTGATCTTATTACCCTCGGCTGGTATGAAAGTCAGGTTATGATGATGATTGATTCCGGCTATTTAGAGCCTCTTAACAAATTAGCGGAACAGTACGATCCCTATTTTTTCAAAGTGGCGGATCCGGAAAAACTCGGCTGGTACACTCAGGCGGATGGGAATGTGTATGGCTATCCTAATTCGTCGTATACTCCCGCGGATTTTGAAAAGTATCAGGGCAAGTTGATGGCCTATGAAACATTTTTAGTGCGCAAAGATATGTATGAAGCTCTTGGCAAACCGGATATGACGACCCCGGAAGGATTTCTCGGCGCGTTGCGGCTTGCTAAAGAACGGTTTCCCAGTGTGAACGGCCAGCCTTTAATTCCCCTGACATTTAAAGAGTTTGGCGATTCCGGCAATGACGCGCTGGCGGGGCATCTTCTGCATTTTCTTGCCCAAGCTCCGGAATCAAACGGAAAATATGAAGACCCCCGAATCGGGCCGAATGACGCTGAATACATTCGCTGGCTAAAAACGTTTCGTCAAGCCGCTTCCGAGGGTTTAATTCCGATGGATGTTTTTGTGGATAAACGCACGCAAATTGAGGAAAAAGCCGCGCAGGGCCGGTATTTCGCTATGCTTTACAACAACTGGGATATGCAGGCGCCGCAGAATGCTTTGTACGCCCGGGATCCGAATTCGATTTACATCGCGGTGGAGGGCCCTAAAAATACAAAAGGCAGGGATCCAACTCTTCCCGGAGGCGGCATTTCAGGATGGACGCTTACGCTGATTTCCAAAAAGTGCAAAGACAAAGCCCGGGCGATTCAGTTTTTAAGTTATCTCATCAGCGAAGAAGGACAATATGATATTTTCTTCGGTATTCCGGGGGAAACCTATAATATCGAAAACGGCATTCCGACTTACACTCCTGAAGTGCATGAGATGAATTTCAGCGATAAGAACCGGCAGGAAATCGAAATTGGTTTGGACGCGACCTATTGGATGCTTATGGATGTTGCATGGTACGAACAATTCCGCCCCGGGTTTCCGCCGTCTATTGAACAGCCCCAGATGTGGACTCGTCCCTATGTGCGGTCTTTTGCCCAGTATGACAATATGGAAATGCCCGCGGGAACGGATGAGGCCTTGATATACGATGAAATCGCCCGCAGATGGGGTCGGGATTTGCCAAAGTTGATTCTCGCCTCCTCCGAAGCGGATTTTGACGCGATATGGAATGACTTTCAGAAATTTAAAACCGACCGGGGCTACGCAAAACTACAGGCGAAACAGACCGAAACTATGCAAGCTAACAAAGTAAAGTTAGGACTTCAGTAAAGGCCTTTTTTGCTCGCATTTGCGTTAGGATCCGCGTATGAACAGAAAAACTGTTTTTCTTAAACGTTTTGTTATGGTATATACGCTGATTGCGGCCCTGCCTTTTGCGGCCCTGATTATTGTTATGGCGGAAAGATTTTATCTTGAAGAAGAACGCGCTGTCGGGCAGAGCGCGGAACAGGCTCTTTTGGCTGACTCTGAATATATTTCCGAATGTATTCAGAGTTTTTACAAAATCGAAAGTGCCATCGCGGGCAATACGGATTTGGCGCACCTTTTTTTGTATGCCGATAAGAACGACGCGCTGTCGGTAATTTTTCAAATTCGCGCGCTTACCAATGAATTAGAGCGGCTTCCCCTCATTGTACCCCAACTTTACGGGGTGCATATATTTGCCGGGGATTCCCGTTTTCCGGAGCGGCTTCCGGTATTTTTTCACGAATATCGGCTTGCTCCATTTTTGCCCCTAACCGAAACGTGGCGGTATAATTACCGCACTGAATCAATGCTCACCCTGGAAATCGAGCAAAACACCGTATTATGTTATACCAACGAATTGCGGTTTAACCGGCGTCATATTGGGTATATACAAATTCTTATGCGTATGAACGATGTGTTTCCTTTTTTATATAAAACCGATTCGTCGGGATTCCGGGATTTCGCGTTTTACCGGGATGGGCCGATTTCTTTGGGATATATTCCCGAATATATCCTCGAATACGCGAAAACAGAAACCCCGGCGGGATTTAAAAAAATACGGGATTCAGGAGAAGCGCATATTTTGGCCCGGCGTAAAGTGCCTCATTCCGAAATACTGTTGATTCGCGATGTTCCTCTGAAATCCCTGGAGCCCCGGTTTATCTTTTTTAGAACCGCTGTCTTGGGCGGCGTTCTCATTTCGATTCCGATATTGTTTTTGATCATTCACTTTGTTACTCAAAAAATGATGGCTCGCTTGTATATACTTATCGGAGGGATGAAACAAGTGCGAGAGGGGCGGCTTGATATACAGCTCGACGTTGACGGCTCCGATGAATTCGCGGATATGACGTTTTCGTTTAACAGTATGACCGCCCGGCTTAGGGGGTTAATCGCGGATATAAAAGCGGAACAGCGTCTGCTCGCGGACACCCACATCAAAGCTATGGAGAATCAAATAAACGCGCATTTTTTATACAATGTATTGGAAACTATTAAAATGCAGGCTGAAGTAGCGGATCAGCAAAACATTGTGCAAAGCGTTACTCTGCTCGGAAAAATGATGCGGTATTGCCTGCGCCGCAATAACCATCAGGTTTCTCTGTCGGAAGAACTAGAGTATGTTCGATCATACATTTCGCTTTTAAATATCCAGAATGACTACACCATACGCCTTACAACATCGATTGAAGGGGCTTACCTAAAATATACCATTCCGAAAATGCTCATTCAGCCTTTGGTGGAAAACGCTTTTTTGTACGCTATTGAACCCCTCGGTTTGGATGCGGAAATTAGTATTACCGCCCGGGCGCAAAGGGAATTAGGGATTTTGTATCTTGAAGTGCGGGATTACGGAAAAGGGATGTCTCCAACGGTATTGGAAAAAATCCGCGCCCTTTCGTCAAATCCCGACGCGGCGGAAACCGGAAACAGCATCGGTATTCAAAACATACAGCAGAGACTGCAAGCGTTTTACGGGGAGTTATATAAACTCGAAATAATCAGCGCGGAGGGAGCAGGAACGCTGGCGCGTATTCCCATTCCGCTTAATCAAAGGAACAGTAATGCTGACGATATTAATAGCGGAAGATGAAAAAAATATCCGCGCGGGAATTCGTAAAATATTAGGAGAACACTTTTCCGCCGAAATACGAGAAGCTAAAAACGGCGAAGAAGCGTTTCAAATATTCGCCGGGGAAAAGATAGATATACTGATTACCGATATTCGGATGCCCCAAATGGATGGCATCGAGCTTATGAGCCGCATCTGCGAAAGCCCCGCGCCGCCGATTATGATCGTGTTAAGCGGCTATGACGAATTCAGCTACGCGCAGAAAGCCTGCGCTTTCGGGGCGCAAGCCTATATTATGAAACCTATCGATAAACCTGAATTTATCGGCGCGGTTTCAAAAAGCATCGCTAAACTGAAAAACGCGGCAAAACAGGCGGTGGAAGACGGGATCCGGGATATTCTAAACGGAAGTAAAGGGTACGATATTCCTCTTGATATATCCCCGGCGCGGCCCTTTTATTTCGTTTTTATATTGGCAAAGAAAGGAACGATGTCAGAAGTTATGCGGCTCGAAACCGTTTTTTCTAACGAGCATTATACGATTGAACGCCGGGAAAACCGCATCTTAGCTCTTGTGGATGAGCGGGAACGCCAAAACCTTGAAACCCGGGATTTTCATGGAAAACTTTGTTTGGTCTTCAGCGCGCCCTGTTTTCAGGCTTTTGATTTTGCTGAAGGATACCGTCAGGCCCGGACAGCTTGTTTTTACCGTTTTTTTAGGGATGATTCGGTTTTTCATTACCGCAAACCGGAACGCGATATTGATCGCGTTCCAGGTCATGCCCGGCTTCAGGAACTTCAGGATTTGGTTGAACACCTTCGTTTTTTCCCTTCTCAGGCTATTACCGAACGGGTTAACGCGCTTTTTTCTTTCGGCGGTTCCGGCGGCAGTCAAGGCGAATATCTCGCGCTCCTGCATGAGTATTTTATTCTGCACATAACGAATATGTACCGGGAACACATCGCCGATAATATGTATCTAACCCTTACAATGAAAATGCTTGCCGACGCTCCATGTTTTTCTTCCCTGGAGGATTTTAAAAAACGAATCGTGAATATTATGCTGTGCCTTAATCAACGATTCAGGAAAAACAGTTCTCGTTATGCGTTTATTGATGCCGCGTTGGACTGGATTCACCAGCACTTTACGGAAAATATAAATATGAGCCTGACGGCAAATCAGGTCTCGGTGAACTACACTTATTTTTCCGAAAAATTTAAAGAACATACGGGCAGTAATTTTAACGAGTATCTTAAAATGCTCCGGATAGCGAAGGCGAAAAAACTGCTAAAACAGGGATTCTACAAAGTGTATGAAGTCGCTCAACGTTCAGGCTATAACGACGTAAAGTATTTTCTCAAAAGTTTTAAGGAAATTACCGGCGTCTCTCCGGGCGAATACCAACGCGCGGCAAACCATGAATCTTCTAACCCTTAAAAGGGCCGGGGTTAATCTTCGTATTCTATGGGGAAGACCATGC
Organism: Spirochaetaceae bacterium; assembly: GCA_031256905.1. Classification (GTDB taxonomy): domain Bacteria; phylum Spirochaetota; class Spirochaetia; order Treponematales; family Breznakiellaceae; genus JAITHW01. Next base: position 24,143 of record JAIRPY010000027.1, read on the forward strand.
GGTCTTTGGTGAGGACTGTGTTGGGAAAAATATCAACGGCTTCTTTTAAAAGACGCTTGAGGTCTTGTTCGGTGTACCGGGGGCTGTAGTGAATCAATCCCAGTTTTTTTACCCAGGCGTCTGCGGCGATGCGGGCGGCTTGTTCTGCGGTCATGTGTTTTTTTTCCCGCGCGCTTTCGATGAGCTCTTGTTCGAACATACCTTCACATACGAAGAGGTCCGAACCGGCGACTTCGTAGACTAGGTCGTGGAAGGCCAGAGAATCGGTGACGAACGAAAATTTTCTGCCCCGGCGGGGGGGACCTAAAACTGCGTCCGGCGGTATGAGAGCGCCTTTTGCGCCGGGGACGGATTCGCCGGATTGCAGTTTCGCCCAGAGGGGACCTCGGGGGATGCCCAGGGCGAGAGCTTTATCGGGATGGAATTCCCCGGGGCGATTAGCTTCTTCGAGGGTATAGCCGAAGCAAGGTTTGGTGTGCCGCAGGGGAAAGCATCGGACGTGGAAGTCTTCGCCCTGATACACGATGCCCGGTTCGGTTATTTCTTGAACGATAATTTCATAATTGATATACATATCTAGGACTCGCCGGCTGGTTTCGACATACTCCGCGATTCTGGGGGGGCCTATGATATAGAGCGGATCGTCCCGGTCCACTTGGGAGGAAAGCATAAGAATTCCGGGAAGGCCTGTTACGTGGTCCGCGTGGGTATGGCTTACAAAAATCACTGAAATTTTTTTCCATCTGAGGTTGAGCCGCCGGAGGGAAATTTGCGTGGCTTCTCCGGCGTCAAAGAGGAACAGCTCCCCTTCCCGGCGGAGTAACACCGATGTAAGGTGCCGGTTCGGGAGGGGCATCATGCCGCCGCACCCAAGGATAAAGGCTTCAAGATTCATTCTGAAATTAGTATACTCCACCGGGAGACAAAAATCAATTTTTAGAATCTTTAAAAAAAATTTTGAAAATTTTTTAAAAATGAGAAAGGATGGTAAAAAGCCGGCTTGCATTATTATTAAACGTATGTTACACTATGAAAGGAATGGGAGCTTTAGATGAAGAAATTTGCGGTTAATGATATTCCGGCGGAAAGTTTCTTTTCCCAGCCGATGTATGCGGATGAGAATTTTATTGTGGCTACTCCGGAGGTGCCGTTTTCAAAGGATCTGAGAACCGCGTTGGAAGCCTGGAGGTTTACGGAAGTATACAGCGAAGGAGAGCCTCGGGATAATTCTTTCGCTCAAAACGCGGATATTGCCAAAGCGGCCCAGCGGCTCTTAGGCGCGGATCCGGCCAATCGGGAAATACTGCTCCGATACGCCAACGAATTCTACCGGCTGTTCCAGAAATATACGGACGAGCTGTTTTCCATGGCCTCCTCCGAGCAGGAATTAAACTTCGCCGCCATAACCGATAACGTCCAAACGGTCTGTAAAGTGATAAAACACGACCGCCGGCTCTTGCTTTTGGTCCAAAAAAACCACGAACCCGAACATGAAGATAACTATCAGGTCGCCCATGCGGTTAAATCGATGATTCTTTCTATTATGATCGGTATCATGGTGAAACTTACGGACCAGCGGCTCATCGAATTAGGGGTCTCCGCGTTGCTCCACGAAATCGGCATGGCGAGGGTTCCGCCCCGGCTCTATCTCACCAAGTGGACCCTCACCCCGGAAGAGCGGAAAACCATCCTCACCCATCCGATTTTGGGCTACAAACTGCTGAAATCCTCCAATTTTCCCACCGGAGTCTGCCTCGGCGCGCTGGAACATCACGAACGAGAAAATACCAGCGGATACCCCCAAAAACTTTCAGGCGATAAGATCAGCCTCTACGCAAAAATAATTGCCGTGGCTTGTTCCTACGAAGCCCTGACCACCCACCGGCCCTATAAAAAGGCGAAAGATAAGCACACCGCGCTCATGGACCTCCTCAAAAATGAGGAAAAACAGTACGACGATACCATGGTCAGAGCCTTGGTCGCATCCCTTTCCGTGTATCCTATCGGACTGTATGTGTTGCTTTCTAACGGTAAAAAAGGTCAGGTGGTGGACATCGACCCTACCAATCCCCGGTTTCCAGTCGTGCAGGTCTCCCGAACAACCATCCAGACCAGCCAGCAACTGTCCGTGGTCCGTCCGCTCAGAAAAGAAGAAATTATCGTTTAACCGCCTATGGAGGACCCGTTACCCCCGATACTGTTTATCTGTTCGGTACTGCTCCTAAAAGGATTCCTCGTCCTGATGGAAACCGCGTTTGTCTCTTCCCGAAAAATCCGGCTCCAGGCCTGGGCCGAAGGAGGAGATAAAAAATGTTGGAAAGTTTTAAAAGCGATGGAAGATTCCTCCCGCTTCACCGGGTCCCTCAAAATCGGCATCATCTTCCTGAGCATCCTCGCCGGCGCCGTTGCGGGCTTGTATCTCCTGCCGTACCTTGGGTTCCGCCTCGCTTCCTTGCCGTTGTGGGGAGTATATGGCGCGGATCTTATCCTGATCGCCGGCCTTACCGCCGTCTCGATCCTGTTTTGCGACATCCTCCCCAAGCAAATCGCCCGAACCGCGCCGGAACGGATTACCATCGCCTTTCTGCCTTTCCTCCGGGGGCTGACAGGTTTTTGTAGCCCTCTGCTTATCCTTTACAAAGGGTTTTCAAAGTTTTCTGAGAGGATGCTCAAAATCCCCCCGGACCCCGGAGACGGCATGACCGAAGATGAACTGAGAATAACCTTAACAGAAAGTGAAAAATCCGGAATCCTCGAAAGCCAAGAACGAACTATGATCGAAGGCGTGTTTTACCTGGGGCAACGGCCCGTTGGGACCTTTATGACCCACCGTTCCGAAGTTCTTTGGCTGGACCTCAACGAAACTCCGGAGGTAATACGCGCCGCCGCGGTGGACCGGAAAGACCAGAGGTTTTTTCCGGTGGCCGACGGCAATCTGGATGAGGTTGTCGGGGTGGTTTCAGCCCAGGATATTCTCATCGCTTCCCTTGAAACTCCAGAGATGGAGCTGAAATCGATCCTGAAACCTCCGTTTTTCGTGCCTGAAACCCTGCCCGCTCTGAAAACCTTCGAAGCTTTCAAAAAAGGAGACGCGGATTTTCTGCTTGTAATGGATGAATATGGAGGATTTGCCGGCATTCTTTCCTTAAATACCCTGATCGTGGAAATTGTCGGGCAGATTTCTCCGCCCACAGGCCACGAAGATAAAATCATCAAACAAGATGATGGGGCGTACCTCATCGATGGGGGGATTAACATCGACGAAGCCGCGAAAACTTTGGGCATCGAGAGTCTGCCCCAGGAGCGGCAGACTTACCACACTTTAGCAGGTTTCATCCTGAGCCTCACCGGTGAAATCCCCCGAACCGGCGCGCAGGTTGAATATTGGGGCTATCGGTTTCAAGTGGTCAGCATGGACGGCAACCGAATCGGCAAAGTGCTGATCCGCCCCCTCGAATTCGGGTAAAAATGTATAAAAAAGAATGGTTTAACGAAGAGTATCTCTGGCAACAGTTCGCGCCGATCATGTTCGACGCGAAACATTGGGAGGAAATCCCAGCCGTGGCGGATGGAATAACCCGGTTTGCGGACCTAAACCTCTACGGGGACCCGCCGCTTCCGCCTCCCGGACCGCGTTTGCTCGACCTTTGTTGCGGATTTGGGCGGGTGGCCCTGGAGCTTGCCCGCCGGGAGTTTCTCGTTACCGGCGTGGACCTCACCCAAGCCTATCTTGAAACCGGCCGGGAAGATGCGGAATATGAAAACCTCGCCATCGAATGGATCCAGGCTGACATCCGGTCCTTTAAGCGGCCTGCTTTTTTTGATGTGGCGACGAATCTGTATATTTCTTTCGGCTATTTCGAGCGTATCGAGGATGACCGGCTCACGGCGGAAAATGTTTTCGCTTCCCTTAAATCCGGGGGGACCTTTATTATAGAAACTTTGGGGAAAGAGCTGGTTGCCCGGGATTTCACGGTCCGGGAATGGTTTCCGAAAGCGGGCTTCACGGTCCTAACCGAGTATACTCTGCTGGATTCTTGGAGCACCCTGCACAATCGCTGGATTCTCTTCAAAGACGGTCGGCAAGTAACAGAACGAACCTTCACTCAACGGCTCTATGCGGCTTCGGAATTACGGAGCCTCCTTTTGGATGTCGGTTTTGCTTCGGTGGAAATATACGGCGATTGGAAAGGTTCTCCCTATGACCATCAGGCGGAGGTCCTGATTCTCGTGGCCCGCAAAAGCTGATTTTTTCCTGCCCCCGGCTTGACAGAGGGAAAAGAAGGGGCTAGTATTTTACAAAACGCCAGGGAGGGCGATATGGCTATCAGTCTCAAAAAAGGACAAAAAGTCGATTTGACCAAAGGCAATCCCGGATTGTCAAAAATTATCGTAGGTCTCGGCTGGGATACGAATAAATATGACGGCCGGGCGGATTTCGATCTGGACACCGCCGCGTTTCTGCTTACCGAAAACGGAAAAGTTTCAAACGAAAAAGATTTCGTATTTTACAGCAACCTCAAACATCCCAGCGGCGGAGTTACCCACCTCGGAGATAATCGTTCCGGCATCGGCGAAGGCGATGACGAGCAGATCAAGGTCGATCTCGCTCGGATTCCCCAAAGCATCAACAAAGTAGACTTCACCGTCACCATCTACGAAGCGGAATCCCGCCGCCAAAATTTCGGGCAAGTCAGCAACGCCTACATCCGAGTCTACGACGAAGAAAAAAAAGCCGAATTACTGCGCTACGACCTCGGAGAAGATTATTCCATCGAAACCGCCGTGGTGGTCGCCGAACTCTACCGCAACGGACCGGAATGGAAATTTAACGCCATCGGTATGGGCTTTCAGGGCGGATTAGGAGCCCTGGCGGCAAATTTCGGCATCGCCATCGAGTAAGCAAGCCTCATATGCCGCGCTTTACCCGCGAACAAGCCTGGGACCTGCTCAGAAAATATAACCAGGATCCCTTTCACCTTCAGCACGCCCTGACCGTAGAAGGAGTTATGCAATGGTTCGCCCGGGACCTGGGTTTTGATAATCCAGACTTCTGGGGCCTGGTGGGGCTTCTGCATGACCTAGATTTCGAGCAGTTCCCCAACGAACATTGCCGGAAAGCCCCGGAACTCCTCCGGGCCGCCGGCGCCGGGGAAGAGATTATCCACGGAGTGTGCAGTCACGGATACGGCCTCACCGTAGACATCCCTCCGGAACATACCATGGAAAAAATCCTCTACGCCGCGGACGAACTTACCGGCCTCATCTGGGCGGCGGCTATTATCCGCCCCTCAAAAAGCGTCCGGGATTTAGAAGTCAAATCGGTCAAGAAAAAGTACAAATCCCCGAACTTTGCCGCGGGCTGTTCCCGGGACGTCATCGAAAGGGGCGCGGCTATGCTCGGCTGGGAGCTGGATACCCTCATTGAAAAAACCATTCTGGCTATGCGTTCCTGCGAAGAGATTGTCAAAACCCGCCGGACGGATAATATCCCATGACCCGAAAAGCAGTCGTCGCCATGAGCGGCGGAGTTGACAGCTCGGCCGCGGCTTATCTTCTGCAACAGTCTGGATTTACCTGCATCGGCATTACCCTGAAGCTTTTTTCTAATGCCGATCTTGGCAGGTCCCGGGGCAAGACTTGCTGTTCCCTTGGGGATGTACGGGACGCCCAAAGCGTAGCTTATCGTCTTTCTATGCCCCATTATGTACTAAACTTCGCCGAGGATTTTAAGAATCAGGTGATTCACAAATTTATCGAAACGTACCAAAACGGAAACACGCCGAATCCCTGCATTGACTGCAACCGCAAACTCAAGTTCGAGGGGCTTTTGCGCCGGGCGGAACAGCTGGATTTCGAGTATATCGCCACCGGCCATTACGCCCGAATCGAGCGGTCCGGAGACCGGTTCCTCCTGAAAAAAGCCCGGGATGCCAAAAAAGATCAGAGTTATGTGCTGTATACGATGACTCAGCGGCAGTTGGCTCGTACTCTGTTTCCCTTGGGGGACATGACAAAGGCAGAAGTGCGGGACCTTGCCGAGACCCGAGGATTTGTCAACGCCCAAAAACAGGACAGCCAGGACCTTTGTTTTGTGCCGGACGGGGATTACGCGGGATTTATCGAGCGGTATACCGGTTCGACCGCGCCCCCGGGTCCCATCGTTGACGAAACCGGAACCATTTTGGGAATGCATCGAGGACTTATCCGATACACCATCGGGCAACGCCGGGGCTTGGGACTTTCGGCATCCAAGCCCCGGTATGTCCAAAGGAAATCTGCGGCCGATAATACCCTCATCGTAAGCGGCGAGGATCGGCTCTACGCAAAGGGCCTAATCGCCGAAAATATTAACCTCATAGCGGCAGATTCCCTAGAAAAACCCCTTCGAGGGAAGGCAAAAACCCGGTATCTGCAAACCGAACAGCCGGCAATAGCCGAACAAATAAGCCCTGACCGGCTCCGGATAGATTTCGACGAGCCCCAACGGGCGGTCACCCCGGGACAGGCCGCGGTACTTTACGACGGAGAAACGGTCGTCGGAGGAGGAACCATTACTTCGGTTTTATTTTAGGATTTGACACTTTTGCAGAGGATAGGTATCATAAGGCAGGAGGCAGTCGTGATAGAAGCCGCGCAATTGGTAAGACGATACGGTCCGCATACGGCAGTGGATCAGGTGAGTTTTACCATTCATACCGGGGAAATCGTTGGATTTCTTGGTCCTAACGGAGCGGGGAAATCAACTACTATGAATATCCTTACCGGCTATTTGTCGTCAACTTCAGGGTCCGTCACGATAGACGGACTGAATATTTTGGAACATCCCATAGAAATTAAGAAAAAGATTGGATACCTGCCCGAACATCCGCCGCTCTATCCCGAAATGACTGTGCAGGATTACCTCAGTTTTGCCGCAGAAATCAAAAAAGTAACGCCCAAAACGAGAAAAAACCACGTCGCCGAAGTTATGGAAACCGCCGGGCTGGAACATTCCGCAAAACGGCTGATTAAAAATCTCTCGAAAGGATACTGTCAGCGGGTGGGTCTCGCGCAAGCTCTCATCGGCAACCCGGAGGCCTTGATTCTCGACGAACCCACCGCGGGCCTCGACCCTCAGCAAATCCGGGAAATTCGGGACCTTATCATCCGGCTCGGCAAAGATCATACGATTATCCTGAGTTCCCACATCCTGCCGGAAGTCAGCGCGGTCTGCCGCCGAGTCCTCATCATCCACCGGGGAAAAATTGTCGCGGACGGCGCGCCGGAAACTCTCTCGAAGGGGCTCTCCGGAGGCGCAAGCATTCTGCTCAGACTCGAAGGCGCGCCGGCGGAACTCGAAAAAACCTTGAAAACCCCGGGGTTTATCAAACGTTTCGTCCTGCGGGAATCCCCGGAACCGGGAACCGCCGACGTCGAAGTCGAAGCCCCGGAGGGCGCGGATATCCGCCGAGAACTCTTCCGCTTCTTGGCGGATGCGGATATACCAGTCCTCCTGATGCGTTCGATGGATATGAGTCTCGAAGAAATTTTTCTCAACCTTACCACTCAGGAAACCCTGTCTCGAGAACAAGCCCCGCCGGAGGCAAAGGTATGATTCCTATTCTTAAACGGGAACTGCGTTCTTATTTTCTTACATCCCTGGGTTTTGTGTATATGGGTTTTTTTCTGCTTATTACCGGGGTTTACTTTGTGTTTATCAATCTGCTTCCGGGGAGTTCCCAGTTTAGCAGTTTTCTCGGCAGTATTTTGCTGATCTATCTTTTTGCGATACCGATGCTGACGATGCGGCTGTTTTCGGAGGAACGGCGGCAGAAAACCGATCAACTGCTTCTTACCGCGCCGTTGGGGGTGACCGAAATTGTCCTTGGAAAATTTTTCGCCGCCGGCCTTCTTTTCTTGATGACCTTCGCGGTAACGGCCTTGTACGCGGTGGTGATCGGCCTATTCGGGGAATTATCCTTAGGAGAAACCATCGGCGGATGCATCGGCTTCATTTTTCTTGGGGCGTCGTACATTTCCGTAGGAGTTTTCATCTCCGCGGCGACAGAAAACCAAATTACCGCCGGAATTGTCAGCTTCTTCTGCCTTCTCGGGTTATGGCTTCTCGACTCGGTCAGCAGAATTTTCCCCGCCGATGTTACCTCCGGCCTAATCGCCGCCGGGGTTTTAAGCGCGTTTATAGGCCTGCTTCTGTACCTTAATACCAAACATTACGGCATCGCTCTGGGAGGACTGTTTGTTTGCGCGATAGTTATCGCAAGTCTGTATTTTTTCAAGCGGAATATCTTCAACGGATTCATCCTAAAAGTTTTCTCCTGGTTTTCTTTAAATCAGAGGTATCAAAACATCGCTCTGGGTATTCTCAAGATAGAAACGCTGTTTTACTACGCTTCGTTCTGCGGTTTCTTTCTATTTTTAACCGTACAGCTTATCGAAAAACGCCGGTGGAGTTAATCTTTACAAAAAATTTTAAAAAAGGATAAATATGAAACAAATACTAAAAAATTTAAAGAAATCCTTTGGGACCAAGTATGTGAAATACGGCGGTTTCGCCACGGTTATGACCGTCTGCGTCGCAGTAGGAATAATTTTGCTCAACCTGATCGTACAGCAGATCGCGCCGCAGTTGGATCTCACAAAAAATAAACTTTTTTCCCTGTCCGAACAGTCCCGGAATATTGCGGAATCGGTGAAAAATCCGGTAATTATCTACGGCGTTTGGGAGCCTTCCGGGGAACATACTCAGGCAAAAGAAATCGCCGAACGTTACGCCGCAAAAAATCATCTCATCCGATTCGAGGCGGTCGATCCCGATCTCAACCCCGGACTGCTCAAACAGTTCGATAAAGACGGAAAAGGCATCGCAAAAGGCTCGCTCATTCTGTCCGGCGTAAAAGGATTTAAAATCATCGCTCCCCAAGATATGTACGATGTGTATTACAATCAACAGCAACAGCCCCAATTGACCGGCGTAGCGATAGAAAAACGCATCACCTCCGCGCTCCTCTACGCCGATGCAGGAGAAACCCCGAAAGTTTACGAAATAACCGGACATCAGGAAACGCCCCTGACGTTTTTGGAAAAAACCTTAGAACAGGAAAACTATCAGCTCCTTCAGCTTAATCTGCTGAACGCTCCCGTTCCTGACGATGCCGGCGCAGTAATACTGTGTAATCCGATCAGTCCCCTTGGGCCGGAAGAAACAGAAAAGCTGTTTTCGTATCTTGAAAAGGGGGGCCGGCTCATTGCTTTGCTCGATTACCGAAGCGGCGCGATGGAAAGCGTTAATACCCTTCTTGCCGGCTGGGGCGCGGAATTTGGGTACGGCATAACCGCGGAACTTGACCCGAATTACCGCATCAGCGGGCGTACGCCCTTCGAACTATTCCCGATTATGTCCCCTCATCCGATTACCGATTCTCTCATCGCAGGTAAAACTCCTGCGCTGATGCCCTTACCGATGGGGATTTCGGAAACCGCCTTGAAACGCCGAACCGTGAAAACCGCGCCGTTTCTCAGCACATCCCGGAATTCATTTTTGCGGACCGACCTGCAGAATGCCGGGCAGGAACAGTCTCCGGAGGACACGCCCGGACCAATTACGCTGGGCCTCGCGGTACTCGACCCGGAATATCCTGAATCCGGCGCGGGTCAAACCCGCATCGCCTTATTCGGCAACGCGTTTTTTCTCGACCTGGTCAGCCAGATACCGGGCAACCTCGATCTGTTTATGAACGCCTTGGCATGGACTTCGGATCGGCCGGAAATTCTTTCGGTAGGGTCCCGCAGTACCTTCACGATGCGCCTGCAGATGACCCTCGCTGAAGGCTTGATCGTCGGCATTTTATTTGTAATAGTCATTCCGCTGACTTGTTTTGTTTTGGGTTTGATAACGTGGCTCAGACGCAGACACTTGTAAAAGGAGTAGGTATGAAAAGAAGGAGCGGTTTTTCCCCGGCGCGGCTTCGCTATGTGGATGAGTATTTCCAGCGTCTTACGGATACCGGCGAGGTTGCCGGCGCGGGAGGGCTTATTATCCGGCATGGGGTTTTAGCCTATCGAAAGAGTTTTGGAATGCAGGACCTGGCGGAGCGTATTCCAATGCGGAATGATTCGATTTATCGAATTTATTCCATGACAAAAACGTTCACTATCGTCGCCGGAATGACTTTGTATGAACGGGGTTTTTTCAAATTGCAGGATCCTATAAGCGAGTTTCTGCCGGCTTTTGCATCGATGCAGGTTGCCCGGCATGACCCTCGAGGGGTGGTTTCCCTTAGGCCGGCGGAAGGGCCTATTACGTTTCAGCATCTTTTTACGATGACTTCCGGCCTTCCTTATCCGGGAAATGACAGCTATTCGGCCCGGCTTTTAGGAGAGATTCAGAGCGCGGCGTCTTCCGGGCCTCCGCCCGCCGCCGCGGAGCTTGTGGATGCCGCGGCTCGCGGGCCCCTATGTTTTCAGCCCGGGGAACATTGGATGTATGGTTTTTCCCATGATGTGCTGGGCCGGCTTATCGAGGTGATTTCGGGCCAACGGCTGGGTGCGTATATGGCGGAAACGATTTTTGAACCCCTCGGTTTGAGGGACACCCAGTTTTATGTGCCTACAGAAAAACGTTCCCGGCTGACAAAAGTATACGCCCCCACTGAAACCGGTTTAAAAGAAGTTCGGGGATTTACCAGCGATCCCGGTTCTACGGCTGTTCCCCCGGCCTTTGAGAGCGGCGGCGGCGGTTTGGCGTCAACTTTGGACGATATTGGACGTTACGGGCTTATGCTTTTGCGAAATGGCAAACTTGGAGGAACCCGGATTCTTTCTCGGAAGACAATAGCTTTGATTCGGCAGAATCAGGTATCGACGGATCAGATCAAGCGATTTGGTTTTCCGTCGATGACGGGTTACGGCTACGGACTTGGGGTGCGCACCCTGCTTGATCCCGGCGCGGCAGGATTGAACGGGTCTATCGGGGAGTGGGCCTGGGATGGAATGCTTGGGACGTGGTACTGCGTTGATCCCCAGGAAGATTTGGTTGCCGTATTTCTCGTTCAGCGTCAGCCCGGAGGCAACGAGGATCTGCCAAAACGTTTCGCCCAAACCGTATACGCCGCCATCGACGATTAAGCAAAAAGCAGAGAAGCTGTTCTCTGCTTTTTGCATTGTAAGCTGAGACGCGGGCTACACATCCTTTGGACGCTTATCCTGAACGCGTTTCGCTTTGCCCTCAGATACGGGCAGAAAACCGCTCTCGTGCAGTTCTACCCGGGGATTTATCGTAATCATCCCTTGC
>JAIRPY010000115.1 GCA_031256905.1 Spirochaetaceae bacterium
TGGAACGGCAGTTGCAAAACGCCCGGGAATGGCGGGATGTGATCAACACGTATTTTTACCGCAAAACCGGCATCCCCGACGCAAAAGGACGAAAGATATACGAGTAATCTTACGCCAGCATTCCTCTGGCTTCAACCTTGAGGGTCTCAAGATTCCCCTCAGCGAAAAGGTATATCTGATTTTGCAGATTAATGGCTGTGCAGATATGAATGGGAATAAGCCGCAGGATTTGACCGGTTTTCAAGCCGATATCGCCGGTTAAACTGGTAAGCATCCCATGTTCTTCGTTGAGCCGGGTGAGAACCAGATCGTCTCGGCCGTCAACCATCGCATACGACGGATAGTAATACGGCGACGCGTTAAGAAAAATATCCATCGGAAACGTTTTCGTACCGCCATCGATAACCGCATACTCTTTACCCGGAACACTCACTACGGTAACGTAAAAGAAACCCGCAATGTCCTCGAGTTCAGCCGCGCCTTCTTTGTACAGCATATAGTCATTAAAAATATACGTGCCGGGACGCACCTCAGTTACTAATCCTGTTTTCGCAACCTGAAGACCTGTCGGCGTAGACCCCGCGCTTATATCCGCGATAGGAATTCCATCATCCCGCAGACTCCGAGCCGCAGACGCCATAAGCTCGGCTTCTTCAAGACCCGAAGACTCCGCAGAAACCGTGCTTTTCCCCTGATATACCAAACTTTTAAAGGTGTAGATTCCAGTAAGATCGAGCTGTTTGCACGTAGAGATATACCGCGCGGTTTCCAGAGCGTCCTCGTAGGCGACGCCGGTTCGCTTCGCGCCGGTATCGATTTCAAGCCGGACTTCAAACCTTACGCCCATGTCAGAAGCCTCGGCGTTTAAGGCTTGCGCGCCAGCAATACTGTCTACTCCAAGAATAAGCCGTTTCACTTTCTTTAACAGTTTAACTGCCCGATGCAGTCGAAACGCTCCGACCAGAGGATACGCAATAAATATATCGTCAATACCCGCGGCCGCCATGACTTCCGCTTCGGAAACTTTCGCGCAGGTAATGCCTGTCGCGCCGGCTTGAATTTGCATCTGGCCGAACCGCCCTATCTTGTGGGTCTTGATATGGGGCCGCAACGCACAACCCGCGTTTGTCACGGCGGACTGCATCCGGGCAATGTTTCGCTCAGTTTGCGCCTTATCAATAACAATACATGGCGTTTCAAGCCGAGCCTGCAATTCCGCCGGTAAAGGCGGCAAATACTTCGCCATATTCTATCTCCTCTACGCTTTAATTCCTGTAGTCGCAATACCTTCTACAAAGTTCCGCTGGAAAAAAATAAACATTAGCAGAATAGGTATAATAAAAATTACCGCCGCCGCCATTAATAAATTCCAATCTACGGTATACTCGTTGAGAAACTGTTGCAATCCCAAAGAGAGCGTTAGTCTTTCTTTTTTTGAGATGTATAAAAGAGGCGCGAGATAATCAGACCAAGCGTTGAGAAACGAGTAAATCGCTATTGTGGTCAGCGCGGGTTTGCAGAGAGGCAGAGCCACATAGCAATACCGTTGAAGTTCTGTCGCGCCGTCAATCTTCGCCGCTTCAAGCAGAGATTGGGGAATGCCTTTCATAAACTGCCGCATAATGATAATATAAAACGAAGTCCCGAAAAAAGCCGGTACAATAAGGGGCGCGTAAGTGTTGGTTAAATGCAGAGAATGCCATATTTTATACAAGGGTATCATCGTTACTGTGTAAGGAATCATCATGGTCATCATCAAAAGTCCAGAGATAACATTAGCTCCCCGCCATGCAATCTTCGCAAGAGAATAGGCCACCAGAGGCGTAACCAAAAGTTGACCCAGCAGACACATAAAGGTAATAAACGCCGTATTTCCCATGTATTGAAAAAAGGAAATTTTGGAAATCGCCGCAGGATAATTATCGAAAACTACGGGCCGAGGAAAAATCCGCACCGGAATACTAAAGGCATCGTTCAACGTTTTAAAAGATGTAGTAAGCATCACCGTAAAGGGCATAATAAATACCGCGCAAAGCGCCAGTATAAAAATACTTTGGAGAAATCGAAACCGCATTATTCGCCTCCGGAACTGTTTATGGATTTACCCGCCGATTTTATCATCAGCAGAGTTAAAAAACCAATGATAACAAACAGAATCCACGCCATCGCGGAAGCTCTGCCCATTCGCATATAAATAAACGCATTGTGAAACAAATACAGCGGATACATAAGAATAGAATTTTCAGGACCTCCGCTTGCCGCAGAAGTTCTGCCGCTCGACGCGGCAGTAATGATGTATACCTGGGTAAAATACTGAAACGAATTAATAAGATTGAGAATAAGCTGATATACCGCCACCGGAGAAATACAGGGAATAGTAATCCGAAAAAACTTTACCGCGGAACTTGCGCCGTCGATTTCCGCGGACTCGTAATAACTTTTCGGTACGTCTTGCAGAGCCGCAAGACAAATAAGCATAGTCGTACCGGTACACCATGCGCCCATTATCACAAGGGCCCACTTGGTGGTTTTAGGATTGATAAGCCATGCGGGACCCTCTAGGCCGAACCCGCCCAAAGCCGCGTTGATAAACCCGTACGTCGGATCAAACATCCAAATCCATACCATCGTCGCGGCGACCATCGGAATTATCGATGGTACAAAAAAAATCGTTCGGACTACCGTCCGCCCCCGAAAAGAACGGGTTATCAGCATTGCAAGCCCTAACGCGATGCCCAAATTAACCGGGGTAGAAATAAACGCGTAGAAAAACGTGTTGAACAAACTTTTGTACAGCAAAGGATCCGAAAGAATATACCGGTAGTTTTCAAGACCTACCCATTTCGCGGGCAGAATAGGGTTAAACTCCGTAAAACTATAGTAAAAAGAACTGATAAAAGGAATAACGCTGAATCCGAAGAACCCGATAATCCAAGGAAGCGCGAAAAGCAGTCCATGTATCTCATCCTGCCGTTTAAACGCAGTTTTTTTCATTTTTTTGCCCGGGCTTCCCGGATTATTATCGAAGCTGAGACGCCTGCTGTTGCAAGGCGTTCATCGCTTCTTCCGGGGTTTTCGTGCCGTTATACACATAGTCCAAATGTTCCTCGATTAGGCTGGTATACTTGGCGGATTCCTCAAGTTTTGGGTACTGGATGCCGTTTTCGGTTTTCAGGGCTTCCATGAACATGGGGAAACTCGGATCCAGGGACAAGAGGTCTTTGTCGGTGTAGAGATTTTTGTTTGCCGGAAGATTCCGCATCCCCAGGCAGAGGTCTTTCGCGCCTTCAGTGACCAGAAACTTCGCCAAAGCCCAGGCGCCGTCTTTATTTTTTCCAGCCCGGGGAATTACGATAGAAGCGGTTTCGTACCGGCTGACCCCGCGAAGCCCCGGATTAGCTTTCGTACCCGGAATGAGCGCGACTCCGTAATCTAAAGCCGGATTATTGTCCGCGATCATTTTGGAAAGCCAAGGACCGTCGAAACGGAAAAGCTGTTTTCCGGCAAAGAAAATATCCTGCGGCGAATACCGGTTAGTATTACTGGTCGCCACAAACCGCTGAACTTTATCCGCGCCGTATCGGTTCCGATATTCGGCGTTCAGTTTGAGACTCGCCAAAACTCCCGGAGAATTCGGGGTGGCTTTTTTTCCGGAACTGTCCGTCCAAGTTCCGCCGAAGGCGTAAATTAACTCCTGCCGGGCCGAAGCCAGGGGAAATAAGGGATACCCGAGAATATCAATATTTCCCGCCCCATCGAGGGTTGTAGCTTTTACCGCCATTTCGTAAAGTTCTTCCATCGTCGCCGGCGGCGCGGTATAGCCGATGCTGTTAAGAATAGTTTTATTGTAGAACATCTGAATAATCACGGAATTGTAAGGAAGCCCATACACAGTACCGCTGACGCTGTTGGCTTCGAGCGCGGCTTTTCCGAAAATATCTGTAGAAAAACTATTTTTTTTCGCCAGCCCTCCTATATCTTCGAGCAGTCCTGCGGACTGATACGTTGGAATCTGCTGATTAGAAACTTCGATAATATCCGGCGACTCATTGCTCGCCATAGCGACGATGTATTTCTGCGTATCCGGCACGCTGAATCCTTGGGCTTCATAGGTTTGTTGAGATTGGTTGAACTTCTTCAAAACCTCTTCAAGAACCGCTCCTTCATCGCCTTTGTGGTAATACCAAAACACGATTTTTTGGGGTCCCTTAACGGAGTCCTTACCCGCTCCAGCCCACAATCCCCATAGTCCAACGCATAACATTCCGATTAGGATAATTTTTTTCATATTTTACTCCTGAATTTACTATAGCCGATCTTAGGGTAAAGGTCAAGTAATTTTTTATAGCCTAAAAATTTTTTTTTATATTCAATCTTGTATAAAAAAGATGGATAAGATATACTGAAAAAATGGAATCTGTGGCGGATGAAGAAAAATTTCTTGAGTCTCTGGCGAGAGGTATCGCCTATATTTTCGGGCCGAACTGCGAAGTCGTAATCCATGACCTGAAAGGTCAGCCCTACGAACATTCAATCGTAGCCATCGAAAACGGCGGCGTTACCGGCAGAGAAGTTGGGGATTGCGGCACCAACCTCGGCTTGGAAGTCATCCGGGGAACCGACGTAAACGGCGATAAATACGGCTACATCACCAGAACCAAAGACGGAAAAATCCTGCGTTCCTCGTCCGTCTACATCCGCAACGCCCTGCATCAGGTCGTCGGCGCGGTGTGCATCAACTTCGATACCACCCTCCTCCTCCACGCCGGAGAAGCCATCAAAGCCATCACCGGAGATAAACAAAATTCTCAGCCCAAAGAAATAGAAGAAAGTTTCCCCAAAAACGTAAGCGAACTGTTAGAAACCCTCCTCCAACAATCCGCGGATTACATCGGCAAACCGGCTCCGCTCATGACCAAAGAGGATAAACTCAAGGGCCTCACCTTTCTCGACGAAAAGGGCGCGTTACTGATAAAAAAATCCGGAGACCGCATCGCCCGATTCTACGGAATCTCAAAATACACGCTCTACGCGTATCTGGACGAAATTCGGGAAACCCCCTTTTCCAGCGAAAGTTTTTAGTTTTAGTTTTTTAAAAGAATCTGAAAAAATTTTAAGAAAAATTTTAAGGAAGGAAAAAATGGATGTATACGAAAAACTGAAAAGCCTCGGCCTGACCCTGCCGGAACCGCCGCCTTTGGGGGGCCTGTATGCGCCGGTAAAACGGACCGGGAACTTGCTGTTTTGTTCCGGGCAGGGCCCTACCCTGAAGGGCATTCCGCTGTTTACCGGCAAGGTCGGTTCGGACCTTACCGTCGAGGAAGGGCAAGCCGCGGCAAAAGCCTGTACCCTGAATGTCTTGAGCATTCTGCACGCCTACACCGGGGACCTCAACCGTATCGTTTCGGTGGTGAAGATTCTGGTGTTTGTGTCGAGCGCGCCGGGGTTTTTTCAACAGCCTTTGGTCGCGAATGGCGCGTCCCAGCTTTTCATCGACCTATTCGGCGAAGCGGGACGCCCTGCCCGTTCCGCGGTGGGGCATAACGAACTTCCCGGAAACATCCCGGTCGAAGTCGAAGGCGTCTTTGAAGTAACTTAGGCGGGTTTGAGGCGGTTGCTATCTTTTCTATTTTTGTATACGATGGCCTATGGACTCCACCGTAAAACCATCGATAGATTTGCTGATAGGCAACATCAAGAAACTCATTTCCGTAGACCCGAAAAAGCTGGAATACATTATCGCCGCCCAGATCGCCGGAGGTCACGTTATCCTAGCGGATTCCCACGGCGTCGGGAAAACGTCCCTCGCCAGGGCCTTGGCGCAATCCATCCGGTGG
>JAIRPY010000011.1 GCA_031256905.1 Spirochaetaceae bacterium
TCTAGGACGCAAAAGTTCCACAACTCGAAGCTGAACTTCTTTTTTGTCTTTTTTACGAAGTCCAGAAAGGCTTGCTTGAACCGAGGCTCCTGTAAATCATAGTTGCCTCGGTTGATCTCGGAGGTGACATGATACGTCGCGCCGTCTATAAGTATGCGTAAGGGTCTCATAAATCCCTATAAGGCATCAATACACTTCCTGCTTCAATTTCTTTAGTGCCAGACATATATGTCTGGCACTAACAGAGATCAGGACTGCATTGCATATCTTGAGGGATTGGGATATAGTTGAAATGGAGAAAGGGAAAAGATGATGTATACGATAGCCCTGATTTCGGGGGATGGGATAGGGCCTGATGTTATTGGTCCGGCGGTGGAAGTATTGGACGCGGTGGGTGATAAATACGGGCATACATTTCACTATGTGGAGCTTGCGGCGGGGGGGAAAGCAGTTGACGCGGTCGGCGAGCCTCTGCCGGCGGGTACTTTGGAAGCGGTTAAGCAGTGCGATGCGTTGCTTCTTGGCGCGGTGGGGGGGCCCCGTTGGGATACTCTGCCGGGGCATCTTAGGCCTGAGCGGGCCCTTCTGGGATTGCGGGCTGGGCTGGGGGTATTTGCCAATTTTCGTCCCGCGGCGTTATTTCCTCAGCTTCGGGGGGCGTGTCCCCTCAAGGATGAGGTTCTGGGCAATTCCGATGGGAAGCCCGGTTTTGATCTGCTTATTGTTCGGGAGCTGACCGGGGGGCTGTATTTTGGAGAGCGGGGCCGGCGGGATGGGAACCGGTCGGCCTTTGATACTGAGGCCTATTCTTGGGATGAGATTGACCGGGTGCTTCGGCGGGGTTATGACGCCGCGCTGTCCCGGCGGAAGAAGCTTTGCGTTGTGGATAAGGCTAATGTGTTGGAATCTTCCCGGCTGTGGCGGGAGGTTGCGGCGGAGACGGCAAAGGATTATCCGGCGGTGGAAACTTCGTATATGTATGTGGACAACTGCGCGATGCAACTTATCCGAAATCCGGGGCAGTTTGATGTGTTGGTTACGTCAAATTTATTTGGGGACATTTTGTCTGACGAGGCTTCGGCTCTGGCTGGTTCGATAGGGATGTTGCCTTCGGCGAGTCTTGGGAGTCCTGATGAAACTGGGCGTGTTAGGGGGATCTATGAGCCGATTCACGGTTCCGCGCCGGACCTAGCCGGGAAGGATACAGCTAATCCTTTGGGGGCGATTCTTTCTGCCGGGATGATGTTGCGGTATTCTTTTGGGCTTGAGCGGGAGGCGGAGGCGGTCTCTGGGGCGGTCTCTGCGGTTTTGGATGCGGGTTTGCGGACTCAGGACTTGGCCGGCAAAAGCGGTAGGCCGGAAAAGATAGTCGGCACAAAAGCGATGGGAGAAGGAGTGTTACATTTTTTAGAAAATTTTTAAATTTCAAAATTTTGAAAAGTAAGGAGATAATATGAAATGGATGTTTATTCCGCTGTTTTGGGCTTGTTTCAGCGTTAGCTGGGCCCAGGATTTTGATTTCAATCTTGATTCCCTGACTCCTGAAGCGTCGTATCTTCAGGAGTCGGTGGAGCTGATGCTGATTCGGGAGCAGAGCCGCGCGGAGAGCCGGGAGATGAAGCTGACCGCTTTGGCTAACATTGGGGCCGCGATTAGCCGGGGAGTTATCGGCGGGGAGGTTCTGGGGGCCTTGGAGTATCTTGGTTTGGAGGGGACGGTGCGCCGAACGGCCTTCAAGAACCGGCTTGGGTATCCGGATGTTCGGAGCAAAGCCGCGATGTACCTTGGGGACCTAGGCACTCCTGAAGCGTATAACGTTTTGATGCGGATGGCCGGCGCGGAATTTGAAAGCACGGTTCTCACGGAAATTGTCACGGCCCTGAAGAAGTCCGGGTTAAACGAAAATCAAAAAACGGTGACCGCGATAACCGGCATTCTCCATCGTTTTGATATGTTTTCGCCGGACAATTTTTTAGCTCTTTCGGGCCTGGAAGCCTATGAAACTTTTGCGGAGCAAAATGGCTGGAAGTTAGACAGGGATTCGATGCTGGTTATTTCCCGCATTGCGGATGGGCGTTATCATGGGCGGATTAGGCAACGGGCGAGGGATTTACTGGCTCAGTTGCGGATGTATCGGCCTTCGGCCGGTTCGGGAGGGCCTGACTACCGCGGTCTGCCGTAGTCAGGGGGAGGGTTACTTTTTTTTCGTTCCTTTTGCCCCGGGAGTTGCGGTTTTGCGGGCTGATTTTTTCGTCCCTTCTTCCGGGGCCCGGTCGAGGGCTGATGCGGGAAACACCGCGTGTTGCGCTTTATTATCGTCGGAAAACCATACCGTTGACACTGTTCGTTTTTCGGCGTCGAAATCCTGGACGATCATTCGCGGGCTGTTCGGGATTCCCGTGGCGACCACAAGTTCGGCGACAATCGCGCCGGTTGCTCTTACACTCATTATACACTCCTTAGTATTATAAGTATAATCCGAATTCCTTTGAAAATGTCAATACGGAACCTAAAAAAACTCCTTGGGAAAAAAGCGGTTATTCGCTTTAGTTTGAAGGCAGTCTGGGGGTAGTTCCATGAATTCGATGGGATTGCCGTCGGGGTCGTGAGTCCAGAATTGGAGGCCTCCGGAGAAACCGGTTTTTAGTTCGGTGTCGATGGGGACTCCCCGGTTTCGCAGAGTTTCGAGGGTTTCAGCGGCCTTATCCACCTCAAAACAGAGGTGATTCCAACCTATGCTTTGCGGGCCGGGAACCCAAGGATCGGTTCCGTCCGGGAAGATCTCGATAAACTGGCTGGGGGCGACGAAAATATGGATACTCCCTAATTTTCCGCCCGGAAGGTTGTGCATCCGAAAGGCTTCCGGCATCCCGAGGGCGTCCCGGTAAAACCCGGCGGTAACTTCGATGTCCTTTGCTCGGATAGCGATGTGTCCTAATCGTGTAATCATGGATATAGTTTACCCCATTGAATCCGGTCTGTCAGCAATTTTCGCCGGCGAAGGGAGATTTCCGGGCGAAGGGAGACCCCGGGCGAGGTTACTTGACAAGCAGTATCTTTGGGACTATACTATTTTTATGAAAATTAATTTTCTGGCGGATAAAACGTCGTTTTTTCAAGCTGATTCCGGGGAGAATACCAAAGATTTCGGCATTTTGGATCACATTGAAAAAATTGTTGAGATTTCCCAGCGGTACGGCATCGATAAATGCCTGAACAAAGGGAAAGAGCATTTCGGGTACATAAACCGGAAACTTGGGTTAAGCCCGTTACAAACGGTGTTGTTCGCCCATTTCATGGAAAAAAGCTCCGATAACCATATCCACATAAGCGAAATAGCGGAATCTATAAAATGCAGTAACGTCCGAATCATCAAGTACATCAATGAATGCGACGAACTCGAAAAGAAAAAGCTGATCCGATGCAGTCGGGACGGGAACAGCATCCTCTACCGAGTCCCCCGGGAGGTCCAGGAATCCCTCAGAAAATACGGCGAATACAAGCCCGAAACCAACGAAAATATATCCATAGACAAACTCTTCACCGTCCTTGAACAGCTCTTTAAAGAACGGGAAGACAACGAACTTTCCTTCGAAGCCTTGAAAACCGAATTGCTGGACCTAATCCGCATCAACACCCATCTGCATTTCTGCCAAAAAATACTGAGCTATACCCTGGAGCCGAACGATCTCGTTTTGTTCCTCTGTTTCTGCCATCTGGCGGGCAACAATAACGATGACAACATCGGCGACCACGACTTCGGTTTTTTGTACGAAGATAAATGCCGAATCAGCGCGGTCAAACGGTCATTGGCCAATGGCTACCACAACTTAATCAAAGATAACTACATCGAATACGCCAACAGCGGCGGCTTCGTCAACAACGAAGCTTATAAAGTATCCGAAGCCTCAAAAAAAGAACTCCTCTCGGAACTAACCGGTCTGGGAAAAAAGGATTTCAAAAAAAATATCCTGCTTTCCCAAGCAATCAAGATCAAAAAAATGTTCTACAACCAACGGGAAAGCGAAGCCATCCAAACCCTCACCGAACTCCTGAAAGAAGAACATTACCGCAAAATCCAAGAACGCCTCACCTGCAAAGGAATGCGGAAAGGTTTTGCCTGCCTGTTCAGCGGCGCGCCGGGAACCGGCAAAACCGAAACCGCCTACCAAATCGCCAGAGAAACCGAACGTAATATCATGATGGTAGACCTCTCGGAAACAAAAAGTTGCTGGTACGGCGAAACCGAAAAAAAAATTAAAGAAATTTTCGACGATTACCGGGCCGCCGTGGACCATTCCGACGCCGCCCCGATTCTGCTCTTCAACGAAGCCGACGGCGTAATCGGAAAACGTAAGGCCATCACCGGAGAAAATCACTCAATAGACCAAACCGAAAATACCGTGCAGAATATCATCCTCCAAGAAATGGAAAACTTAACGGGCATCCTCATCGCCACCACCAATTTAACCCAAAACATGGACCCCGCGTTTGAACGCCGGTTTTTGTATAAAATCGCGTTTGAAAAACCCGGACAAGAAAGCCGCCGAGGAATTTGGAAGGCCCTCCTGCCGGATGTTCCCCAAGACATTCTCACAGAACTTGCCAGCGGCTTCGAGCTGTCCGGAGGACAAATCGAAAACATCGCCCGGAAAACCGAAGTTGACGCTATCCTCAGCGGAAAAAGCCTTTCTATCGATACCCTCCTGGGCTACTGCAAAGACGAAATGCGAAATAACCTCAACGCCTTCAACCCCATAGGCTTCGCCCGCCAGCGGGTCTAACGCCACCTTAACGCCATCAAGGAAACCCCGGGCGGGCATCCTAGGGGAATAAAGGAAGAATCGTAAGTCGGCCGGAATAGCCTTTCCAATACGCAAGAAACGCGCCGGTATCGATGTTAATCGTTCCTTTGTACTCCACCGGATTTTTTACAATCGTATGTCCGCAGAAAACCCGGTTAATGCCGGTAATTCGTATATTTTTAGGGCGTCCTTTTCGTTCCCATAGAATCGTCTCTTCGTATTTTTCAGAATGAGCTTCGATTTCCTCTAAGGAATTTACAGGGGGCAGACGGGCGTGCAGAATCAGCGTGTCGCCGATCTGGATAATCAGCGGCAGAAGCCGGACGGCTTCAAACATTTCCTGTAAATATTCTGCCTTTTGGGGCGCCATCCATTCGTTGCCGTTGCCGTACCGATCCGCGCCGTTTACAAACCGATACCGGGCATACGCGCTTCCGCATTGTTCATACAACTGCGCGAACATATCTTCATGGTTTCCTTTGACGGTGTAAAGCCAATCTTTACGGTAATATTCCAGAGCATCCTGGGATCGGGGTCCCCGATCAAACAAATCGCCCACACAGAACAGCCGATCTGCCGAAGGATTAAATTTTTTTTCTCCCAAGCCGGTTTCCAAATCGTCAAAACAGCCATGAATATCTCCGCACACGAAATCCCGGCCCCGGGCGTTTTTTTCTAATCGAAGTATTTCGTTCATTTTTTTTCCAAGGGAAAAGCAATTTATTTTTTATGAAAAGGAATCTTCCCGGCCCCGGCCGGATTGCGCCGGATATAAGCCCGATAGGCCCCGCTCGACGCGTAGTACCCCTCGAGGCTCTTAAAGGAGGACGCCTCATCGCATCGATAAAGTTCCAGAAGAGTCGGAAAGAGCGGAGATTCCACAACTTCCCGAATCCGCGTAATAGCCAGCCGGGGAAGCGCGGCCGGAAGCATATGATTACGCACAAGAAATCCCACATCCTCGATAAACGGCTCGTCAAAACCAAGACGCTTGAGAAACCGCCGGGCTTGGGCCGCCCCAAGTTCGGCGTGTCCGTCGAAGCGGCGATTCCCAGACGAACGAGCCAGAGGCTTCCCCGAATCATGGAGCAACAAGCCCAGAGAAAGCCGAAGATCCCGGGTTTTCCTATGCCGAAAAGTTTCCATCGTGTGATTCCAGACGTTGCCTTCGGGATGACATTCCTTTGAGTGATCCACATCCCCCAACACCGCGATTTCCTGCCAAAACTCGCCGATAAACCCGCAAAGTTTCAGTAACTCAAACCCCAGATCCGGCCGCTCGGAAACCAAAAGACACAGCAGGAGCATCCGCTGTTCCTCCGGTCCCGGGGGAATACCCCGGGGCAATTCTCGCAAGGACTCGGCTATCTCCGGAATCGGCGGGGGTCCCTTCGTGTACCGGGCAAGAATCAATCCGGCGTCCATCGCCGCCTGATAAGAATCCGCGGTTCCTGCCAGCCCTTCCCACCAGTTTTCTCCGGGGGCGGTATTTGGCTTGCCCCGAAGCCTCGACCGTAAATGCCGAAGCGCAGGATACACTCCCGCCGGGTCCATAAACCGCTGAGTCTTTTCATCCTGCGTAAACCGCAGTAACCGGTACGATGGACAATAAGGCTCATTTTTGTCCCGGCATCGGAAATACCAATGCCGGCCCTCCGCGTCGAGAGCGGCATCCGCAATACGGGGTCCGGGAAAACGCAATCCCTCAAAGGCCTTAGCCAGCGCGACCGGGTCCGCATCGGTTTCCACCCAAATACAGGGCAACTCGGGAAGCCCCAGGTAGCGGTCTATCGCGCTGAACCCCCGCCGGCTAAGAGAATACTCGGCCAGGCCATTTATCGGCGTGCATTGGGGCTTTTCTTTTTCCGTTTTCGCCCTCCTTGATGTGGGCCGGGCCCTGTTGAGGCGGGGCTAGGCGAGCTGACCGCAGGCTCCGGCGATGCCTTGTCCTTTTCGCAGACGCCGGGTGACTTTGAGGCCCCGGCGTTCCAAGCCCCGGATGAACCGTTCGATTTCCTCCCGGAAGGGCTCCCGAAGGGGTGTTTTTCCGCACCGGGCGCCTTCCACGGGATTCCAGGGGATGACATTCACTATGGCGTCCAGGCCTTCGGCAAAGGCCGCGAAGGCCTGAAGGTCGATTTCCCGGGTATTGGTTCCGCCAAGTAATACGGCTTCCAGGGTAATTCGCTGACCGTACTTGCGTTGGTAATATTGCAACGCATCTTTCAGCGCGGGCAGGGGGTTAGTTTTGGTTACCGGCATGAGCTGTTCCCGCAGAACTGGGTCTCCGGCGGTGAGCGAAACTGCGAGCCGTACTTGGGGACCGAGGTCGGCCAGTTCCCGAATTCCCTGTACGATGCCGCAGGTCGATAGGGTTATGCGGCGTTTGGAGAGGCCGATGCCTTCCGGGTCCGTTAGTATTTCGACGGCTTTGCGGAGTTCCGGCAGATTTAAGAGAGGTTCGCCCATTCCCATGACGACGATGGAGTCGATGTCGCCGGCTATACTTCGGAGATGCAGAAATTGTTCGACGATTTCTCCGGTGTTGAGGTTTCGGGAGAAGCCTCGGCGTCCGGTTTTGCAGAAAACGCAGGCCATGGGGCATCCGGCTTGGGTGGAGAGGCAGGCCGTTTTGCGTCCTGCGCCGTCGGAAAGGAGGACGGATTCGATTCGTTCTTTATCGTGCAGTATAAGCTGGAGTTTTACCGTGCCGTCCGAGTCTTCGAGCTGATCCGCGATACTGCTGGAGTAGAGGGCGCATCGGCGGTCCAGGGATTCCCGCAGAGAGATGGGGATGTCCGACATGGTCTGAAACGACGGGGCGCCCCGGGACATCCACTGGAAGACCTGGTGCGCCCGATAAGCCGGCAGATCCGGGAGCAGGTTTTGCAGAGCCTGCAAGGACAGGCCAGATAATACCGGTTTGTTATCCTTCATGGATCCTCCGATTAGGTTTTGAGTTTTTCGATAAATTCCGCGATGCCGAGGTTGCGGATTCCCTGTTTTTGGAAATCTTCGAGGACATCCAGGGCTTTTTGTTTATCTCCTTTTCGGTAGAAACAGTCCGCCAATTCAAGGGAAAGCCGGTAATTTTTGGGATCCTGCTGGATGAGTCGGCCCAGGGATTCGATGGCTTCGTCGTATTTGCTTAACTGTTTGGCTACCATGGCCAGCCCGAGAACCGCGTAGGTGTCGAATTCGATGTTCAAGGCCCGGCGGTAGTAATCGACGGCCAGGTCGAAATTGCCCATACTGCGGTAAGCATCCCCGGCCCGGGTGAGGATGACTTTGTTCCGGGGGTCCTGGTCGAGGATGCGGTTCCAGTATTCCAAGGACCGGTTCTGCTGATTCAGCCCTCGGTAGCAGTCCGCCAAGCCGAACAGCGCGTAGAAGTTATAGGGGTCCCGCTGAAGGGCCTTTTCAAAATAGGGGATGCCGTTCTCGAAGGTCTTGAGTTTCCGGTGGCAGTTCCCGATGGACGTCAGCACCCGAATGTCCACGTTGCCCTGAGCGGTATCGAGCATCTTCTCCCAATACACCAGAGCTTCCCGGTATTCCTTGAAGTCGTAGTGAAGATGCCCCAGGCCGATGATAGCGTAGGGATTCCAATCTTCCATTTCAAGGACCTTGAGGTATACCGCTTTGGAATGCTTGAAATCCTTGACTTTGCGGTAGGCGTCCGCGACCCGGGTAAGAACGGTGATGTTTTTATCATCGTGCTGGAGGTACTGTTCCCATATTTCTATGGCTTTGTGATATTGGTTTAAGGCTTTGTAGCAGTCCGCCAAACCGAACAGCGCGTAGTTATTTCCCTGATGGTGTACGAGACATCGCTGGTAGTATGATACCGCTTCTTTGAAGTTGCCTCGTTTGCGGGAAGCGTCTCCCATGCCGACCAGCGCGTAGTTATTGTTTTCGTCCACTTCGAGGATTTTATTGAAACAATCTACTGCGTCGGATACTCTGTCTTCTTTTAAGAATTGGTATCCTTTTTTGGACAGTTCCGATATTTCGGTTACTTCCTTATCTTCCCCTTCCGGGGCTCCAGGAAGAGCTTCGAATTCAGGAATATCGGGTGAACCGTCCGGGTGTTTCAGGGTGTCACTCATGAGAAGGGTCCTCTTTTTCATGTAATAATTTTTGAATTATGGCAGATAGTTGTTTTACCATAGCTTCGTATTTTTTCGGGTCCGGGGCGATGAGATACATATTCAGGGCTTCCAGGTAGCGATTTTGGGCTTTATACGCATCCCCGATCCGGGAAAGCCCATCAGAATAGCCGGTAGTTAAAAAGACCCGCTTGGCGCCTTCGATATCTCCAGTGTTAAACAGCGCGTTTCCTTTACGGTTAAGCGCGGCTTTTTGGGAGCCTTCAATGTTCCTGCCTCCCGCCGGAGGCTTTTGAGCGGTTTTTATAAACCCAGGCTGACCCTCAAATTTCTCAAAGATTTTTTTATAATCCATACCATTTTTCATCCGAATCTATTTCAGTATCGATTATTTTTAAGATAATTTCAATATCAATTCCGCTTTTTTCGCTTTTTTAAATTTTTTTTAGAAAAAACCGGCTACCGAAAGGGAAATTCACGATCGATGAAAGATGAAAAAATCCACCACCGAACGGCCGTATTCCTTCGACATTTCTAAGACAAGAGGACCCGCCGACTGCGCTAGAGGAGATTCCCGGGGCCGATGAATAATCAGCCTAGAGCCTTCCCCCAAAAGCCGAGAGGCCCCAAGGTCCCGGATAAGCTCCGGCCGGTACTCGTAGGGAAAGGGAGGATCGCAGAAAATAATATCGAAATTAGTTTTTGCCCGGCGGATGTAAAGTTCCGCCGCCATAAACCGGCATCGGATGCGGACCGGCGCGATGGACACATTTTCTATAAGGACGGCGCGTTTTAGGGGGTCCCGTTCTACGGCTTCTATCGGCTCGGCTCCCCGGGAGGCGGCTTCCAACGCGATAATGCCGGACCCGGAAAACATATCGAGAAAGGACCGACCCGTCAAATCCCCCAGCCCGGCAAATACCGATTCCCGCATCCGGTCCATGGCAGGCCGGATTTCCCCGGGCGGAAATCTCACTCCCCGGCCCCGCAAAACGCCGCCGGAAATTCGCATCGGCTAATACTCCTTGAGCAGTTCGTTGAGTTCCGCCGGACTCACCAGAGGTTCCATGATTACCCCGTCAGACTGCTTCCGGGAATCATCGATACTTTTTTTGCGGGTGAGACTATGCGAATGAAGAAAGATAATCTTTTCCCGAAAAGCCGGAAACCGCCCGGACGAAATCGTCCCGGAACCGTTCAAAAACAGACTCAACACCCCGGCGAATTCTTCTTCTATCAACGAAAGATTATCCAACAGCTCATTTCGTTCTATAAGATGTATATTTTCAAGGAGATCATCCAGCAGGATCCCCAGAGCATCATCGATAAAGTCAATGTCATCCATCGTCTTTTTAAGGAATAAATCCTGATCCGCTTCGAGAAGCAGTATATCCTGAATCATCCGGACCCGGACATTGAGTATAAATATGTTATCTTCAAAGTTGATGTGCTTATTCATAATACCGATAAAAATATCGGCACATTTTCGGAAAAAATAAATCTTTATTTAATCTTTTTTAAATTTTTTTTCTTATTTTACCTTTACCTTGAAAAGAACCGATTGCCCATCTTCGCTCTGCAAAACCACCGCTAAAACCGGCGCGTCAAAGGGTATCGTAAGGATAATCTCCTCCCGGGCCTTCGCATGAAAAATAATCCGCCGAGCTTCTACCGGCAGGGCCTTCCCCTCCGCCTTCTCCGCAAAGGTAACCGCCACATCCACTGCGCCGGTATAAGCCTGGGACGGGGCTATTTTCTTGATGGTCAAGAAAATAGCCCCCTCATCGCCCGCCTTGAGCCGCTCCGCCGATACGGATATAACATTCCCCCCCAAAGTCAGCGCGCGCTTATTCCCCTTCGCCCCGGAGATAAAAAAAATCCCTAAACTGAAAACAATAATAGTCATTAATAATACAAGGTGAAAAGGATTTCCCCTTCGCCTCCTCAAAAATCCTCCCTTTTGGGGTCCTGCCTCATTGAAGTCCCGTAACTCCGCGGAAGCTTTCGCAAGCCGCCGCTCCCGGGAATAATGAAAAACCAAATCCCGATCCAGTAAAGACTCATCCAGCTCGGCTTTAGTAAATCTAACCGGCCCCTCAAATTTCGATTTGTCATCCATAAGTCAAAGCATACCACAATATTAGGCCCCTGTCCATCGCTTAACCTTAGGGTCAGACCCCGGTGTCGGCCCTAAGGTTAAAGACGGCTTTGCGCCCCGCCGATGTCGATGTCTGGCCCTTTTCTTAAAATCAACGAGGGTCAGACCCTGGGGTCTGACCCTCGTTGGACAGGCGGAGAGAAACCGGGTTGGCGGGTCAGCCGTAGATGTGAGCGAACTCGTGGAGTAACTCGAGGGCTTTTTCCTTGCAAGCGCCGCAACCAGTACCGATTTTCGTTGATTGCTGGAGCGCGTCCCAGGTGCGGGCGCCTTGTTGGAAGGCCCGTTCGATGTCCTTATCGGTGATACCGAGACAGTGACACACCTCCTGAGCGGGTTCTTTGAACAGTCCTGCTCGGCCGGTCTTTTCAAGGTGGTCGTCTATGGCGGCCCGGAGGGCCTTATCTCCCAAGACGGAACAGTGAATTTTATATTCCGGCAGGCCCCCGAGTTTTTTCACCAAGTCTTCGGGGCCTATTCCGTAGGCTTCTTGAATTGGCATTCCTTTAATGATTTCAGAAAGCATACTGGTAGATGCTATTGCGCTGGCACATCCGTAGGTTTTCCAGCGCACGTCGGTTATGATGTCCTGTTCGATTTTCAGGAGCATCAGCATTTGGTCTCCGCATTTTAGGTTTCCGGTTTGTCCTCGGGCGTTTGCGGGGAAGGCCGTCTCGTCTTCCATAAGCACGTTTCGGGGGTTCATAAAGTGATCTTTCACGGTATCCGAATAGAGCCAATCAGCCATATATTTCTCCTTTATTTTACGGTGGACATAGCCCGGAGGCGATGAATAATCGGGGGCAGAGTTTCGAGGACGTAGTCTATGTCCGAGGAAGTGAGGCCCCAGCCCAAACTGAAACGGATCGACCCATGGGCGAGTTCGGGACCTACGCCGGTGGCCAAAAGCACATGGGACGGATCGAGACTGCCGGAAGCGCAGGCTGAACCGGTGGAAACCTCGATGCCCATAAGGTCCAGAGAGAGCAGAATCGCTTCGCCTTCCGCGCCGGGGAACGAAACATTGAGGGTATTGGGCAGAACCTCCGTGAAAGGACCGTTTATTTTAATATTAGGAATCTTTTCTGCGATGCCGTCCCGCAGTTGAGCGCGAAGGGCGGAAATTTCTAGGCCGTAGCGTTCTAGGTCTGCGGATGCGAGTTCCGCGGCTTTGCCGAACCCGAGAATCCCAAGGTTGTTGTACGTTCCCGCCCGAAATCCATCTTCCTGATGCCCTCCATGGATTAGGGGAGAGAGGGGCGCGCCGGTTTTGACGTAGAGCGCGCCGACGCCCTTAGGACCGTAAATCTTATGAGCCGACATCGTGAGGTAGTCCACCCCGAGGTCCCGAACATTTACCGGAATTTTCCCGACCGCTTGGACGGCATCGGTATGCATCCAAGCCCCGGCTTTGTGGACGAGCCGGGTTATTTCTTTAATGTTTTGAATTGTGCCGATTTCGTTATTCGCCATCATCGCCGATACGAAGAGGGTTTTATCGGTCAGGGCCTCTTCGAGGCGCCCCATCTGGATTAGGCCGTATTGATCCACCGGAAGAAAAGTCACCTTGAAGCCCCAACTCTGCAAAAACTTGGCGGAATTCAGCACACAAGGGTGTTCGATTTCGGTGGCGATGATTTCGCTTCTCGGTTCCCCGGCCTTCTGCCCGATTAACCCCATGGTTTGGAACACCATGTTGTTGGATTCGGACCCTCCGGAGGTAAAGATAATCTCTTGAGAATCCGCTCCGATCAGCGCGCTTACTTTACGGCGGGCGTCTTCGACCCGGTTCCGGGCGAGCCGGCCGGCCCCATGCATACTGGAAGCGTTGCCGTAAATTGCTAAATCCGCGATCATCCCGGCTTTGACTTCGTCTTTGAGCGGTGTGGTCGCGTTATAATCTATATAAACCTGTCTTTTAGACATTAGATACTCTCCTTATCCCTAATATCCTACTAATATAGTAATGTATACCTTCGGTTTAGACAAGGCTGGAATCTCTCATTTTTTTGATCAATATACTCCCAGGGGTAACAAAAAAATTATATACCGGAAATTTGAATTATACGTTAAAAGAAGTAAGTAAAAAAGTAAATTTAAAAAATGCTTTTGGACTGCCGGTTTCTTGCAGGCCAAGAAATTTCGGCAGACAAAAGCTGTTTTTCCTTTTAGCAAAGGACCGCTTCGAATAACGAGGACGGAGAAACCAGCTCCTCTTGGGCTTGGATGATGAAAAGCTCCCGGCTTTGCGCCTTGAAGGTGGCTTCCATGATGCCGTATACCGAGGCGGTAACGGCTTCGAGGGTCTGCCGGAGGTCCCGGGTTTTGAGGTATTGGGAGAGAAACACCGCCGCGGTGAGGTCTCCGGACCCCGCCATGCCCGCCTCGAAGGGCAGTTCCGGGGTCCGGGTGCGGTAAAGGCTGTTCCCATCCGAGGCGAGCATATCGAGGTGATCCCCTGGGGACCGGGCTTCTGGATCCAGGGGGCGCAGGCCCTCCCGGAAGCTGGTCACCAGCACGACCTTGGGACCCCGGGCGTGGATGGCGGCAATCGCTTTCCGGACCCCGGGGAGGGAAGAGGTATCCAGGCCGGTAAGGGCTTCCAGCTCGAATTGATTCGGAGTGACGATGTCCGCGAGGGGGATAACATCCTTCTTAAAAATTTCGGGGATGCCGGGTTTGACGTAAAATCCCCGGCCCACGTCGCCCATGACTGGGTCGCAACAATAGAGCGCGTTGGGGTTTAGGCTCCGAACTTTCCGGACTGCGTTTATGACGGCAAGGCCGGCTTCGGGCGCGCCCATGTAACCCGATAAGAGGGCCTCGCATTTGCCGAGAACCCCCCGTTCTTCCAAGCCGAGTACGAGTTCCCCCGGGAGAGCCGGGTCCAAAACCTGTCCCCGCCAGGCGCCGTACCCGGTATGGTTGGAAAATTCCACGGTATTTACCGCCCAAACTTCCCGTCCAAGCCGCTGAAGAGGAAATACCGCCGCGGTATTTCCCGCATATCCGTATACCACATGGGATTGGATGGATAACACTGCCATTTTTCTTCCTTATATTTTTTTATCAAGTTCTAGGTGTATTTTTTTGAAGGGGTCCTTGAAGATTCGGCTTAAAAGAACCGCCAAAAACCGCGGGACCCGGCCTTTGCTTTCGCCGTACTTGTTGGAAAAGTCGTGGGCGGCCCGGGCGAGGGAATAGTGCACCCCGTATTTTTTTTTGAGAAAATCCCAATGTTTGACGATCCAGACGTAGAGGTCGCTGGGAGTTTTGCCGGGGAAGTTGACTTCCAGCCATTCGTCCTTGATGATTCGGCGAATCGGGGAATACACGTTTTTGTACCACGAAACCAGGGCGTCTTTGAAGGGAATTTCCTCGGTTTTGCCTTGGTTGAGGTAGTATTTATGCACTAAGATGTGGTTGTAGATTACGTCGTATCGGCCTGTGGCGTTAAAATCGAGGTCGTAATCTCCGGTGAGGTCGCCGAAGTTGGTTTTTTCGTAAAAGATGCGTTTTTCGTACTGAATGAGACTGCGCCGGAGGTCGTCAGAGGTCATGGATGGATTTATGGGGATTTCGCTGGAAAGACTGATTACCTCGGCGTCGATGGCTTCGATGCCCTGGCTGTGGGCGACCGACACCCGATGATTCCCGTCCCGGACAAAGTACGCGCCGCCGATTTCGTAGAGCTGAATCGGCGGAAGGATTATATCCTTGAGCCGGGCCTCGTCAACCCGTTCCCAGCGGTTCCGGAGCCGCTCGGACCGGGGGAGAAAATATTTGTTGAAATCCCGGTATCGGCCTTCGCTTCCGATAATGAGATTTACCGGCACAATCTGCATTCCCTTGTACACCTGATTTTTCGGCTTTAAAATATCCTTTACATCGTTAAACGAAAGGAGCTTGTCTTTATCCACGTGCATAAAATGCTGAATCTGCGACAGAATCGCCTTATTTCGGGCTTTGTTGAAATCCTGAGACGCCTGATAATGGAGCGCGTTATCCGTGAATACGCTGTTACTCATTGTTCCTCAATGCCGATCAGTAGTCTGATCTTCTTTAGTAGTATACTGATATTCATCAGTATCTATAATATAATGACTATACGCGTTAAGTACCAAGGTGTTGTGATACCGGGTAGTCCGCACTTCCGATGAATCATAGAGATGAATATGCCCATGAATCAAATACTTAGGCTTAAATACGCGCATAAACCACAAAAAACACTTAAATCCCTGATGACAGCGGTCGGGTTTGTCATGAATCCCAAAAGGCGACGCATGGGTCAGCAAAACATCCAGAAACCGCCCCCGAATCAACCGGTTCAACAAGAGCCGGGGAATGAGCTTTGCCATTTCGCATTTCATTTGCAGTTCGGTATACTGATTTTCGCCGTTATTGTAGAGCCTGGACCCTCCAAGCCCCGCGCAAATAAGCCCTTCTTCATAACGCACCCGGGACCCGACATGAATTATCCCCGCGCTGGGAGGAAAGTCCGTGACCATCCCAAAGGGATTCAGGCTCTCCGGTACCGCTTTAAAATGGTTATTGTCATGATTCCCGAAAACAAACAACAACGGCTTATTGAGACTCGATACCACAAAATCCAAATAATCCATCGGCAGGTCCCCGGCGCTAAGAATCATATCTATATCTCCAAACCTATCTTTAATCGTATTGGTATACACCAGAGGATCAATGTGGTCGGATATACAGAGAATCTTCATCGTCTTATCAGTTTAGCGAATTCCCAAAACCTCGTCAAGGCTGTATAAATTCCGGTACACATCTTCATAGGTGTGAAACCCATCCCGAATAACCACTTCCATATTGTCCTTATACACCGCAACGGAATCTTCGATATACGAAGGCACCAACGCGCCGCTCCGATTATCCAGCATCGTATCTGGCGGATACTCCTGCTTTCGCGCTATGGCTACCGCGAGTTCCGCCGCCCGGACCGCAAGCCGTCCTATAGGTTTGTAAACCGTCATGTACTGTAACCCTTCCACAATGTACTGACAACTAAGGAGTTCCGCATCCTGCCCAGCCACAAAGACTTCGCCAGCCCGACGGCGTTCCGCCAGTAGTTTAATTACCGCGCTGGCTATCTGATCGTTGGCGCAACTGACAGCGTCAAAATCGAGGGTTTCCTCGAAAATCGCGCCGATCTTTTCTAAAGCCTCGTCGAAACTCCATTCATTAAGCCAAATTTCCCGTTCGACCCGGATCGCTCCGGCTTCGATCTGAGGGTCCAAAATTTCATGCACCCCGGCGTTTAATTCATAACTGTTGGAATCCTTCACCGAACCATTCACCAAAAGATACCGCCCCCGGGGCGACGCCTGTAACAACGCCCGACCTATCAGGCGGCCCACTTCTCGGTTATCAAAAGAAATGTACGCGTCCAGAGGAACGCCCCGAATCATTCGGTCGTAAGCCGCCACCGGGATGCCGGCATCCCGAATTTGTTTAATCGCTCCGGCCAGCACTTCGGTATCATTGGCCAGCACCACCAGGACATCGACTTTCTGATTCACCATGTAGTTGATCTGAGCGATTTGCTCTTTCGTCCCTCCCGCAGAAAGCTGAACCAGCACCTTCGCGCCCAAGGCCTGAGCCGCGCCGGAAAACACTTGAATGTCCTTATTCCACCGCTCGATGATAAACGTATCCGTCGCGACGGAAAACCCAATGGTAACGCCCCCGGGAGACTCCGCCCCATCCCGGGGAGCGTTGTTTCGCCGGGCCCTTCCATCCGGACCGCTCCGGGCCTCCGACGGTTTCTGCCCGTTAAAACAAGCTAGGCACATCAACCCAACCGCCACAAATCCTATCCATTTCATGGCCCTAGTATACATCAAAAAAACTTTAAGGTCAGACCCTTTTTCTGCGAAAATTTCGCCGCCTCCAGGGAAATCGGATTAGAAGAATATCCGCCAAACATAAAAAAAGGAGTAATAATTCCGATAAATAACTATGCCGCGGGAATTAGACTTTAGCGTAAATAAACTTATCCTCGGGGATAATTTAGAAATCCTCAAAACCTTTCCCGATGAATGCATCGATCTCATTTACCTTGACCCGCCGTTTTTCTCAAACCGTAATTACGAGGTAATCTGGGGCGATGAAGGCGAGAAACGCTCGTTTCAAGACCGATGGGAAGGCGGTATAATGCACTACATCGAATGGCTCAAAGAACGAGTCGAACAGATGCACCGCATCTTAAAAAACAGCGGAAGTATCTTTCTGCACTGCGACTGGCACGCAAACGCGTATATCCGCGTGTATGTACTCGATAAAATTTTCGGAGAGAAAAATTTCAGAAACGAAATTGTCTGGAAACGAACAAACGCCAAGAGCAATATTTCACAGCGTATGGGCGTTATTATTGACACGATATTTTTCTATGCAAAATCGAATGAGTTTAAGATGAATTTGATCCGGGGAGATTATTCGTCTGAACAAATGTCCCGATATAAACAGGAAGATGAAAAAGGTTTGTATCGATGTGAGAATTTAACAGCTCCAGGTAAAGCGCGACAGTTTATGTGGCGAGGCGTTCACCCCGGAGATAATAGAAGCTGGCGGTTTACCGAAGAAAAGTTAGAAGAACTGCTAAATAAAAATTTAATTGCTTATCAAAAAGATGGACGCCCCCGGAAAGACGGATTAAAAAATTATTTATTAGAATCTGAAGGTGCGTTAATTGGAAATTTGTGGGACGATATAGAAAGAATTGCAAATACTTCGAAAGAGCGCATTGGTTATCCGACGCAGAAGCCGGAGGCGTTATTGGAGCGCATCATCAAATGCGCCAGCGGCGAAGGAGATATTGTGCTTGATCCGTTTATGGGGGGCGGGACGACTATCGCGGTCGCGGAAAAATTGCGCAGGCAATGGATCGGCATAGATCAGTCTCCGATGGCGGTAAAGGTAACGGAATTTCGTTTGCAGAAACAAACGGAATTATTCACTGCGCC
>JAIRPY010000025.1 GCA_031256905.1 Spirochaetaceae bacterium
GACGGAGTTGACAGTATTTTATGGAACGGCATTGATCTCCGGGCGATGTATACCGGCATTGCGGGCTTGAGTCTTTCGACGCATCACAACATTTCCTTTGCCTTCGGCGCGGAACACGAATGGATGGCGGTGGGTGGCCTCGGCAAGGATGGGACCTTTTTCAACCTTTACAACGCCATCGGCGGGACGAAGGAGCTGACTGAGAAATTCAGCGTCAACGCGGAAATCGGCAACGTTTTGTCCATGACCGATTATGGCGACGCCGGTAAAGCCACCTGCGATAACTTTTTCGTAAAAGCGAAACTCATCACCAAGGTCAGCGAAACCGCTGAATTCAACGTCGGCATCGGCTTTGATCTGGAAATGCAATCTGGAACCGAAGGTTACAGCGGCGACAATTATTTAGCGACGTTCTACCTTCCTGTGGGTCTCAAGGTATCATTCTGATTAACCTTTTGCGCCTCTTCTTGTCAAGTCAGAGGCGCAAAAATGCTAGGCGGCGCATCCGAATCACCATCTGCGCTGATTTTCACCCCCGCAGATGAAGCTGATTAGCGTATGGCGGCGCGTTTAATTTTCATCATTTCCGGTAATCCCAGTTTGTCGAGTTGCGTGATATAAGTGTCCCATTCGGCGTCGATATTAGCCTGACCGCTTACCCATTCGGCTTGTTTTTGCCGTACGTAGTTGAGGACTGCGGTTTCAATATCGGCGATTCTGCGGCCTTCGGTTTCGGAATACCAGAGGGACGGAGCGGGCTGGGTTTCCAGATACGGCTCATAGAGTTTATCGGATACGGCTTTTTCATCGTAGATGGGCAGTTGTCCTTCCGGGGGAAAGACTGGGCTTTCGGCTTTTCCCCGTCTCCATTTCGGCATTGAGGTGGTCCAGGTCATGCCCCATTCGTATTTTTTCTTTTCTTCCTCGGTCCAATTGGTGATATCGATTTCCCGATATGTGCCGTCCGAAAGTTTTTCGAATTTGACTCCGATTGGTCCGTAATCGCATTCATGACCGTGTTCGATGGTGTAGAGATTATCCAGCCAGCGGATAATGGTAATGGGATTTGCGGCTTTATCGGTGATGACCAACTGAGTTCTGAAGGTGGTGACTCCGAAACCGTTTCTGCGGAATACCGGTTTGGCGACTCCGGGAGCTTTAAGCACCGGGAGGGCTTCATAATCGTACTGAAGCACCCAAGGGGTCCGGGCTACTTCCGGGTTTGAAAATTCGGCGAAATCTCCCGCGCCGTAAGCGATGGAAACGCCGTAGAGGCCCTGTTTGCCTTTTGCTTTCCACCGGGCGTTATCTTGGGTGAAGAGTTCCGGGTCCACAAGATTATTGGCGTAAAGGTCGGCGAAGTATTTGAGAAAAGCTTTGTATTCCGGGCGGATAACCGTGCATTCGAGCTGACCGTCGATCAGGGCGACGAAACCGGCGTTATTTCCCGCGCCGGAGGCGTTTACTCCGAACCAGCCCGCGAGGGTTCCCAGATTCAGGTTATTCGGATCCCCGGAAAAGGGAATGATCTTCTGTCCGTTTACGTTAGGAATGTTGTCCCGGAAAGCAAGCAATACCTGTTTAAATTCATCGGTAGTTTCAGGCATTTTGAGGTTAAGCTGTTTGAGCCACTTGGTGTTTATAAAGGGAAGAAACGATACCAGGGGCTCTTCGATTACATAGGGGGGCGAATAAATATGTCCATCCGGCAAGGTCATCGCGTCCCGGACTCCGGGTAAGGCCAGAGCCGCCTTAATATTTACCGTATAGTTATCGATTAAGGTTTCCAAAGGAATGATGGTCTCGTCTTTTGCGAGTTTCATAATATCGTTGGCGGTTAAAAGCCATCCGCCGATAACGTCCGGATAATCTCCGCTGGCTAGGAGAATGTTTTTCCGTTCCAACGCCGCCTGATAAGGATAAAGCATCAGATTCACCTGGACGTTGGTTTCTTTTTCTAGGGTGTTATAGAGAATTTTCTCTTCCGGCCTTCCGTTATCGTCGATGAGCAGGGTGAAACTTTCCTGCTGTTTGACCACGGGAAGCTGTCCCACGGGATTGAGATTATCCGGATTGGCGTTGGTTCCCGGTTCTCGTTTCGACTTGGTTCCGGCGGAACCGCCGGAACCGGATTTGCCGCCGCAAGCTATCAGCGAAAGGCCGATAAGCGCGAGGACTGCAAAAGCAATTTTTTTCATTGTTCCTCCTAAAAACTACTGCTTAAAAGATCCGCGGAATTTTGGGTTCAACGAACCTGTTTCGAGATTAACTCCGCTTTTCTTAGAATCCGGTATTTATCTTTTTTCAAGGTTAAAAAAGAATCATCCTTTTAAAGAGCCTACGGTTACGCCTTTTACAAAATGTTTTTGGATAAAAGGATACAGAATCATAACCGGTATATTAGAAATTACGATGAGAGAATATTTCATCATTTCCTTGAGGGCTTCCATGCGTTCCTTTTCCTTGAGAGCTTCCGCGCTTACGATGGCTTGGGTCGATTCGGTGTTGAGCAAGAGAATGTACCGCAATTCCATTTGCAAGGGCTGTTTTTCTCGGGTGCTGAGATAGAGAAGCGCGCTGAAATAAGAATTCCAGTGACCAACTCCGTACCAAAGAACCAATATGGCGATAATCGCGCCGGAAATAGGCAGAACCATGCTGAAAAAGAATCGGGTATTGCCGCACCCGTCGATTCTGGCGGCGTCCAGAAGTTCTCCGGGGATGTTGGTTTGGAAAAAAGTCCGGGCTACCATCATATTATACACGCTAAGGGACCCCGGAACAACCAAAGCCCACACGGTATCGAGAAATCCGGCGGAACGGACCACGATGTAGGTTGGAATAAGCCCTCCGGAAACAAACATGGTGATAATGTAAAAAATAGATATGGCTTTTCGGCCGTAAAAATCTTTTCGGGAAAGGGCGTACGAAGTGGGAAGAGTCAGGGCCAGGTTTATAGCCACTCCTAAAATGGTATAATACAGAGAATTGAAAAATCCCCGCATAACCGTGCCGGTTTCAAGAACCTTTCGGTATCCATCGAGATTTAACCCTTCCGGGAAAAAAACGACCTGTCCGGAAGCGACTTTTATCGGATCGCTTATCGAAGAGATAACGACAAAGTATAAAGGATAAGCCACCACAAAGAAGATGAGGGTTAGAATTCCGAAGATAATCCCATCGAAAACCGTATCTTCTAGGGAACGGCGTTCTAAGGTTGATTTTCTTTTAAACATTTTTTCTCCTTAAGCCTACCACAAGGCGTTATCCGATAATTTTCGGGAAAGGGAATTCACGGTTATAAGCAGAACCGCGTTTACCGCTGAATTAAAAAGCCCTATGGCGGTAGAATAGGCCATATCGTTATGGATAATACCGACTTTGTATACATAAGTAGATATAATTTCCGAAACATTCAGATTCAGATCGTTTTGCAGGGCGTAAGCTTTCTCAAAACCAATGGACAGCATACTGCCGAAAGAAAGAATGAGAAGCATCACCGCTACCGGCATAATCGAAGGTAAGTCGATATACAAAATCCGCTGAAGTTTTGACGCGCCGTCCACGATAGCGGCTTCGTGAAATTCCGGACTTACCCCGGACAGGGCGGCAAAATAAACCACCGAACTCCAGCCCATGCTTTGCCACACCCCGGACCATACATAAATATGCCGCCAGGTGGTTCGTAATCCCATAAAATTGATCGGTTCTAGGCCCGCAAGACCGATAATTTTATTGACCATCCCAACTTGGGGCGAAAGAAATAGCAAAATCATGCCGCTCATAACCACGACGGATATAAAATTGGGCGCGTAAGTAACCAGCTGAATGACTTTGCCGTATTTTTTATAGCGAAATGAATTGATAAGCAAGGCGAGAATAATCGGAATAGGAAAACCCGCCACCAACGAGTAAATGCTCAAAACTAAGGTATTCCAAATGATCTGCATCGCGTTGGGGGAATTGAAAAACCGAATAAAATGTTCCCACCCAACCCATTCGCTGTTCCAAATGCCCCGGCGGACCGAATAATCCCGAAAAGCGATTTGAACGCCGTAAATAGGCACATAATGAAAAATCAGGGTGATGATAATTGCCGGAAGACAAAAAATATACAGGTCCCGATTCTCTAGTATTTTTGCCATCGGCGAAGCCTTGTTTTTAAGCATTAATACACTCCTTTCATACATGAATGTATTTCATAATACCTACTGTTTTTTGCTTTGTCAATACGGATTCTTGCCCGGACGGGGGCGGCTTTTTTAGAGGACTTTACAACAGTATTGCGAATTCGCGTATATGTTCTGTAACATATTTTGTTACTTTTTCAGTTTCGGAATCCATGATTTCATCAAACCGGTCTTCTA
Source organism: Spirochaetaceae bacterium (assembly GCA_031256905.1). Classification (GTDB taxonomy): domain Bacteria; phylum Spirochaetota; class Spirochaetia; order Treponematales; family Breznakiellaceae; genus JAITHW01. The sequence continues at coordinate 4,368 of JAIRPY010000025.1, forward strand.
AGGGTTGAAAATCTTGTATTTCTTCATACAACTTCGAAAATTCTTCCATCGGCATTTCCGCTTCCAGCTTTTTTTTGTATATGATATACAATATTTTTGCTTCTTCTGTTATTTTTGCGATTTCTGCCGCGCCCCAAGCCTTAATTGTTTCGGAAAAAGGATTGTCAAAAATATAAGGGCCGTACCGGTTATGAATAAGCTGGATGAAACCGCCGTTACTTACCTGGCCGGACAGATATTGAAACGCCAAAAGAGTATGTTGGGAAGGGCTGAACCGCTGGGGAAGGGTGTTATCGATGGCTATCATTTCAAAATATTTATCTAAGAGGACAAACAAAAAGTCCCAGGGGTCTTTTCCGGGTTTTTGTAATTCTGCGGCGAATATTGGGGGCCGAGTTTCTCCCCGTTGCAGGGTTGCTTTCAGGGTAGCTCTGAGCCGGCTTCGTCTTAGCATTTCCCGGGTATCCTCAACGTCGTCGCCGAAAGCGATAGCCTTTAGGAAATAGTCGGCCGCTTCAGCTTCCCGATTAAGGTAATAGAGGCTGTACCCCACCCGAAAATGCCAAAGGCCGTTTTCTCTGCCTTCTTCGGCAAAGGCGGTCAGAACTTCTAAGGCTTCTTGAAAACGATCAAGGTTATTTAAAGCCCGGGCGTATAATCCGGAAAGCTCGAAATCCCGCTGGTTTCGGGGGATGGTTTCAATAGCGTCTATAATTCGCTGATGCTCGTCATTTTCATGCCAGGCGATCAACTGGTTTATATTTTCCATAGGTAACGGGAGCGACGGGGATTGAACCCGCGATCTCCGGCTTGACAGGCCGGCGCGATAACCATCTTCGCCACGCCCCCTTAGATAAAAATATATGAAAAATACCCAAAAACGTCAAGCTCTCAAACCAGTTTTTTTTAACTTTTTTTTATATACTCAAGGGATGGAGCAAAGCAACAAGGACCTTAGAATTAAAGCTCTGGAACAGCTTATTCAGGCCTACCAGATGTCCTATTATAACGGAGAAGCGGAAATCTCAGATGCCGAATTCGACAGTCTCTGGGACGAACTGAAACAGCTTAACCCCCATAGCCCTATCCTCGCTAAAGTCGGCCCGGACGGTGCGGATGGTTTTCCTAAAATCCGCCATATCATTCCCATGGGAAGTCAGGAAAAAGCCGCCCGCCCAGAGGAATTCCTCGCTTGGGCGACCAAAACCGCCCCGGAAACTTTCGTGGTCCAGTATAAACTCGACGGCGCCAGTCTCGAACTCCAATACCGCGCCGGAAAACTCGACAAAGCTGTCACAAGAGGAGACGGAATCATAGGCGACGACATCACAAAAAACGCCCTCCGCATGAAGGGCGTCGTATACGACCTAAAAACCCGCTTTACCGGAGGCGTCCGCGGGGAAGTCGTTATGACCCGAACCGTTTGGCAGGAAAAATACTCCGCCAAGGCCAATTGCCGAAACGCCGCCAACGGCCTTATGCGGCGGAAAGACGGCGAAGGATGCGAAGACCTCTGCTTCATAGCATACGACGCCGCGGCTTCAGAAGACGACGCCTTCTTCCAAAACGAAACCGCTAAACTCGCCTGGCTTGCCGGGGTTGGCTTCTCGGTAACCGTTTCGGCGGAATTTGCCTCTCCGGAAGAGGTCATCGCGTACCGCCTCAAAACCGGGGCAAACCGCCCGAATCTTCCTATCGACATCGACGGCCTCGTGGTAAAGGATCTCAAAACCGACCCGAAAGACCTCCGGAGAAGCCGGCCGGAACGCCAAATCGCCTTTAAATTCGACCTTGAAACCGCCTATAGCATCCTGCGGGCCGTGGAGTGGAGCGAATCCGGCGGGACCTATACCCCCATCGGCCTCATCGACCCCGTCCGGATAGCCGGCACTACCGTCCAGCGGGCAAATCTCAACAACCCGGGGATGATTCGGGCCCTGGGAATTGCCATCGGTTCCGGGGTATCGGTGGTAAAGCGGGGGGAAATCATCCCCAAAATCGAAGGCCTCGCCCCGGACGGCCTGATTCCCAAAGAACCGGAAGAGGCTATTTTCATTCCCGAAATCTGCGGAACCTGCGGCGCAGTCTTGCAGAACACCGGGACCCGTCTCTTTTGCCCCAATCTGGAATGCCCGAAACGGCTTCTTCATCGCTTGGAAAAGTGGATTGCAGTACTGGACATCCGGGAATTGGGGGAAAAACTCATCAAACAGCTCTTCGGCAAGGGGCGAATCCGCCGGATTCCGGATCTGTATACCCTCACTTCCGAGGAACTTGCGGAATTTGACCGGATGGGAAGCCTTTCGGCCGGGAAAGTGGTACGTCACATCCGGACAAAACGGACCTTATCCCTAGCGGCCTTTGTGGCGGCCTTCGATTTTGAGGGCGTAGGGGAAACTATTATGGAAAAAGTTACCGCCGGGGGCTTCGACACCCTTGAAAAGTTGCGATCCGCTTCCGTGGAAGCCCTGACGGAAGTTTATGGCCTGGGGGAAATTACCGCAAAGGTTATAGCCGGGGGGCTGACCGAAACCGCCGGGGAAATGGATGAGGTTCTGGCCCTGGGGGTTATTCGGATTGCCGATCCTCCGGCGGAAACTCTGCCTTTGCGGGGTTTTTCCTTTTGCTTCACCGGGGAGTTATCTTATCTGAAACGTTCCGAGGCGGAAGAGCAGGTTCGGGCTTTGGGGGGTTCGGCTAAATCCACGGTGGTGAAGGGTCTTTCGTTTCTCGTAACCAACAATCCGGATTCGGGTTCCGGGAAGAATAAAAAAGCCCAAGCCTTGGGGGTGAAGATTTTGGATGAAAAGGCCTTTATCGCTATTTTGCAAGCTCCTTCTCGGGTTGGGCTTTATCTTTCCGGGGAAGCCCCGGCTCCGAACCCGCAGGTTCCGCTGTTTTAGAGAAGATTAACCCGGAGGTAATATTAGGTCCCGGGGGTTATCGGTAAGGGCGGAATTTGAGGTATATTTTGGGTAATTTAATTTTTGGAGAGGTAAGAGGTGACGGATAATACGATGCCGGGCGGGATTCCCCTGTCCCGGATTACGGAAACTGCCCGGTCTCCTGGGGCGGTTTTGTGCTATGAGGGGACCTATTCGGCGGGGGTGTACCGGACTTGGCGGGATTTTCTGGAGGCTACGAGGCGGCTTCGCCGGGCCATTTTGGGGAGCGGGGCCGGGGACTATCCCTGGCTCATTCATTGCGAAGACTCTTGGCATTTTCTTGTTTCTTTGGCGGCGGTTCTTCAGTGCGGTAAGGCTGGGGCCTTGACGGCGAATCTTGGGGCTGATTATCTTGCGGAGCTTCGGGGCCGGGAGGAGATCGGGTTTTTATCGGATCTGCGGATTCCGGGCGCGTTGTATGTGCCGGAGTTAATTTTGCCTTCTGAGGGGGAGGAAGAAGAAAGGCTTCCCCGGATTAGGCCGGATAGGGCGGAGATTATTTTGTATACTTCCGGCACTACTGGGAAGCCGAAGGCGGTTCGGCAGAGGCTTACCGAGTTGGAGGCGGATAATCGCTTTATTCTTTCCCGGTGGGGGCCGGAGATTTTAGCCCGGAAGGTTTGTTCGACGGTGAGCTGGCATCATGTGTATGGTCTATTATTTTCGGTATTACTTCCTTTTACGGCGGGGGTTCCCTTTCGGCGGGGGCGGATAGAGCATCCGGAAGAGCTGGAGGCTTTTACGGATGATTCTTATGTGTTGATTACGGTTCCGGGTTTTTTGAAGCGGGCGGTGGAGCTGGAGGGTTCTGGGGGGAAGGTTTTGTCCTTGAAGGCGCCGTGGATTTTTACGTCCGGCGGGGCCTTATCTCCGGAGACCGGGGCGGAAACCGAGAGGGTTTTCGGCTTTTGGCCCTGGGAAATTTACGGCAGTACGGAGACGAATGGCTTGGGGTATCGGCAAACGAAGCAGGGCTTGGGGTGGCATCCCTTTGAGGGAGTGGAAATTCGGATTACGTCCGAGGGTCGTTTGGCGGTGCGGTCTCCTTATATGCGGGACCCGGCGGAGTTTGAGACCGGGGATGAGGCCGAGATACAGGCCGATGGCACTTTTATCTTAAAGGGCCGGGCTGATGGGGTTGTCAAGATCGAGGAGAAGCGGGTTTCTTTGGCGGAAGTGGAGGGCCGGCTTTTGCAGTCCGGCTTGGTTGAGGCCGGGGCGGTGATTCCTTTGGAGGATCGGAGGCAGTATTTGGCCGGGGCGGTAGTGTTGAACTCCGCGGGGAAGGAGCATTTTGCCGGCTGGGAGAAGCAAAGGATGAACCGGTATTTCCGGGAGTATTTGGGGGGTTTTTTTGAGCCCCTTTTGATTCCCAAGAAGTGGCGGTATGTGGAGGCCCTTCCTGGGGATTCCCAGGGCAAGCGGGGGCGGACGGAGCTTCGGGCTTTGTTTGATTTGGGGATTCGGGATTTGACGGGCCTAAGGCTTCTTGAAAAGGGGCCTGGGAAGGTGATTGCGGAAATTTTCTTGCCTGAAACCAGCGGGTATTTTGACGGGCATTTTCCGGCTTTCAAGATTTTTCCCGGGGTGGCCCAGGTTGAGGTGGCCCTTCGTTTGGGGGATCGGTATTTTAACACCGGGCTTTTGGTGGCCCGGGCTAAGCGGCTGAAATTTTCCGGCCCGATTTTTCCGAATCGGACGATTCGTTTGGACCTTTCTTATTACCCCGGGGTTTTGGCCTTTAGGATTACTAGTCCGGATGGGAAGCAGGTATATTCGGCCGGGGCCCTGGAATTTTTTTTGAAGGCCTAGTATTTTTTCAAAGAAAGTTTTAGAAATGGCGGTTTTGGGCCTTGCGGGGTTGGGGATGGATCTTTAGACTTTTCGGCAGGAGCTTGTATGAGAAAAATCGTGATAGTTGGAGCTAACCATGCGGGGACCGCCGGGGCGAATACTATTCTGGATAATTATCCGGGGACCCGGGTGGTTCTTTTCGATGGAAACAGTAACATCAGTTATCTTGGGTGCGGCACGGCCCTGTGGATCGGCCGGCAGATTGATAATCCGGCCCAGCTTTTTTACGCCTCGAAGGAGCATTTCATCGCCAAGAAAGGGGAAGTGCATTTGGAAACCCGGGTCGAGAAGATTGACTTCCGGGCGAAACGGGTTTTTGCCCGGACTCAGGAGGGCCGGGAAATCTCTGAGGATTATGACAAACTTATTCTCGCCACCGGGTCGATACCGATTAGGCCGAAGATTCCCGGCCTGGATTTGGAGGGGGTTTTATCGGTGAAGCTTTTTCAGGATGGGCAAAAGATGGACCAAATCCTCGAGGACCCGGCCGTGAAAAACGTGGCGGTTATCGGGGCCGGCTACATCGGGGTGGAGTTAGCCGAGGCCGTTCAACGCCGGGGCAAGCAGGTTTTGCTCTTTGAGGCCGCGGACACGGCCCTTTCGACGTATTACGATGAGGAATTCACCCATAGCATGGACGAAGTTTTAAAAAAGGCCGGGATTCACCTGCATTTCCGGGAAAAAGTCCAGGGCCTTACCGGAGAAGGCCGAGTTTCGGGAGTTCAAACCGATAAGGGCCTTTATCCGGCCGAGGCGGTTATTACGGCTATCGGCTTTCGGCCCGACAGCGCCTTGGGCGCCGGAGAAGCGGCCACTCTTCCGAATGGCGCGTATCGGGTCAACCGCCGGCAGGAAACCACTGTGCCGGATGTGTATGCCATTGGGGATTGCGCTTCGGTCTACAGCAATGCTCTGGAGGACTTTGGGTACATCGCTCTGGCGACCAACGCCGTCCGAAGCGGCCTTATTGCCGGGCATAACGCGGCCGGGGGTTCGATGGAGTCCCCCGGGGTTCAGGGTTCGAATGGCATCTGCATCTTTGGCTATAAGATGGTATCCACGGGTTTAAATCTGAGGGCCGCGGAACGGGCCGGGTTCTCTCCGGCCCATACGGACTATGAGGATTTGCAGAAGCCGGCTTTCATCAAGGAAAATAACGGCCCTGTTAAAATCCGTTTGGTCTATGATTCCAGGACCCGGCGGCTTTTGGGCGCGCAAATGGCTTCTTATCAGGACATTTCCCTGGGAATTCATTTGTTTTCCCTGGCTATCGAAGAGAAGGTGACCATCGATAAGCTGAAACTTTTGGACCTTTTCTTCTTACCCCATTTTAATCAGCCTTACAACTACATTACGATGGCGGCCCTGGGAGCGAAGTAAAATCCCCCGGGGATTTCCCCCTTCCCAGCGAAATCCCCGGAAAAAATCTTTTCAGCGGCAGAAAAAAACTTTTCAGGGATAGAAAAAAACTTGGCAGGCCCAGAAAAAATCTTTTCCGCGACAGAAAAAAACTTTTCAGCGATAGAAAAAATCTTGGCAGGCCCAGAAAAAAACTTTTCAGCGATAGAAAAAAACTTGGCAGGCCCAGAAAAAATCTTTTCAGCGATAGAAAAAATCTTGGCAGAGGCAGACAAAATCTTTTCAGCGATAGACAAAAACTTGGCAGGCCCAGAAAAAAACTTTTCAGCGATAGAAAAAATCTTGGCAGGCCTGGAAAAAAACTTTTCAGCGATAGAAAAAATCTTGGCAGGCCTGGAAAAAATCTTTTCAGCCGCAGAAAAAAACTTGGCAGGCCCAGTCAAAAACTTTTCAGCCCCGGAAAAAAGCCGGGCCGGCCTGGGGGAAAAAGGCTTGACAAAAATTTTCTCATTAAAAATACTAGAACAATGAATACTACCGGTAGAATTTATTTGGATAATTGCAGTTTCAACCGTCCCTATGACGACCCATCGATCCTAAAGAATTATTTTGAAGCCGAGGCAAAATTATGGATACAAAATGAAATAAGCAATAGGACCTTTGAACTCGCCTGGTCCTACATGATGGACTATGAAATATCCTTTAACCCTTTTGAAGATAGAAAAACCCAAATACTGAAATGGAAAAATATCGCGGCCGTCGATATAGATTATTCAGAAAATAATGTCAAAATAGCTGATAATATCAGAAAAACCGCAAATATTAGGGTTAAAGACGCTCTTCATCTTGCTTGTTCCATCGAAGCCCTCTGCGATTACTTTATAACCACCGACAGAAAATTACTCAATAAAACGGTAGCTGATATTATTATCATAAATCCGTTACAATTTATTCAGCAATGGAAGGAATCCAATGAAAACTGATACCGTAATCCGGCAGGAAGGCATGGAAATATTATCCCAACATTTGGGATTAGTAGAAGCCGAACGATTTATCATGCTAATTCAAAAAGAAGCCTTTGATTACACCCAATGGCAAGAAACTTTATTCGATAATATGTCGGTCGAAGAATTAAGTAAAAAAGCGGCCGAATACCGAAAGAATAACCCCGGCCCCCAGGGGTAATCCGCCGGTCTGCCGGAGAGCCCCCGGCCTCGGGTTGACATTTCAAAGAAGAACAGCTATATTCAAGGCGCGCAGGAAGGTTTGGGAAAATCCTTGAAAACCCTACAAGAAAAAATTATTTGGCAATGAAAGCCCCCGGCAGTATCTTAAAAGAAAGGATAAAAATCCCCCATGGCTACAACCGATCTTTTCCAACAAGTCCATTGGTCCGAACAGCCGGAATACGCTTCTCCCTTTTGGCTTTGGATGTTCCGGCTCGGCTTCAAAATCTTCCCGATTTGGTTTTTGCGGCTCCTCACCTTCGTCGTGACCATTCCTTACTATCTCACCGCCAAGAAACCCCGGGCCCTTACTCGGCAGTTCTTGGAAAGGGCCGCCAAAACCTTAAACCAAGAAGGTATTCCCTTCAAGCCCCGGGTGTTTCGGCTCTTCTGGGCCTTCGCTCTGACCATCTTAGAAAAAGTAGAAGTCTGGAAGGGCCGAGTCGGATTCAACCGGATTCACTTTCAGGAAGATGACATCCAGGATCTCATCCAAAATCTCGAAGAAGGCCGGGGCGCGCTCCTGATCTGTTCCCACTTGGGGAATTACGAACTCCTCCGGGGTCTGGCCTTCTTCAACCGGACCGGGGTTTCCCGGAAAATCCCGGTCACGTCCATTGCGGACTTTTCGGTCATGCCTTCTTTCAGCGGAATGCTCCAAAAAATGAACCCCGAATCCATGACCCGGCTCATCAGCGCGAATGCCATAGGGCCCGAAACCATAATCTTCTTGCAGGAACGCATCGCCTCGGGCGAATTAGTCGTCATCGCCGGGGACCGTACCTCCGCCAATACCCGGGATAAATATTTCCTCTTTCCCTTCCTCGGAGAAGAGGCCCCCTTCCCGGTGGGCCCCTTTTTCCTCGCGGCTCTGCTCCAGGGCCCTGCCTATTTCGTATACGCCCTGCGCCGAAAGGATGTGTCCCTTTCCTCAGAATACAATATGCACGTTCACAAAAGCCCTTTTTCTTTTGCTTGCCCCCGAAAGGAACGCAACCGCCGGGTAAAAGAACTAGCCCGGCAATTTGCCCATCAACTGGAATATTATTGCAAACAATATCCCCATCAATGGTATAACTTCTATGATTTTTGGGCTAAACCCGAAGGAGACCCATGGTAACCGCCGAAATAACCTTCTCCGTCGAATTCTACGACGTGGATTCTATGCACATCGTCTGGCACGGAAATTACATCAAATACTTTGAAAAAGCCCGATGCGCCCTGCTGGACCAAATCGGTTACGGCTACCCGGAAATGAAAGAATCCGGCTACGCCTTTCCCGTCGTCGCCCTATCCGTTAAATACCTCAAGGCCCTTACGTTTCGGGACCAGGTCCGGGCAAAAGCCGTCCTCATAGAATACGAAAACGGCCTCCGAATCAAATACGAACTCCGGAACGAAAAAACCGGAGAAATCCACACCAAGGCCCTAAGCGACCAAATGGCCGTCGATCTCTCCACCGGCAAAGCCTGCTTCGTTTGCCCCGAAATTCTTATCAAAAAAATAGAAAATTTAAAAAAGTAAAGCACTGTGCAGGATAAGCCCTTGTTACCAGTATGAAAGATATAACCTATGACCAGACAGACAAAACGAAAAAATTGCCCCGGGAAAAACTCGGGGTCCCGGAAACCTTGTCGGATTCGGAATTGCTGGAAGTCCTGCTCGAGGTCCCGGCCGATTCAGCCCGGCACATACTGAAACGTTTGGATCCGGCCAAGGAAATTCCCTCGGTAAAAGACCTAGCCCCGGATTTAAACGAAACCAAGGCCCAGGTCTTCCAGGCTATTCTGGAATTCGGCCGCCGGCGATGGGGACCCGTAAAAACCCGAATCCGGCATCCCCAAGATATTTACCATCTCGTCCGCCATTACGCCCAACGCCGGCAAGAACAGTTCCTCTGCATCTCCCTAAACGGGGCCCACGAAGTGCTGGCCGTCCGGGTGGTTACCATCGGCCTAGTAAACCGAACCATTGTCCATCCCCGGGAAGTTTTCGCCGATCCCTTAGCGGATCGGGCCTTCGCCGTAGCCGTAGCCCACAATCATCCCTCCGGACAACTCGAACCATCCCCGGAAGATGACGAAATCACCTTCCGGCTTAGAGAAGCCGCAGACCTTTTAGGTCTCCCCCTGCTCGATCATGTAATCTTTTCAGGCCAATCCTTCTTCAGCTACCGACAAAAGGGAAAACTCAAGCCCCCAGGTTGCGAGGCCTCCCCAGTTCCCCGGTAAAACTGAAAAAAAGTTACCGCTGACGGCTCTCCTCCCGATCCGCTAAGGTGACTTCCAATTTTAAGGTATTGCCCCCCCGGAGAATCTCTACGGAGACCTTTTCTCCGGGCTTATTGTCCTCCAAGGCCGAGTAAAGGTCCGCCAAAGTAGCCGTCTTCATGCCATCCACCGCAGTAATAATGTCCCCGCCCAAGTAAATCACATTAGCGTTATAACGGACCGGTTCCGTGCCTTGCCGAATCCCCGCCCGTTCAGCAAAACCGTTTTGCTTAGTCCGAGACACCAAAAGCCCCCCGGATACCGGCAGTTTCGCATAACGAACCAAAGACGGAAATAACTGCACCACCTCGGCATCAATCCAGCCCCGGCGGACTTTGCCAAACTGAATAAGTTCCGCGACAACTCGTTTCGCGGTATTCACCGGAACCGCAAAGCCAATGCCCACAGAACCGCCCGACGGAGAATAAATCATCGTGTTTACCCCGATCATCCTGCCCCGGGTGTCCAGCAAAGGCCCCCCGGAATTGCCCGGATTGATAGAAGCATCGGTTTGAATCATGTCCCGGATAATGTGCTGTTTAGAAGTCTGAATCGGACGCCCCAGCCCGGAAACAATTCCTACCGTTAATGTTCGTTCCAGAGCGAAAGGATTGCCGATAGCCAGCACTTTCTGCCCTACCTTGAGATTTGTGGAATCCCCGAACGGCACAGTCCGCAGTTCTTTGCCCCGGGGAGGCGTAAATTGCAGAACCGCCAGGTCGTTTTCAGGGTCCGTGCCGATCACGGTCCCTTCGTACTGACTGCCATCCGCCAGATTAATAAACACTTTGTAGGCGTTCTCTATAACATGGTTATTGGTCAGGACGTAGCCCCGGGTGTCGATAATCGATCCCGACCCGGACCCGCCTTCTTGGGGAACCGGTTCTAAAAACCAGTTGATTGACATAGTTTCGGTAGTGACGTTGACCACCGCCGGGTTGAGTTGTTCATAAACGGTAATGTTTTCCCGTTCCCCTTCGGTAAAGGCCTGAAGGTTGTCCGCGTTGATGTACCGGGAATTTTCCTGTGGGGCTTCCGGGGTTTCAAAAAATTCGACGGCTTCTCCGGCCGGTTCGGGTTGCCGCATCCACCCGAATCCCGCGATGATCACCGCCGCTCCCAGCAGTCCGGTCAAAACTGAAAAACCTATCATCTGGCCCCGACTATATAGTTTCATTTTTTTCTCCTTACCTCAATATTGTAATGATAAGCCTTTTAGCGAATTTGACAACATCGTTTTTTGAAAAACCCGTTGTTGTTTTAAGTGAAGGAGCTGTTTTTTTAAGCGGATGGGAGCCGGCATCTCTGAACGCCTCATGAAGGGTGGATGACGGGGTTCGAACCCGCGACAGCGAGATCCACAATCTCGAACTCTACCACTGAGCTACATCCACCATATGTTTTTAATATACCGATTCCCGATAAACCTGTCAAGGGCAATTCGCAGGAAATCCTTATTTTTCCGATGTTATAGTATGAAATCCTTGAACGCTTTCTTTGAAACCTTCGGTGAGAATCAACGCTTTACCGTCATCGGATGCGGCGGGAAGACGTCGCTCATTGAGTATCTCGCCCGGAACCGGCGGGGGCTGAAAACGCTGGTTACTACTACGACGAGAATGGCCTTCCCCTCGCCGGACAAATACGATTACTTCCGGGATTACGGGAAAATCCGTTCCTTCCCGGCTCCGGAAATTGGGATCACTCTGGCCGGTTCGCTGAATGAAGGGAAACTTCACGCAATTCCCTTGGATCTTCTTGGGGAAATCGCCCCGGATTTTGCCTGCGTTTTGATCGAAGGAGACGGCTCCCGAAGTCTGCCCCTGAAGGCTTGGGCTGATTATGAACCGGTAGTGCCCTCCTGCACGACGGTCACCGTGGGGATTCTCCCGCTGTGGACCTTGGGGATGCCGGTTTCGGAGGATATTGTGCATCGTCTGCCCTTGTTTACCGCGCTCACCGGAGCCCGCCCCGGCGAACCGGTATCTTTAGAGCATCTGGTCTCGGTGATTACCGGCAATTACCCGGCTTCCGGGAAAGGGCTTTTCAGCAACGCCCGGGGCAAGCGGATTCTTTTTTTCAACCAAGTCGAAGAAAAGAATCTTTACTGGACCGCTCAAAAGTTGGCATCCCTCCTGCCGAGGGATTTTCTTGCAAACCTCAGCGGGATTATTGCCGGCAGTGTTCGGCAGGGAAGGGCCCGGGCGGTTTACGTTACCGAGCCGAGGGTCTAAAACGTATCCGGGAGCTTGCCGGCGTTGAAATCAATGTCTGGAAATACCGACGCCGAGGCGGCGGCGGCTTTATTTTGGGACTTGATGGCGTCAAACACTTCCTGTCTGAATACTTTTATGGCTTTTGGGGCGTCTACGCCTAAACGGATGTGGTCTCCTTGAATTTCTATGATGGAGATGGAAATATCCTCTCCTATCATAATTTTTTCATTGACTTTTCTGGATAGGATCAGCATGAGCTGTCCCTCCTGAGTTGCAGCTCCCCTAGGACGTCGTGTTTGGTTTTCCAGCCCGGGTCCGGGAGGATAACCTGCCGTCCTTGGCGGGTATCCCGATTGATGACTAGGGGTCCCAGGAGATTGGCCGTCATGGGGCTTCCGTCTTTTGGGATGGTGATGACGGTGAAAATCAGGGCCTTTTTTGGGTCGGTGATGCCGATTTCCAGTAATTCTTCATTATCCACATCCACTGCGTAATCGGGTCTGAACTGAAAGGGATTAAGCAGGACGAAGGCCACATCCTCGTCATCCATAGCTTGAAGCCAGTAAAAAGGCGGGCGTTCCGCATCGAGAAGGACAAATTCTTTATGCGGCTCGAACCCGAACAGCCCTTGATCAAAGGTGATTTTCTGCCGTTCGTCTACGTCGATCAGCCCGTATGCTTTGGTCTTGACCAGCATAATTACCGCAGGAAATCCAGCAAGGTCTGGGGCAGGATTTTGGCGGCCGTTTGGAGCGTGGCTTTGTGGGCAAATTCTATCATGCCGAGATCAGTGGCCGCGGTAGCGAAGTTCAGGGAAGATTCTCGGCTTAACGCCGCAGTGACGTTAGGAATTTCCTCGTTGAGCCGTTTCCAGGTGGCTTCCGCTCGTTCCTCCCGACTGCCGATGTCCGCAAGGCGGGTCTGCACGTTGGTGAGGGCCAGGTCTATGCCCCCGATGCCCTGGGTCCCGATGAACTCCTGATCTCCCCGGAACAAGCTGTCCCGGAGCCGGATCACCATGTCGAAGGCCGATCCTCCGCTTACCCGGGCGGAGGGATTCCAGTTTGGCGCGCCGGCGTCCGCATTGGGAAGGATAAGCCCCAAATCCTGTAAAACTTGGGAATCCTCGGCGTCTTCCAAACGGATAAAGTGGGGAGTCGTACCTTCCAGAGTCAGGGCGTTGGTGACCGGATCGAGCGAGGCCTTTACCGGCGCGCCGGAATCATTTATCTTCGCCGCAACGCTCTGGGCTGTATCTCCGGGGGCGACGTTTATCTCTTCGCCGTCCACGAAAAACGCGCTTTCTTTGGGAACTCGGTAATTTGAAGCGTCGTAACTTGAAAAAATTTGCATTTTTTCTGCCCAAAACGCATCCCCGCCGCTTATATCCAACGTCGAATAGGTCCCGTCGGCGACTTCGGCTTTGCGGTGCGCTCCGGCGCCCCGGAATTCTACCCGGACAACCATAGTTTCGCCGCCGCCTTCGACGGTTCCTTCGACGATGCGGAAGGGTTCGGTGAAGGCTTTATCTCCGCCGAAAAGCTGGCGTCCGTCGGGTCCCAGGGTATTGGAAAGGGAAACCAGCTCTTTGAGGAGTTCGTTGACTTCGACGGCCATGTATTTCATATCTTCCGGGGCGTAGATGCCGTTTGCGCCGGCTACCGAAATTTCCCGGACCCGCTGAAGCACATCATTGGCTTGTCTGAGGTAGGTGTCGGTATAATTGAAGTGATCCTTCGCGTAGAGGGTGTTGCGTTCAAACCGTTCCAGCCGGGCGAGGTACGATTCGTACCGGACCGCATGGGATGCGGCGAGAGGATCATCCCGCAGTTCCCGGATTCGGGTTTGTTCCGCTATTTTCGTTTGTATACTTGCAAGGGATTCTTCTTGTCGTCTGAGATAGAACTGAATATCAGTATTCGGCATATCCGTTGAAATTCTTTGCATATTTTTTCTCCTTGCCGCCCCGGGGCTAGTTGCCCGGTCGTCAGCGTTTTTTCCTCCGTATCTTTTGAGTATACATCGGATTTTTCTATTATGCCAGATGGAATTACACGCCCATGCGGTTGATAAGGGTGTCCAGCATGGAGTTCATGGTGGTGACGAATCTTGCCGCGGCCGCGTAGCCGTGCTGATATTTTATCATATTTGACAATTCTTCGTCCATGTTGACGCCAGACACGGATTGACGCATATCTTTGAGCTGTTTCATGACGAGGTTTTGGGTTTCCAAGGACCTTCCGCTTTGCTCGCCGAGCATTCCCATTCGGCCGACCGCGTCGGCGAAGTAGTCGTCGAAGGTGCCAAGCTGACCTACCATGACCTGGGTGTTCCGAAGCGCGGCGATAGCGAGGGCGGCTTCGCCGTTGCCGGGGTGCGCGGCTCGGCCGTTTTCGCCGTACCCGGACGCCACGGAGCCGGGGTCTTTGATCAGTCCGGGGTTGACCTCGATCCAGCCGGCGGGATGGGCAATCGGAGAGGTAGAGAAATCCCCGGCATTCCCCCGAAGGGCTTCGCCGGCGTCGGGTCCGCTCCAGTCAAACGCGCCGTCCCTGCCCGGGGCTTTCAGAACTCCGGCGTAGCCCGTCAAGAACCAGCCTGAATCTTCGATATGGCGGATGACAAAATCCGGATGCTTCGCATCGTCCGATACGGTCCCTTTGAGGGTGAGTTTGCCGTCTTGGTTGAGCCGGGCCGTGACTTCCGCGCCGGAGTTGTTGATTCGGGAGATGACATCCCCTACCGTATCGGTGGAGTAGTATGGCACTTCCACATTTTCGGAGGCCCCGGCAAGGGTAAGGGTCCCTTCAAGACCAAGTTGCGCGCGGCTTTCCAGAGTATTCCCCCCGGTGATGCGGAACACATACGTGGAATCGTACTCGCCGTCGCCGTCCCGGTCGTAGTTTCCGTTTACGTTGGTGACGAAGTGGTGTTCCGTGAAAAAATCCTGTCCCGTAGAACCGTTGAGGCCGTAGCCTTTCCGGTGAACTTCGTTCACCATGTCGATGAAATTCAGGGTCATAGAATCGAGGCTTTGGATTTCCGAGCGGATGGTTTTATCCCGAAGCTCCACCAGGGCGGCCAGACTGCCGCTTCGGAATTGAATCGGCCCTTGGATGTCTTTCCAGATAATTTGGGAATATCCTTCATTTTCGTCGTTATTCCGCTGAAGCTCGAATCCCCGGCCGATCTGCCCTTGAACCAGCACCATGCCGGCGGTATGCACCATGAATTCGTCCGGGTCTTGATTGTTCACGGTTACGTCTATAATAGAAGAAAGTTTATCCACCAAAAGGTCCCGGCGATCCATGAGGTCGTTGGGGTTGTCTCCTTGGGCTTTCACCCGCTGGATGTCGCCGTTTAAGCCTGCGATTTGCTTGGAAAGTTCGTTTACCCGATCCACGGTGAGCCGGATGTCTTCTTCCGCCATATCCTGGAGGCCCTTGAGGGAGTTATACCGGTCATGGATGCCGTCGATGAGGGTTTTCCCCCGCTCGAGGACCGCGTTTCGGGGGGCCGGGTCTGCGGGGTATACCGAAAGCTCCTGCCAGGCGTCCCAAAAAGCGTCCATTTTGCTTCGGATCGAATTATCCCCGGGTTCCAGGTATATCTGTTCCATCATGCGGACGTAGGGGTCTCGGGTTCCCCAGTAGCCTTCCGCGCTGGCTTGGGCGACGATGCGCTGATCCAACAGCTGATCCCGAAGCCGTTCAATCCGGGCGACCGTCGACCCCTGTCCAAGCTGTCCGGGGGTTTCTTCCCGTTCAAGTCCGGGCAGGTAGATGGGGTCAAAAGCAGTGATCTCCACCCGTTGCCGGGAGTAGCCCTCGGTGGAGAGGTTTGCGAGGTTATGCCCGGTGGTATTCAGGGCTTGCTCATGGGCGGAAATCGCCCGTTTTCCTAATTCTATGCCTAAAAACGTTGAAGCCATGGTTTCCTTTTTCTCCTTTTTTCAAGCTGGATGCCGGAACTAGAGGCTGTGATTAATGACGATACTCCGCATATCGGTAGGGATCTTCGCGCCCCGGCGGGTGTAGAAGCGGTTTTTTCTGTCGGGACACGCGGCGTCGAGGAAGCTGTCCACGGTAGTTTTCGCTTCATCGAGGTATTTCAGCAGGGATTCGTTGGCCCTTCGCACTTTGAGGGTCCTTAATTTGAGGTTTCGGTAAAGTTCCGTTAAGTTCCGGCGTTCCGCTTCGGGGAGTTGGGCTACCCCGGCGTAAAAGCCGCCGGAAGGATTTGCGGAACCGGGCGTTAGATCCTCGAAAAGAGCCGTTCGTTCCGCTTCCAGTTCCTGAAATTTATCGCCGTACTGATTCATTCTCTGCAAGAGGGATTCAAAATCGGTCCATTGCCGGTTTAGGACCGCGTTTCGCACGGATTCCTGAATCTTCGCGATGTTCTCCATGATTTCAGTCTGCATCTGAAGGAGGAGGAACGTCTTGGCCTCTGATCCCAAGGTTTTATCAATATTATCCATAGAGTATTTATCGGCGGTACCCAAAGCACTGTTAAGTATATATTTCATTTTCCGATATATAGTATATGAATCGGAGCATAATCTGGGCGATGATTTTCGCGGCCGGGGCGTCCCTTTGGGCGGGAGATATTGCGTCTTATGTTGATCTGGGTTTTTCTCAGGACGGCACGGTATATATGTTCGGGCAGTACGGCGTCCAAGCCGGCACATTGCGCCCCTGGGCGGATTTATTTGTAGTAGATGTGCCGAAAAACGACTTTGTCAACGGCGGAAAGCTCTCGTATGTTCATGACGCTCCGGTATCCGCCGGGCAAAACGGCGCCGGCGCGCTGTACCGGCTTATCGCGCGGAATGCGGCTCTGGCGGAACGGTACGGCGTCGGGTATCTTCTCCATGGGCATCCGCTCTACATCGCCCTGGACGCCGGCGGGTCCGCTCCTGCCGCCGGAGAAGCCATCGAATTTCGGGACTTCAACGCCCGGTATACTTACCGGGCCCAGCTTATTTCCAGCATTGAAGGCGGAGGCGCGAATTTGGCCTCCTCGTTTTACATCATCCTAGAGCAAACCGGCGCGGACGGCTCGAAAAAAACATTTCCCCAAGTGGGAAATCCCCAAATAAAACGTCCCCTCATCAGCTCCTACCGAATCAGAAAAGTTATGATTGCCCCTCTGGAACGTTCCATTATATTTGTCATCGAAATGCGTAAACAAAGCTCCGACGGCTTGGACATCCGTTACATGGTAGAAGCTCTCCGTTTGTAGCGGCTTTGGCGTCCGGCGCCAAGGGGCAAAACCTCGGGAAATTCGCTGACGAGCTTGACCTTTCAACTCTAAAGTAAGTATTTTTTAGTAAAGAATACAAAAATTTATGGAGAAAAGGTGAAGGATTTTCATGGCACAGGATAGTAATTTCAATGAGGAAGTTTCGGGGGAAGCCCCCGGAGGGGACCTCCCGGTGGAGCCGGGTCCTGAGAAGACCCCGCCCCAAGCCGAAACCCCAGAACAGGAAGCCCCGGCTCCCGAAGACGAAACCGGGGCCCTCAAGGAACAACTCGCAGAGCTGAACAATCAATACCTGCGGAAAGCCGCGGATTTTGAAAACTTCCGGAAACGGATGAACCGGGATAAACAGGAAGCCGTCGACTTCGCCAATCAAGGCCTCCTCTTGGACCTTATCCAAGTCATCGACGACTTCGACAGGGCAATCAAATCCGCGGAAACCTCAAAGGATTTTTCCAGCTTCTACGAAGGAATCAGCATGATCGAAAAACGTCTCAGTTCCCAGCTGGAAAATAAGTGGGGCCTGAAACGCTACGATTCCGCCGGGGAAACCTTCGACCCAAACCGGCACGAAGCCATCGCTACGGAAAAATCCCCGGAAATAGAAGAACCTACGGTCGGCGAAGAATTCCTCAAAGGCTATACCCTGAAGGACCGAGTCATCAGAACCGCTAAGGTCAAGGTCCTCATGCCGGACCAGCCCGAGGAGGCTCAGTAGGTTTTTCCTTTTAGAAAAAAGTTTTTTCTTTAAATTTCACAAAAAAGAAAAAAACCGGACCCTAATTTTTTAAAAGAAAAAAATTAGTATATTTGAAATAGGAGTATTGTAATGGGAAAAATAATCGGCATCGACTTGGGAACGACCAATTCGTGCGTTTCCGTGCTTGAAGGAGGCGAGCCTATCGTCATCCAAAATTCCGAAGGGGGGCGCACAACCCCTTCTATCGTCGGGTTTACCGCAAAAGGCGAGCGGGTTATCGGACAACCCGCGAAAAACCAGATGATCACCAACCCGGAAAATACGGTTTATTCGATTAAACGGTTCATGGGCCGCCGCTATTCCGAGGTGGGCAACGAAATGAAGCTGGTCCCCTACAAGGTCGTCGAACAAGGCGACGACGTGCGGGTCGATATTGACGGAAAAAAGTATTCGCCCCAAGAAATTTCCGCGTTCGTCCTGCAAAAAATGAAAAAAACCGCGGAAGATTACCTCGGGGAAACCGTCACCGAAGCGGTCATCACCGTTCCGGCTTACTTTAACGACGCCCAACGGCAGGCCACCAAAGACGCCGGCAAAATCGCAGGCCTCGAAGTCAAACGAATCATCAACGAACCGACCGCCGCATCCCTCGCCTTCGGCTTCAATAAGGACCAGAAAAAAGAAAAAACCATCGCGGTCTACGACCTCGGAGGCGGCACCTTCGATATTTCCATCCTCGAATTAGGCGAAGGAGTCTTTGAAGTCAAGTCCACAAACGGCGATACCCACCTCGGCGGAGACGACTTCGACCGCAGAATTATGGAATGGCTCATAAGCGAATTCAAAAAAGATTCAGGCATCGACTTAGGACAGGACCGAATGGCTCTGCAACGGCTCAGAGAAGCCTCGGAAAAGGCGAAAATCGAACTTTCCGCCATGCAAACCACCGAAATTAACCTGCCCTTCATCACCGCAGACCAAAGCGGACCGAAACACCTGCAAAAAACCCTCACCCGGGCGAAATTCGAGCAAATGGTGTCAGACCTCCTCGAACGGTCCAAAGAACCGTGCAAAAAAGCCCTCGCGGACGCGGGACTTTCCGCAGACCAAATCGACGAAGTCATCCTCGTCGGCGGGTCCACCAGAATTCCCTCGGTTCAGCAAATCGTCAAGGACCTCTTCAAAAAAGACCCCAACAAAGGGGTCAACCCGGACGAAGCCGTCGCTATCGGCGCGGCAATTCAGGGCGGCATCCTCGGCGGAGACGTCAAAGACGTGCTTCTGCTGGACGTAACGCCCCTGTCTCTGGGCATCGAAACCCTCGGCGGGGTAATGACCAAACTCATCCCCAGAAATACCACAATTCCCACTCGGAAAAGCCAAATCTTCTCCACCGCCGCGGACGGACAAACCGCGGTTTCCATTCAGGTCCTTCAGGGCGAACGGGAAATGGCGAATCAAAACCGCACCCTCGGCAGATTCGACTTGGTCGGCATCCCGCCCGCGCCCCGGGGAGTCCCCCAAATCGAGGTCACCTTCGACATCGACGCCAACGGCATAGTCCACGTTTCCGCCAAAGATTTAGGGACCGGCAAAGAGCAGAAAATCCGCATCGAGAGTTCCTCAGGACTTTCCGATACCGATATTGACCGGATGGTCAAAGAAGCGGAACTTCACGCGGAAGAAGATAAACGGGAACGGGAAAAAGCCGAAGTCCGCAACGAAGCGGATACCATGATCTACAGTACCGAGAAAAATATCAAGGACCTCGGAGATAAAGTAAATCCCGCGGATAAAGGCAAAGCCGAAGAAGCCATCGCGGACCTCCGCCGGGCTTTGGAAGCCGGGGATATGCAGGCAATCAAGGATAAAACCGAAATCCTCAAACAGATTTCCTACAAAATCGCCGAAGAAGTCTACAAACAGACCGGCGCAGGACCGGACGCGGGAGGCGGAAGCGGTCCCGCAGGCGGAGCGGACGGCGGGTCAGCCCAAAACGGATCAGCCGGCACGAAAAACGCCGAAGACGTTGATTACGAAGTGGTCAACGATAAATAAAAAAAGGAAAGGGTGATATTGTGGCAAAACGTGATTACTATGAAGTCTTGGGGGTGCAAAAAGACGCGGGCAAGGATGATATAAAAAAAGCGTACCGGAAACTCGCCATCCAATATCACCCGGACAAAAATCCGGGGAATAAAGAGGCGGAAGAACGATTCAAAGAAGCTACCGAAGCGTATGAAATTCTCTCGGACGACCAGAAAAAAGCCGCGTACGACCAGTTCGGCTTCGCGGGCGTCGAAGGCATGGGCGGAGGAGGACAGGATTTTTCCGCGGCTTTCCGGGACTTCGGGGATATTTTCGGGGACTTTTCCGGGATTTTCGACACGATCTTCGGCGGAACCGGCTCAGGACGCCGCTCCTCCGGCGGCAGGTCCGGGGCAAGACAGGGCGCAAACCTCAGATACGACATCGAAATCTCCTTCAGAGACGCGGTTTTCGGCTCAAAAGTCGAAATTCAATACTCCCGGAACGAAACCTGCGCCGCCTGCAAAGGCTCCGGCGGAACCGGCAAAAAACAATGCGGCCAATGCGGCGGCGCAGGGCAGGTTCGGCACAGTCAGGGCTTTTTCTCGGTAGCCACCACCTGTCCGTCCTGCGGCGGCGAAGGCTACACCATCGATCACCCCTGCAAAGAATGCGCCGGCGCGGGAACTCAGAAAAAACGGCA
>JAIRPY010000081.1 GCA_031256905.1 Spirochaetaceae bacterium
GGCAAAAATCAGAGTATTATAATAAAATGTGGACGGGAAAAAATGATGAGTAATTTATGGCACAACGGCAAAATTCCAAAATTAATCATAGCGGTTTATGTCATTTTGAGCATACCGCCGGTGCTGTATGTTTCGTACAAAATGATTGGCAAAATAAAAATTGCCGCCGAAAACCGCAACGGCGATTTTATTCTGGCGGATGAGACGGGGGGGGGGGGGGGGGGGGTAATCCTTTTGACAATACGCTGGTCGCCCACGCCGGCGGGACACTGTTCGATCGGAACGGCGCGATGCTCATCTATACCAACTCGAAAGAAGCCGTTGAACAGAATTACCGCCGGGGACACCGCGTATTTGAAATTGATTTTTACCTGACACGCGATGGACGCCTCGCGGCGGTTCACGACTGGGAACACGGAAAAAATATCACCGGCGAGAACTGGACGGGAATACCCACGCTTGCCGAATGGAAAAAGGCAAAAATACACGGCGAATACACGCCTCTTGATATAGACGATATTATTACCCTTTTGGATATGTACATGGATATATATATAGTAACCGACACAAAAGAAACCGCCCCGGAATTGATAACCAAAGAATTCGCCGAAATCAAACGCGCCGCGCAAAAGGTAAACGCCGCGCTGCTGGACAGAATAATTCCGCAGATTTATTACCCGCGAATGTTGGAAACAATTTACGCGCTCTATCCATTCCAGAATGTTATCTACACCCTGTATCAAAGTTCCCAAACCGATGACGAAGTTCTGCGTTTTGTCCAAAATCACCCAAGCGTCAAGGCACTCACCATGTGGCCCGACCGGGCAAGCACCGGTTTTGTAGAAGCGCTAAAAAAGCTGGACAAAAAAGTGTATGTCCACACGGTAAACAGGTTTGAGGAAGCGCATCAGGCGCGGACGCGGGGCGTGTTTGGCTTTTACACGGATTATTTGTTTTAAGCGCGCCATTTTTCGTCTTGTATTCCGCCGTCGGTTTGATATTTTTCATTGATCTTCTTAAATTTTACCTGATGAGTTAGGTCACATCTTATTTTTTTGTCAATTTTTAAAAATTCTCTGAAAAATCTTAGAAAAAAATTGACATATTATTTTAAAAATAATAGATTATATACAAGAGAGCCGAAAATCGATGAAACCACGGGTAACAATGCGGGATATTGCGAAAAAACTCAATGTAAGTACCGTAACGGTCAGCAAAGCCCTAAGCGATAAAGACGGGGTGAGCGATTCTCTGCGCGCCCGAATCAAACAGCAAGCTGAAAAAATGCGCTACGTGTACAATAGTATGCCCCAAAGTATGCTGAAAGGACGTAATTTCAACATCGGTATTTTGATCGGCACAAAGTATTTGGGAGAAAGTTCTTTCTACTGGATTTTCTTTCAAAAACTTTTGTCTGTTCTTAAACAGAGAAAGTATCTTGGGATTCTCGAAATCGTTACCGCTCAGGATGAGGCCCATCTTGTTCCGCCGGTTTTTATGGAAACCAATAAAGTTGACGGCGTTATTTTGCTGGGACAGCTCACTGATCCTTACATCGGTAAAATCGTCGCGGAAAATCCTCTCTGCGTGTTTCTGGATTTTTATTCGACTATCGGAAAATGCGACAGCATCGCTACCAATAATTTTTTTGCGTCCTATAAACTGACGAAACTGCTGATCGATAAGGGTCACAAAAAAATTGGATTTATCGGCACAACCTGCGCCACAACAAGTATTCTCGACCGATATCTCGGATTCTGCAAAGCGATGCTCGAAGCGGGTCTGCCCCAGGACGCGCCGATTGCAGATCGGGACGAACAAGGCTACGCCTACCAAAACATCAGCCTGAAAATTGGAAACTACACCGCGTATGTATGTAATAACGATCAGCTTGCGGGAACAGTTATCCGGCAGTTCCGCCGGCAGGGAATATACGTTCCGGAAGATATTTCCATCGTCGGATTCGATAACGCTGACAGTGAAATTACCGACGGCGTTGATGTCACCAGCGTTGCGATAAACATCGACGCCATGTGCGAAGCCGCGGCCACCGCTCTGCTCCGGCGCATCGAAGACGACGACTACAAACCTCAGGGAGTAATGTTTATCGACGCTCAAGTGATAGAAAAACAATCCGCCCTAGGTCATTCCAGTAAATTCTTTTAAAACCGGCGGCGTTATATTTTTCCTTGGGCCTTTAGCTGTCGGCAGGCGTCTATCCGCGTTTGTATTAGTATTGTCTGTTTCAGAGCGGAGGCGATTTTCTGGTAATGCTGAATATCGTCAAAAGAAAGCTTTTTAGTTTTGCGATCTTTGAGCCATTTCTGAGCCGGCTGATACCCGCCGATGCGGTATTCCCACACCTTCAGCGGAAGGTTTTCAAAACGCTGAGTTTTGTTGATGTAGACGTTTCCGTTTTTGTAAGCGATGGTTTCGATGATGTTTGCGCCTTGTATGGGAAAATCCGCAAGCCCTTCCGTCTGGTTTGCCCCCCGGAGCAGATGCGCCCGCCGCAGAGCCGCGCCGAGTTCCGTCAATGCGCGAAACTCCGGGGCGCAAACCGGATACGGCACGCGGGGAAAATCTATCTTGAGAAATTCCGCGTATTGCCTGCGGTATATGCCGCTGTACAGTATGGCGTATAGGTAATCGAATATATCAATAGGCGTAAAAATATTTTCTGAAAAGATTTGTTTTTCAGATGTAAACAGTAATCCTGTTTTTTCAGCTATAGTCTGCACAATATCCGCGTTAAGGTTGGGACTGCGTTTTTGGCCCTCGGTAAAGCTGTCTTTATCGGAGTAAAGGTAGAGAGGAAAAACATAATCTCCGCCGATGGAACCGGGATTTGAATAATAACGCATATCGCATAAAGAACCGGTAATGAACCCGGCGGTTTTGTAATTCTGATTTCTGCAAGTTACAAGTCCGATATTATCTTCGGACAAGAAATGCCGCATAACTTCATGCCGAGGATAGGCCATTAGGCCTTTTGTTATTCCGGTATAGTTAATATAACGAATATCGAAGGGACGGTAATTTATCTTCCTTGCTAATATTGTATTAGTAAGCATATCTTGCTTTACCCATTCAATCCTCCAATCCCGGGCATCCGTAATTTTATATTTTTCCGTTAAGGCTTGCTTATCCAAAGATGTAAAATCTTGTTTTATTTGGTCAGATTCTTTTTTCGTAAAACTAATCGCGATAGTATCTTTGCAAGTCGTAATGCCGGATGAATATTGGGTAAATAATTCTGTAACCGAGAATCCTTTTTTATATTCCTTTTCATGACTAAAATTTTTCGGCGAGAAAAAGAAATACGGCATTTCAGGCTTTAATACCCGCCAGGTAATAGATTTCAGCGTATTTTCATGCAGAAATTTATATTTCGTTTTTCGCGTTCCGTATACATCATGATGATATATTTTACATTTTCGCTTTTCGCGGTTAGTTTTTATAAAAATGTTGATGCTCACTCCTTGCATGATGTCAAATACATTTTCGTCTTTACCGCCGTCAGGGGAGCCTTCTTTTTTTCGCGAATTTCCGTGCAGATCGAGGATATACACGGAATCAAAGGTTTCGAGCAAAGTTTTACGCAGGGTCCGGTGGGTAACGCCGTCAATAAAACTGTTATTTGAAATATAGGCTAAAAGGCCCAAGCTGTTTTTCTCAATAAGATACTGACCATACCGGATAAATTTTATGTAATCATCGTCAAGATTGATTTTCTTTTCATTTAAATCTTTTTTGTAATCCGCGATGAGTCCGTCAATCCATTCGCCGCGGTTTTGGGTGCTGACATTGTACGGAGGATTGCCCAAAATAATCAATACCGGCGCATCCCAGGCTTCTTCCTGAGATAGCCCTGGAACTTTTAACTCCGTATTTTCAGGCTTTTCAAGACTGTTGGTCAAGAAGATCCGCAAATTTTCTGGCCCGTCGTCTTTAAAAGAAAAACCCGTTTCCTTGAGTTTCATTTCGAGTTTTAAATGCGCCATCGTGTAACTCGCCGTCAGGATTTCAAATCCCTGCAGACGCGGAATGAGATGCTCCGCGCAGTAATCGGGCCACCTGTTTTTGTCATCCCTAAAAGAGGAAAACACCTTTTCAATCGTCTCGGCCAGGAATGTTCCAGTTCCCGCCGCCGGGTCGAGGATTTGCACTCGATGCGGTTTAGTTTTGCCGGCGCCGTCTTTTCTGATTCTGGAATTATCTGCAAGCCCTTCTTTAAAACCAAAGTCTGTTTTAAGAATATCATCCGCCGCCTGCACGATAAACCGGGCCGCCGGAATCGGCGTGTAGTATACGCCCCGGGTTTCCCGCAATTTGGGATCGTATTCGGCGAGAAAGGTTTCGTAAAAGTGAATGTACGGATCCCGGGCGGATTTCTCAAATGCTTCTTTTATTGCGCCGACATCAACGCGGTTGAAAAGATCCGCCATAGCATCCGCGATCCGGGCAACCCGAGGATCAAGATCGAATCCGGCGATGTACTGAAAAAAAATCCGCAGAAACGAATTTGACTGGGGAATTTCCTGGGGCGCGAGATAACGAGTAAAGGTCCGCTTATCCCGCTGATTCAACCGAGCGGCAAAAAACCCGTACGCTAAAGTCTGGGCGTATAGATCCGCAAATTCCGAAATTTCAAGGTTATGAATTTTCTTGAAGGCTTCGTATTGACCAGATAGGGCGTCGTTTTGAGATTCGGTTATGACCGTCTTAATAACTTCCGCAAGCAGTTTCGCCGATGCCGCCATACTTTTCGCCAAGCGATCCGCCTTGTAAATCCTTTTTCCCGAATCCGCCGGTTGTTCCTCCATACTAGAAAAGGGTGTCAGACAGACGGAAGTTTTGGGGAGTTAAGGTTTCCCAGGGAGAAGGTTCCAGTACGTCCCTATCGATATGGGAGTAAATGCGGCGTTCATAATCCGACGTTGGATGCAGAGCGTTTTCGCCGTTGAGGTACGCGAGATTGATGCTGGGACCCGAAAGAGCTCCCGGACGCAGACGCAACATAGTTTCAGGGTCCCGGGTGATGACATCCCAAGTTCTGGACGACTCCGAGTACAAGCCCAAAGCTTGAGACCGATACGCGTTATTACCGGTCCGTTCCGTGAGGGCTTCCAAGGTCACTCCGAAATTATTTCGTACCACCATAAGCCGTTCCGCGAGTTCCATGTGATCTTCCCGATCATGGGGCAGAAGCACGGAAAATCGCGCTCTATCGCTGTCCAAAAGGGCAAGCAAATTGGTGTAGTAGCCCTGAGCGATGTCATAATCTCCCCGGAGGTACGCAACATTCCCCAGAGCGTTGAGGATGCGCCGATTAAAGGGCATCCCCGAAGAGGCGGAAACGAACCACTTGAGCGCGTCCGCCCATTTTCCCTGATGATAATAAGCGGATCCTATACGATACTGCATTTCCGGAGGAGCCCAATCATTTTGTTCCGCCCGGGCGTAATACTCCAGGGCGGTTCCCATGTTTCCGTCTTTGGTGAAGTATTCGATGTCCCCCATATTGGCGTAGAGCTTGCCGAACTGGGAGGACCGGGATATAAGTTTGCGATTGAGGGCGTCTTCGTACAGGTCTATGCCTTTTTTGAGGTGGTCTTCCGCTGGAAAAAATTCTCTGTTATTGATAAGAACTTCCGCGTAACGTTGTTCCGTATCGATTCGCATCCGCAGACGCCGGACCGATTCTTCCTGGGCCGCATCGAAGAGCTTGACGGCGTTTTCCAGGGTGGTTCGCTCGTCTTGGGGGTTCTCGAAATGCCGGTAATACCGGGCGAGATGATAATGCGGCTCCGGCAGAGCGGGGTCCAGCTCGACGGACCGTAACAGGACATCCCGAATACCGTCGATCCGGCTGACGAATTCATTAGGGACCACGCCCGGCGCGGTTTCAAATTTTTTGTCTAAAAGATACCCGCCCAGTTCCGCGAGGGCTTCGTTGGAAATCGGGTTGGGAGAAACCTTGTTTTTCGGGTCCCCCATGAAATACCGCTGTAACGGCAGGACTTCTTTGAGGTTATCGGTACGGATGAAATATTTCATCATCCGTTCAAGCACAGCGGGATTATAGCCGTAACGTTCCAGCAACCGGGCGTAGGCTTTGCGGGCGACTTCGTACTGTTCCGGTTCTGTGTCGCCCCAAGCGAGTCCATTATCGCCTACCGCTAGGAGCGCGTCTTTATCATCCACCTTATAATCCAAAATATTACGCCATAAGAGGGTGTCCGCTTTCTTGTAGTTACTGAGTTCAGTCTCCATCGCCGCGTAATCCATGACTCCCTTTTTATCTTGAGGATAATTCAAAAGGAGGAGATCGTATTTTTCCCGGGCGAAGATAAACTGCCGGCTGTTTTTAAAGGCTTCGGCGTATTGGTAAAACCATCGCTTTTTGCGATGCAGATGCAGGGCTTCGGTGAACCGCTCGTTTGCTTTGGTGTAATCTCCGGCTAGAAGTTGATCGTAACCTTTCTGATAGATTGTATCCGCATAAATCGGAGTGTAGACGAAGCGGTGAATCAGGTAGAACAAAGACGCCGCCACAAGAGCGACCAACACAAACAGCCGAAACACCGGGATAAATTTATGGATGAAGAAATAGGTAAAAGTAGCGTGTTCGGCTTCGAGGGCTTCGCCGGTCTTTTTTTCAAAATTTTTGGGGATAGAAATGGATCGGTCTAAAATTTTGCTTGCCAGAGAAGCGGCTTCCCGCATGGACGCGCCCTTAACGAGGGCTTTTACGAAATGAGACATTTTCGACGGGTCCACCGCTTCTTCCGCGATTATCTGCTCGCAGACAACCCGCAGGTTCAGAGGATACCCGGCGAGGGTTTTTTGAAGCCGCTGTAATTCTTCGTTACTTAACTGAATTTCTTCTATATCATTGTGCTGGGGAAAGATGGAAAATTCGTCGGTAACGTTGAGCGCGTATTTCGACAGGTCCTCGGAGCCGTCTTCGCCGTCCATTTTGAAGGAATCAAAGGCATCGAGGGAAACTCCGTCTCCCGAGGCGTTGCCTCCCGCAGTGGGGAGGTCTATGTCTGGGATTTTGATGTCCTCGTTAAAAATTTGTTCCTCCGGGGGCGGGTCCGCAGGCTTTTCCTCGGAAGCCTCGGCCTGGGGCCTTTCCGCCTCCGCCTCCGGGGGCGTCTCCTTTGGGGCGGAGTCCGGTTGGACTTCTTCCGGGACTTCCGCCGCCGGAGAATCTACTTCGGGAATATCTACTTCGGGAATATTCTGTTCGTCAAGGGTTTCATCAGGTTCCGGAATTGCCAGATCCGGAATATCCTGCTCGTCTGCTTCGGAAACTTCGGCTTCGGGGATGTCCGCTTCGGGCAGTTCTTCCAGCGGAGGCAGGCCGGTTTCGTCTAATTCGGGGATGTCCGCTTCGGGCAATTCTTCCAGCGGAGGCAGGCCGGTTTCGTCCAGCTCGGGAATTTCGGCTTCGGGCAGTTCGTCCAGCGAAGGCAGTTCAGTTTCGTCTAATTCGGGAATTTCCGGCAATTCCTCATTAGGAAGCTCCCCATCCGCCGGCTCTTGGATGTCCTCAGACGGCAGTTCGTCCAGCGAGGGCAGTTCAGTCTCGTCTAATTCGGGAATTTCCGGCAATTCCTCATTAGGAAGTTCCCCATCCGCCGGCTCTTGGAGGTCCTCAGACGGCAGTTCGTCCAGCGAAGGCAATTCAGTCTCGTCTAATTCGGGAATTTCCGGTAATTCCTCATTAGGAAGTTCCCCATCCGCCGGCTCTTGGAGGTCCTCAGACGGCAGTTCGTCCAGCGAAGGCAGTTCAGTCTCGTCTAATTCGGGGATGTCCGGCAATTCTTCATTAGGAAGTTCCCCATCCGCCGGCTCTTGGCTGTCCCCTTTGGGAACTTCGGCTTCGGGGATATCGCTTTCCGGGGCGTTTTTGTTTTCCGCCAATTCCTCAGACAATTCCTCGAAGGTGGGAATATCCGATTCGTCTATTACCGGGTCTTCTTTCGCTATATTGGACAACTCTTCTAGGGTTGGAAGTTCTTCGTCGTCTATGCCCGGAATGTCCGCTTCTGGGATATTCAGCTCCCCGGGGATGTCTGGCGGAAGCTCATCGCTTTCCTGGGCCCCTGGAGGTTCTTCGGAGGGCTGTTCAGGCGGTTCTTCGGGGGCTTCTGCTTCGGGGGCTTCTGCTTCGGGAGGTTCTGGGATGGGGATATCTTCGAGGCGGTTTAGGGTTTCTGGGTCCGAGGGGATGAGGGCGCTGAAATCATCAAAGAAATTATCTTCGTCTTCGTCCTCGTTGGAATGTATATCGAATTTATTTTTTGCTTGAGGTTCTGCCTGATCGGGTTGGGCGGTATCTTGGGGAGGATTTTTTTCAGCGGATAGCGATAAGGCTTCGGTATCCGGCAGATCCATATCTTCCAGGGGAATTCTTTGGGCAACTGAAATAGTCGCTTCATTACCTATACTGCGAAACGAGGCTCTAAATTTTGCAAGCGCTTCTAATGATGGCATATTAAGATATTGGTACATCAACCGATAATTGTAAAGAACCTATGAAAACAATTACGGCAGTGTTGCTCCTTAGTGTTATTATCGGCACAAGTGATGCAATTGATACAGAATCTTATCAATTTATTGATCACCTCTTGGGTATTACCGAACCCGGTAGGCCTGATATGTTTGAAGACGGGATTATTTTTACCGCCTCCTCCAGCTATACGCGTGTGGGCATTGCTTTTGCCCATGAGGGTTTCGCGCAAGTTCATTGGTTTAGGAAACTTGTGCATCCCGGAGAAGCCTCGCCGGATAAAAAAGAAAAATCTCCTATATACATCGATTCGGGCCTCTTGTTTTATGTGCTTACCCTTCCGCCGGAAATGCGGACCGTGGAATACCGGATGATCATAAACGGCCTGTGGACCACGGACCCTCTCAATCCTATCTCCCGGATAGACCCCGAATCCGGCATTGCCCATTCGATAGTTCTTGTGCCTGGGTCCCCGCAAAAAGACATTCTGCTGACCCCGCCGCCGGGGTGTTTTGTGTTCCGGTACTCTGGAATATCCGGGGAAACGATTACCGTCGCGGGCAATTTCAACGGCTGGGACCCGTTCATGTACGAACTGCAAGAAACCAGTCCGGGCCGGTACGCTCTGACTCTTCCTTTGCCGTCCGGGACCTATCAATATGTGTTTTTCCGCTGGGGAGAACGCTTCCCGGACCCGGCCAACCGCCAGCGAGTGTATACCAAAGACGGAAAAATCGCCTCGGTAGCTGTCGTGGAGTAACGAACATTTCGGGAAAAGGGGGATACTTTTTTCTTTACGAAAGAAATACTAAACGAAAGAAATACTAAAGAAAAAAGAAAGGCATGGAAAAAAAACGGCTGGTGGCGGTTTTGGAGATCGGGTCCACCGGAATCCGCTTGTTGGTGGCGGAAATTCTTGAGCATGGACAGTGGCAGGAAGTGGACCGGGCCGGCAAACCGGTAACCCTGGGGCGGGATGTGTTTACCTCCGGGAAGGTGTCCCGGGATTCTCTGCTGATATGCCTGGGGGTGTTGCAAAAATACAAGGAACTCCTGGGAGGGTGGGGCATCGCCGGGGAGGATGTCTACGTAATCGCGACCAGCGCGCTTCGGGCGGCCCGGAACCGGGATGTTTTTGTGGATCGGGTGCATCAGGAAACGGGATTCCGGATCGCTATTGTTGAAGGCATCGAGGAAAACCGGCTGATGTACTTGGCGGTTCGATTTGCCCTTAAGCAGTATTTCCCTAAAATTTGGCAGTCTAATACTATTATCATTGATATCGGCGGCGGTTCTACGGAACTCATGATGCTTAGGGAAGGGAAAATGGTCTCCGCCCACAGTCTTCATGTCGGGACTCTGCTTATTGACCGGCAGTCTCGGCTTTCTCTGGGGTCCGATCATGTCCAGGAGCGGTACTTAAAGGAAATCATCCGGAATACCATGGGCTTGTTGAGCGAGGATATGCGGCTGGATGAGGTAAAGATCTTTGTCATGACCGGTTCGGACATCCGGCTTGCGTCGAATATTATCGGCGCGGAACTCAACAAGCATTGCCGGATTATCGAGCGGGAGGCTTTGCTGGGGTTTATTCAGAAAATACGGAATTATACAATAGAAGATTGTGTGCGGGAACTGCACATTCCCTTTTCCGCGGCCGAGGGTTTTGTCCCCGGCTTGCTGGTGTACACCCGGTTTTTGGAGGAAACGAACGCGGCCCAGGTGGTGGTGCCGGAGGTGTCAATTCGGGAGGGCCTGCTTATCGACCTGGCTTTGGGGGTAAACCCGGAATTGCAGGAGGATTTTTTTTCCCAAATCAGCGCGTCCGCGTTGACCTTGGGCCGGAAATATCATTTCGATGAAGCCCACAACCGGCTCGTGGCGGAACTCTGTCTGATTCTCTTTGACGCCCTGAGTTCGATCCATGGCATGAACCGGCAGGATCGGATGCTTTTGGAAGTAGCGGCCCTTTTGCATGACATAGGAATGTACATCGGCGGTTCGAAGCATCACAAACATGGGCAGTATATTGTAGCGAATTCGGAAATTTTCGGTCTCCATCAGGATGAAATCGCTATTATTGCCAATGTGATTCGGTATCATCGGGGGAAGCCGCCATCCAATGCGGACATCAGCTACATCGCCCTTCAGAAAGAGGATAGAATTTTAGTTCTCAAGATGGCGTCCATCCTCCGCATCGCCGATGCTCTGGATCGGGGACATTCCCAGCAGATCCGGCGCATCGCGGTGGAGCGGCGGGGCGAGAGCATCCTCCTCCGGACCCAGGGAAGCTGGGACCTCAGCCTCGAACAGATAGGCCTTGACGAAAAAGCCGATATGTTTCAGGATGTATTCGGCTACAAGATCCTGCTTTTATAGTTTAAAAAAGGGAAGATAGAGGATGAAAAAGACCGCTTTTAAGGCGGTCTTAAAAAGATATGAATAACTATTTCAATCGGGACCTTTCGTGGATAGACTTTAACGAACGGGTTTTAGAAGAAGGGTTGCGGAAAGATTTACCGCCCCTGGAACGTTTCCGGTATTTGTCGATTGTTTCATCGAACTTTGATGATTTTTTCATGATCCGGGTGGCGGGCCTTAAACGGCTCATCCGGACCGGCGGGGTTTCGCCGGACCCTTCCGGTTTAAGCCCCCAAAAACAGCTGGCCCTGGGGGCGAAAAAGATTCGCTCCCTGTGCCGGCGGCAGTATGCGTGTCTGGAGCAGGAGGTCTTTCCCGCCCTGGCCGAAGGGGGCTTGGAACTGGTCCGGCCCGAGGCTTACTCGGTAGCTCATCTTGACTATTTGGAATCCCTTTTCCTGCGGGAAATCTATCCGATTCTCACGCCCCTTAAAATCGAACAAGACCGCAGTCTTCTTTTCATTAAAAATTTGTCTTTGTATGGGGCCTATTTAGTTTCCCCGGAAAAGCAGGACCCGGACATCGAATACGTTTCGGTTATCCAGATTCCTCCGGCTTTAGAGCGGATTATTTGGCTTCCCAAAGAACCCGGGGGCCGAACCAAATACGCGCTGTTGGAAGATATTCTGCTTATTTGGGGGGGCTATTTGTATCAGGGTTATCAAATCAAAGAACGGATGCTGTTTAAGATAAACCGGGACGCGGATTTTTCCGTGGATGAACAGCGGGATGAAGATTTTCTCGACGCCATGGCGGAAGCCTTAGAACATCGGGGGACTTCGACGATTGTGCGGATGGTGTTTTCCTCCGGCGGCGGCGCGCTTAGGGATCTTCTGGCGGAACGATTCAACCTCGGCCGGGATGATATCTACGAATTGCCGGGGCCTATTCATCTTGGGGGATTGGCTTCTCTGGTAGAAACCCCGGGCTTCGATAACCTGCGGGAACAGCCCTGGAAAATTTACGGGGCCGAAACCTTCACCGAAGATCAAAATCTGTGGGAACGAATAAGCCAAGGAGATGTGATGCTCCACCTGCCTTATCAGTCCTTTGATCCGGTGGTGCGCTTCTTCCAAGCCGCGGCCCTGGACCCCCAAGTGATTTCCATCAAGATCGCGCTCTACCGCACCAGCGGGAATTCGCCGATTCTCCGGGCCCTGGAACAAGCCGCCCTGAACGGAAAACACGTCACCGCGGTGGTGGAACTCAAAGCCCGATTCGACGAAGAACGCAACATCTCCTGGGCGAACCGACTCGAAAAAGCCGGAGTGATCGTGATCTACGGTCTTGCCCGACTCAAGATTCATGCCAAAGTTTCCATCGTAATCCGCCGGGAAGAAGAGCGGATCCGGCGATACGTGCATCTCTCTACCGGAAATTACAACGATAAAACCGCAAAACTCTACGAAGATATAGGCCTCTTTACCGCCCGGGACGACATGGCCTTTGACGTAGGCAATTTATTCAACATGATTACCGGCTACTCCGAAATACAAGAAACCCAAAAACTGGTCATTGCGCCGACGGCCCTAAAACGTCGGCTTCTGGAATTGATAGACCGAGAAACCCGGCGTTCAAGTCAGGAGTATCCCGGAAAAATCCTGGCGAAAATGAACGCCCTCGCGGATCTTGACATCATCAACGCTCTGTATCGGGCGTCCCAATCGGGCGTAAAAATTCTGCTCAATATCCGGGGCATCTGTATGCTCATTCCGGGGGAGCCGGGTTTGTCAGAACACATCCGGGTCGTGAGCGTCATCGACCGCTACCTCGAACATTCCCGAATCTTTTACTTCGCTAACGGCGGAGCAGAAGAACTTTTTCTTTCCAGCGCGGACTGGATGCCCCGGAATCTGGAACGCCGAGTAGAATTGATGTTTCCCATCTTGCAGGAAGACCTGAAAAGGCATCTCCAGACGGTACTGGAAGCGTATTTTCAGGATAACTGCCAGGGCCGTCAGCTCGCCCGGAACGGCCAATGGACTCGGCTGAGCCCCCTCCCGGGAGAAAGGGCCTTTCGGGTCCAGACTTACCTGTTGGCCCTCGCCCGGGAAGCCGAAGAACACGCCTGGACGGTCCAGGATGAATTCATCGTGCGCCGGCGCCCGGCCCGGGACGCCTAAAGAGACCGATTCCCCAGGCCCTTCAGGTTCTCCGCGATAAGCTGAACGTCATTCCCCGAAGGATTCTGAAATACCCGTAACCCAAAATAAGGCATAATCGCCAAAAGATGATCGAGTATATCCGCCTGAATCCGCTCGTAATTGACCCAAACCTTATCCGCGCAAAAGAGATAAAGTTCCATCTGAAGTCCCTTTTCGTCAGGCTGTAAATACCGAACCATATTCGTCAAATTCTTCGCAGTATCCGGCAAATTCCTAAGATACAATTCCGTATAAGCCCGGTAAGTCCCCAGATTCGTCAGCCGCCGGCCCGAAACATAATCTTGTTCCGAAATATTCAACTCCCGATTATAGGCAGTTATTTCTTCTATCTTAGTCCGCATATACTCCGCCAGAAGCGGTATCTTCGCCAGCTTTTCTATCTCCTCCGAAGTCAGAAACCGAACAGACCGCATATCCAGATGCAAGGATCGCTTAATCCGCCGCCCCTCGGATTCGCTCATGCCCCGCCAGTTTTTAAAACTCCCGGAAATCAACCCGTAAATCGGAATCGACGTAATCGTATTATCCCAATTCCGCACCTTCACCGAATGTAAATTCACATCAATTACAAAACCATCCGCGTTATAATTCTCCATTTCAATCCAATCGCCGATGCGAATCATATCATTTGAAGAAAGCTGCATACTCGACACAAACCCTAAAATCGAATCTTTGAAAACTAAAAGCAATACCGCGCTCATCGCGCCGAGACCGCTTAAAATCCCCAGAGGCGATACATTCAGGATAACCGTAATCCCCAAAATCCCTCCGACTAAATACAAAAATACCTTGATAAGCTGAATATAGCCCTTAATAGGCCGGCGTTTGGCTATTTCCGGAGCTTCATTGAGATAAATAAGATGAATACCGTCAAGAAAAGCCCCGGCAATGTGGGCAGACATCACTCCAATGTAAGCCGCCACAAGCCGCCGGATGAAAATCGTCGTTCCCGCATCCACCAGCAAAAATAACGGAATGAGAAGATAAGCCGACACCGCAGGAATAAGCCGGGATAACCGCAGAAAAAAATGAGCATCCTCCAGCCGATCATCCCAGGTGGTTTTTGTATTTTTGACGATCCGGTGAATTAACGCTCTCAGAGCAGTGGCCGACAGAGCCGCGATAATTAAAATCGTCCCGATAAAAATAACCAAAGAAATCCCGTTGTTAAACCAGCTTATCCAGGGTTCGGCCAGCCCGAAAGAAAGCCACAGAGGTAATAAGAAATCATCGATAATATTCGGCATCCTTAGAGTATACTTCATTTCAAAAAAAATCCTCAAGACTCCGGCATCCCCGCTTTTTACCCCGGGGCCGAGGCTTTTTGGGGGGGCGTCCTCGCTTGGAAGTACCTACCCCTACCTCGAAACGAGGTTTCCCGGGCTTTTTGCCTCGGGGCCGAGGCTTTTTGCGGGGGCGTCCTCGCTTGGAAGTACCTACCCCTACCTCGAAACGAGGTTTTCCCCGCTTTTTGCCCCGGGGCCGAGGCTTTTTGCGGGGGCGTCCCTGTTTTGAAGTACCTACCCCTACCTCAAAACAGGGTTTTCCGGGCTTTTTGCCTCGGCGTCGCGGTTTTTTGCGGGGGCATCCTCGCTTGGAAGTACCCTCCCCTACCTCAAAACAAGGTTTTCCCTGCTTTTTGCCTCGGCGTCCCAGCTTTTTGCGGGGGCGTCCTCGCTTGGAAGTACCTACCCCTTCCTCGAAACTAGGTTTTCCCCGCTTTTTGCCCCGGGGTCGAGGCTTTTTGCGGGGGCGTCCTCGCTTGGAAGTACCCGGGCAGGGCAAGCCGAGGAGGGCTTGCAGGATTTCCCGATTTTTGGTAGCCTCAAGGTATGGCTATACCCGAAGAAACTTGGAAAGCCGAGGTTTTCGCGGATTACTTCGGGGGCGGACTCTTCAAGTACCGCCCGGACCTCGATAAAATCGACTTCGTCGTGATGAATAACGGCGACTTTTCCGTTCTCTGGGCCGAAGTAAAACGGAATCCCGCGGGCATCCCCGAAATGTTCGCCCAGCTGATTTTGACTATCGGCAAAGCGAAAACCTTTGAAAAATATATGCCTCCCCAATGGCTCGGAGCTTTCGACAGCGAAAAGATAGTGTTCCTGCCTTACGCGGCGGCAAGCGATATTTTTTACCAAAA
>JAIRPY010000121.1 GCA_031256905.1 Spirochaetaceae bacterium
TGGTTTGGCGAAGAAGCCTGAGCAATGGCGTTTCGGCGGGCTGTTCCACCGGCTGAGGCGCATCCTCGGCCTAATCGACCCCATCCCAGACCCATCAACGCTCTTCACCCCAAACCCAAGCCTGCCGCCCCTATAACGGTGTCAGACATAATGTTGACTGTCGCTAAATCTTACTGGGATATGCGCCGCTTTTCTCTCAAAATGAGTTGGGGTATACTGAACTATGCACATTAGTCAAGAAGAACAGCAAATTTTGTTGGCGGATGCCCGGGAAACCATTATTGCGGTGTTGGAAGAGCGTACTCCGGCGTATCGGCGGAGCCAAGGGAGGGCATCGGCGTTGAGTCAGTCCTGCGGCGCCTTTGTTACTTTGCACATTGGAGGAAATCTGCGGGGATGCATTGGCAGAATGACTGGCTCTGAATCTCTGGAAAAAACGGTTCGGGCTATGGCGCGGGAGGCGGCTTTCGGAGATCCTCGTTTTCCGCCCCTTGCCAAGCAGGAACTTTCTCAATGCCGCATTGAAATTTCCGTACTTTCTCCTATGTCGATCTGCTCTGACCCTCGGTCGGTACGGGTTGGAGTTCATGGGCTTTATCTTACTTATCGGGGACGGGTTGGGGTGTTGTTGCCTCAAGTACCGGTCGAGCAGGGTTGGGATTTGGATGCGTATTTGGATTACATTTGCGTTAAGGCTGGGCTTCCTTTGGGTTCGTACAATGAATCCGGGGCGAAACTTTTTACCTTTACGGCGTCGGTTTTTGCCGAGGCTTCTTAGCCGATCCACCCGGAACGGACTGCCCTAGACGATATCCGCT
This sequence comes from Spirochaetaceae bacterium, assembly GCA_031256905.1. Lineage (GTDB taxonomy): Bacteria > Spirochaetota > Spirochaetia > Treponematales > Breznakiellaceae > JAITHW01. The sequence goes on from JAIRPY010000121.1 coordinate 819, forward strand.
GGAACTGGTATACTTTTTCCATGAAGGAACAGGGAAATGCCTAAGATTGAAGTGAATGAGGAAGTATTTTACGCTTTAGCGGGCTGTCGTTGGGATACTCGGGAGGCTTTTGAGGAAGCTCTTTCCTGCGCTAAGGCGGAGTTGGATGAGGATTCGGATAAGTCCCTTCCCTTGGCAGAGCGGATTTTGAAAATCGAGTTGAATGACACCAACCGCCCTGACCTTTGGGGGACTGCTGGATGCGCCCGGCAACTTCGGGGGTATGGCCGGGGCGGGCGGCGGGAGTATCCGTTTTTTTCGACTCCCCGGAAGTCCCAAAAAGCGGGTAAGAAAATTTTGGTTGAACCTGAAGTCCGGCAGGTTCGTCCGTTTATTGCTGGGTTTATCGCTTCTGGGAAGGCGGTTTCTGATGCGGCTCTGCGGGATATGATTCAAACTCAGGAAAAACTGGCCTGGAATTTCGGGCGCAAACGCAGAATTCTTTCGATGGGGCTGTACCGTACTGTTTTGATTCGGTGGCCTGTTATCTACAAAGGGGTTGATCCGGATTCGGTTTCTTTTACTCCTCTTCAGTGGGAGGTCCCGCTGACTTTGCGAGAGATTCTCCGGCAACACCCAAAGGGCCGGGAGTATGCGTTTATTCAGGAACAGGAACCTCTGCATCCTTTGCTTGTGGACGCCGAGGGTAAGATTCTTTCGTATCCTCCTATTATTAATTCCGCGGATCTTGGGGCGGTGCAGGTGGGGGATTCCGACCTTTTTGTGGAAATTACCGGCGCCGATATGCCGTCGGTTCTCCTGGGGGCGTCTATTGCGGCCTGCGATTTGGCGGATCAGGGCTACGCGATAGAACCGGTGGAGGTTGAGTATGCCTATGACACGCCTTTTGGGCGGAAGGTGACGACTCCCTATTACTTTCAGAAACCGGTTTTTTGTTCCCTGGAGCGGATCGAAACGTTTTTGGGAGAGAAGCTCGAGGCGGATGTATGCGTCGATGCCTTGGCGCGAATGGGGGTTCTCGCCGAGGCAAGCCGGTCCGCGGAGTCCGGGTCGGACCAGGAAACCGATGGGGTTACGGTATATCCTCCGGAGTACCGGAACGATTTCCTCCATGCCGCGGATGTGGTCGAGGATGTCATGATTGGCCGGGGGCTTGGGGCTTTTGCGCCGTTGCGCCCGAGGGATTTTACTATCGGGCGGCTCCGGCCGATTACTCTTTTCAGCCGCCGGGTGAAGGATATTTTTATCGGTATGGGGTATCAGGAGATGATTTACAATTACCTGGGGTCCCGGAAAAACTTGGCGGATAAGATGCGGAGTTCCGGGGAGGGCCTCATCCGCATCGCCAATCCCATGACTGAAAATTACGAGTATCTGCGGGATAGTACGCTGGCCTCGCTTTTGATGAGCGAATCCGCATCGGGGCATTCTGCATATCCTCACCGGATTTTCGAGGTCGGTAAAGTCGCGTACCGGGACCCGGCGGAAATTACGGGGACCCGCACCCGGCAATACGCGGGATTCCTCACCGCGGACCGGGACGCCACGTTCAACACCATCGCGGGGCATTTGCAATCGTTGTTTTACTATCTATCGAAAGAGTATACCCTGGAAGAATCGAAGGATTCTCGATTTATCTCCGGGCGGGCGGCGGAAATCCGGTATACGGGTAGGGCCGTTGGAGTTTTTGGAGAAGTGCACCCGGAAACGCTGGAAAACTGGGGTCTATCCGTACCCTGTTCCGCGGGAGAATTGGATTTGGATGCGCTATTGGTATGATACAGCTTTTGTTTTTTTTGCGGTTTAGAACCCAACTCCGCCGGACCCGTCCTGATTTGATGCGGGTTTTGGAAAAATCGATTACGAAAATCATCGAAACCGCCGGGGGCAAACTCGACAACAAACATCGGATTATTACCGGGGCCTTCAACGAGCAATCGTTGGGCATTTGGCTGAGTATTATTTCGGTCCTGGAGCGGATTCAGGAACGCCTCGACGAGGCTGAACCTGAACTCTACGGTTACGCGTTGGTAATCAGCCGGGATTTGGCGGATTACGAGATAACCCCGTTATGTAGCAACCTTGCATCGAGAACCGGCGGGACCGGCATCTGGTGCGCGCCGTCGGTGCAGGTTCAGCTTAGTCCGTACATCGGAATTGAAGAAAAAATTCCGGAGACTGACACCCCGATTTCGGTCCATGGCGAGGAGATTGGAGTTACCGAAAGTTCCCTTATCCGGGGCTACGCGCGATTGCGGATTTTAAAGACCTTCACTCCAAACGCCGGGGAAAACAGCAAAGAGCGGTTTCCCTTTCGGGAGAAGATCCTGCGCCTGATCTGTTACGGGTCCCACCGGAATGCGGTTTTGTTGAGTCCGGCCTTTACCGGAAAGCGGGACGGGGTGTACCATTTTTGCGCGGAAACTTTGGGGGAGCATCCGCCGTTGGTTCTCCGGTTTGGTTCTCGGGGCGGCATCGGGTATTTTGCGGACCTTTTGACGCCGAAGATTCGGGCTTTTCTTGGGGAGGACGCCCCTCCGGAGACTCTGGAGGAATTGGACCGCCTCGGGGCGAACCTGTTTCGGGAACGGCTGATGCGGGAATATTCGGACTACCTCATGCAGACTGTGCGGGTATTTTTTCACAAAATCTTGACGGCCTACCGATTCGCCATGAAAAAACGTCAGAGTATCCCGATTCTTATTATAGAACGAATCCACTGCGCGGACCCCGGGTCTATGCGGGTATGTTTGGAGGTTTTGAAGAATCATAAGACGGAACTGCTGGTTTACGGAACGTGTTCGTATCAATCCGCGCCTCGGCCGACGGATCTGGAAGGCGTGGCGTTTACCGATACGGCTGATATTGAAGCCCAACTTTTAGGCTGGAAAAGTATCTTCCCTCGGATTATAAAATTCACCCCGGAAGAGTGTCCGGTCCGGCAGTTCCCGGATATGTCCCGGGACCTTTGGGAGGTGGCTTATTCTGCGAGCCTCTTGGGGCGTTATTTTCCGGGTTTTCTTTTTCCCCAGCTTTTTGAAGAAGAAGAGCGGAAGTCTACCATGATGTTTCGGGCTTTCGCCATTTTGAGCGAATTGGGAGTCATCGATTATGTGGAGGACCCGGCGCCTCGGATTCCGGATTTCCCGGTCTTGGCGGAAAAAAACTTGGGAGATAGGAAGGACCGGATTCGGCATTTCGTGCGAAACCGCCTGTTGGCCTGGATTTTTTCCGGAAAATTGCGGCCCTGTTTCAGTCTCCTCGAAATTCTTGCGGAGTTGGGAGAACGAGGCGGGGACAAGCTGATTTTGGAAGCGGTGGCCGGGGATGTCATCAACGGGACCTTTCAGGAAATACAAGAAGCGGTCGCTATGAACCGCTTCGATGCAGTTGTGGGGGAAGATAAAGGTCCCGCTATGAGCTACATCTTTCTCACCCTCAAGGCTCTCATGCATGGCGATGAAAAAGCCATTCTGGAAGCTTTCAAAGACCCTCCGCCAATAGGCGAATTTTTTTCAGGCTATAAGATTCAGATTCTTGCCAACCTTGCCGGCTATTACCTCGGTCTGAAAAATGTCGAAACCGCCCTCGAAGTAGTAAAAGAAGCCATGCTGATAGGGCAGTCTCAAAAGCAGGGTATCGCCCACATTTATCGGCTCTTTGCGTTGGTGAATCTTTCAAAACAGCAGGTTGATGATTCGTTGGATTATGTGTCTTTTGCGGTTGACAACGCTGAAAAATCGAATCAGATTGATGAATTAGGTGTGGCGGCTTATTACGCGGCCACCGCGCAGTTTCTCTTTGGGAATCTTTCCAAAGCCGAACAGCTGGCCCTGAAAGCCGAGCAGGCCTCCCGGGAAGCTATGCGCCTGAGCTGGACCGATAAGGCTCGGTTTTTGCGGGGAAAGCTGAAATTTGAGATTGGCTATTATCAGGAGGCCCTAACGCTGTTCACGGACCTCCAAAAGCATCCCGCCGGAGCCGCATCGGAGGATATGGATCGGGTGCTGTCAGCGTGGATATACCGGTCCTTGGTGTACACCGGCGCGCAAAACCCAAAAGCCCCGGGGGTTTCGGGATATGACGGGTCCCTCTTCGCCATCGAGGCGTCCTATATGACCGGAAATTACCAAAAAACCCTTGATTTAAGCCAACAACCGGCGCAGGAATTTCCTGAAGAACAGTTCCAGTATACCGAACGGCCCGATTGGCGTAGCGGATTTTCTCAGGGAGAGCTGTTACTCCTGTCTCACCGGGATTTGCGGGAACGGATGGTCTTTGCGTATCGATCCCTGGCCCTGTGCCGGATTCCGGCGCAACGGGAAGAACGGGAACAGGCCATAAAGCAAATGCAACGGTTTACCCGGGATTCTCTGCTCCCGGATTCGGACCCGAATGATGTGTTTCACTTTTATGTGTATTACCGGATGCTCTTGGAATCCAACGCCTCTGAAATCGACCGCAATACCGCAGTAAGTATGGCCTTTCGGCGGCTTCAGCGCAGAGCCAACCGCATCGACGACCCGGAAACAAAACGGACCTTTCTCAATGTTCATTATTGGAACAGCACCCTTACCTTTGCGGCAAAAGATCACAAACTGATTTAGGGCGGTCTAGGAACGCCGCCCCTAAAAATCGCTGAATGAGGCAGACAAGATTTATCTTGATCTTCCAAGCAATGCGTTTATATCATGCAGACAGTCTTGATATGTGACGTATTTTAAATCATTTCTCGCAAGAGAATCGCTGTTTTTTATGGTAAATTGATTGTTGATTACATACTTTGACAGATAATCAGTATAATTTACATACTGGGCAAATTTACAAGCATAATAAAAAACAGCGTCTTTATTTACGCCCAAACTGCTTATATCAAGGTTAATATAATAGTATCCTGTTTTAAATTCAACTATTATATTAGAATTATTGGTCATATAATAATTCCTATTCGACATTCCAGCAAATGGCAGAGTTAAAGCTACGGCGTCTTTATTTTCCAGAAAACTTTTTACCAAATCTGTTTGCTGATAAAACATCAAATATATAATCGCATTGGCAAAATAAATATTCTTTTCCAAATCTGATTTTTTTATTATGCCGGTAATTCTTGTAATTCGGTTATTCGATCCAGATTTTACAAAACCTTCAGTCTGGGCCTGTCTATAATCGTTTGAAGAGAAAAATTTTTCCTGCTTAAAATAATTTACTTCGTCTTGAGAATGTAAGTCATGCTCCACCGCATAATAATATGACGCCCCGTTTGTATAGCCTGTTTGATTTCCTTTCTGATAATCGGCTATACTTTTATAGCCGTTTGAAGCAATAGAAACAGGAACCGTAAGGGTTGAAGACTGGATGAAAAACGTACTGTCATTATAAAAAACATGAACAATATTATGGTCCGTTATCAGCATCGAAAAATCTTGGATATTCGTTAATACTATCAAATTTGCGTTGTTGAAACTTTTTACCGGAATATATTTCACGTTTATTATTGGCATGGCGATTTGGTTCTGTCCGTTAACTGGACTTTGGGGCGTAAGAGGTTGATTTGGTTCTGTAGGATTTCTTACAGCTCTTGGGTTAGATGATGTAGTAGGCGATGCTACAGTGCCTCCAGCCTGAGCATAACAGCTCAATACTATGCTGACACTGAGAACAAGACCTGTAAATATTGTTTTCATACCGATAATTTCCTTAGGTAATATTTTCAGGGCCCCTGTTGTGCGTGAAAGCCGCTCTCAAAGGCCCCCGAAAAAAGGCTCTCGCCTAAAATGCGCCTTTAATCTCAGCGTTTGAACTTCAAGGTTTCCAGGGCGGCGGTTCCCCGGACGATGTTAAACCACAATTCTTTGTCAGTTTTTTCCCGCAGGAGCTTGTAAAAACCGGCGATGTCCTTAATCGATTCGCCGTTGATGCCGGTAATTTGATCCCCCCGCTGAAGGCCGATAATCGCGGCCGGAGTCTCCGCAATAAGCTGGGTCACATAGATGCCATTATCCGAGGCTTTATCGAGCTTCAGGGCCTCTCTCAGCGCGTCCGACAGAACCGCAACATGAACCCCGGGCCATAGCTTTTTATTATCTGCGGCCACGGTATCGGTTCTGCTTTCGATGCGGACGTCGAAATCTTTGGATACCCCATCCCGAATCACGGTGAATTTCGCCCGATCCCCGGGTTTAAGGTCACCAACCATGAGGGTCAAAGGATTCATCCCCCGAACTTCTTTGCCGTTCACCTGGGTGATGAAATCTCCCGGGCGGATTCCCCCCTTATCTGCCGGGGATCCCAAAAACACCTGCGCGGCTAAGGCGCCCTGTTTTCCCTCGATGCCTAACCCCCGCCTCGTGTCCCGATCCGGGTCGATGAGGGAAACCCCAAGCCAGCCGTAACTGATAGACCCGGAGGTGATGAACTCGTTTATAGAACGTTTGGCGTTGTTAATGGGAATCGCAAAACCCAGTCCGATAGAGCCGCCTACCGAACCGTTAGTGGCAATCCAGGTGTTGATTCCAATGACTTCTCCGCGGATATTCACCAAAGCCCCGCCGGAATTACCTTGATTGATGGACGCGTCGGTTTGGATGAAGTCGTTGATGTTGTTTCCAGGACCGCCCCCAACCGGAGTCCGGCCGACGGCACTCACGATGCCCATCGTCACAGAGGACATAAAACCCAGAGGGTTGCCCACCGCAATGGTCCAATCTCCGACCTTAACCGCATCCGAATCCGCCAAAACCGCCAGGGGATAGGCTTCAGGGCTTTTGAACGAAACCATCGCCAGGTCCTTGCGGTCGTCTTTGCCGATAAGTTCCGCGGGAAATTCTTTGCCGTTATTATCGACCACGACAATTTCATTGACGTCCCCTACTACGTGGTAGTTGGTCAGGACGTAATAGAGGTCCTTGCTCTGCCGGACGATAATGCCCGACCCAAGCCCCTGGGACCGGTATTCCCGATCCTGTCCATCCTCATTTTGACGGGGACCAAAGAAAAAATCCCAGGGACTGTTGGTGTTCTGCTGACGTTTTGTAGAAACCGTCTTCAGTTCCACCACGGAAGGCAGGATTTTATTCGCCGCCGCGCTGAAAGCCGTCTGAAGCCCCTCCGCAACAGACAAAGCGTTTTCCGGGATAATTATCGGATTCTCTTCCGCTCTAGCCGTCTTCTTAGCCTGGGACGTGGAACACGAAAAAGAGAGAAATGCAAGAGAAAAACCGAAAATAACTCCCAGCAACACCAGATTAAAAATGAAAAAGTTTTTTGAAGAAAGTTTCTTTGTAAGATTCATATAAACACTCCTAAAAATAGAACCGAAAACCCTTGGAAAGCAGTATAGTTTACTTCTTTCCAAATCATAAGAAAAATTTAAGGCCCTGTCAATCCTTAAATCGGGCCGGCTTATATACAAAAATTTTTTTCAGCCTAAATAGTTACAACTTTTTGGGAAACCGGCAGGCAAAATTCCCTTGAGATTTTTTGGGTCTGGCCCTAAGGGCCAGACCCAAATCTGCTAGAAAATATTCAAAAAAATCAAAAAAGACGCTATGATACGTTATGGAAAAACAAGCGTTGGAGTCCTTTATGCCGCATAAGGGGAAGATGTGCTTACTCAGCCGGGCGACGGCCTGGGACTGCGCCGGCCGTACCCTCACTGCGGAATGCGACATCGCCGAGGACTGTCTTTTTTACGATCCGGTTCTTCGGGGCGTACCGGCTTGGGTGGGGTTTGAGTTTATGGCGCAAAGCGTATCGGCTCTGTCAGGCTTATGCCGGCAAACCAAGGCCGAACAGCCGAAACTCGGAGTCATCTTAACCGTGTCAAATCTCCGGATAGACCGTCCAATTCTGCCGGCCGGCAAAACCGTTCGGATTCATGTGCGGGAAGACGCTCGAGACGGTAATGTCATCGCCTTCACCGGCGAAATTTTTCTTGAAGACGGCAAGGCCATGGAAGCGAAACTTACCGTCCTGGAAAGTGATTCTCAAAACCCGGAAGCGGTACTGCCCAAGGAACAAAAATGAAGGATGAAAAGAAGAATGAAATGAAGAATGAAATGAAGGATGAAAAGAAAAGCGTGCTGATTACCGGCGCAAGCCGAGGTATAGGCCGAGCTATCGCGGAAGCGGTTTCCGAGGCCGGCTACGCCGTGGTCGTCCATTACAACAAAAGCCGAAGATCCGCGGAAGAGCTGGCGGAATCCCTGGGGGCGAAATCGCGGCCCGTCGAAGTTCTGCAATTCGACACGGCGGACCGGGCAGAGTGCCGGGAAAAACTTACTGCTTACGCCGAATCCCATGGGCCCCTCTGGGGCATTGTGTTGAATGCAGGCATCGCCGCAGATGCCGCGTTTCCCGGCCTCACCGGGGAGCAATGGGACTCCGTACTTGACGCCAACCTTGGCGGATTTTACAACGTTCTCCAGCCGCTTATTATGCCCCTTTGCCGTAAAAAACGGGGACGGATTATTGTCCTGTCTTCTGCGGCGGGGCTTATCGGTAATCGGGGACAGGTAAATTACAGCGCGTCCAAAGCGGGGCTCATCGGCGCGGCAAAAGCTTTATCCTTGGAACTCGCAAGCCGGTCGATTACCGTAAACTGCATTGCCCCCGGGATTATCGAAACCGGCATGATCGAAACCGCGGCCCTCGATAAAATATTGCCGGCTATCCCTCTGGGACGGATCGGCAGGCCCGAAGAAGTCGCGGCCCTCGCGGTATTTTTACTCTCGGAAGCCGCGGCGTACATCACAAGACAAGTCATTTCGGTGAACGGCGGGCTGGTGTAATATCTCCGGGTTTGATGACTTTCGGCAGAATGATAAGCAGAATCATCAGTACTACGGCGCATAACGGCAAGGTGAGGATCGTAGTGAGGGTCATGTTCCGCCCCGCGAGGAGGCCCGCAAAAAGATAACCTCCCACGCACACTCCCGCCACGGTGAACGCGTAAGGAATCTGGGTTGCCACATGGTCTATATGATTGCATTGGGCTCCGGTGGATGAGAGAATCGTGGTGTCCGAAATCGGGGAACAATGATCCCCAAAGACCGAGCCGGACATAACCGCAGACAGCGAGATAATCGACAGATGCGGCGCGGCTATATCACAGATAGCTATAGTAATAGGAATGAGGATGCCGAAGGTCCCCCAAGCGGTGCCTGTCGAAAAGGAAAGCGCGCCGGCGATGACGAACATAATCGCCGGAATCAGCGCGACGGGCATCGTCGAGGCCTCAACCAGGGCCGCCACGTATTTTCCTGTAAAAAGCATATCCCGGCAGATGCCGCTGATGGTCCACGCCAAGGTGAGGATGATTATAGCCGATGTCATCGACTTGATGCCCGCGCCTATGCTCTTGAAAAATTCCGAAAAGCAGATGAGACCCCGGGGCACAAACAGAAAGAAGGCTACGATCAGCGCGCCGAATCCTCCCAGAGCCAGGGCAAAACCCGCCGAGGTATCTCCGAAAGCCTCGAACAAGCTTTTGCCGCTTCCGTCCCAATAGCCTCCGTACCAGAGCATCGCCAGGATGGAAAACAGCACGAGAAACACCACCGGGATGATCAAATCCCGGACTTTGCCCTTTTCGGAGACCGAAAGGGCATCGATTTCGCTTTTTGCGGCGGCGTCCCGGAGCTGAGCCCCCGGGAGTTCTCCGGATTCCTCTGCCCGCCGTTGGGCCTCCGCCATGGGACCGTAATCGCCGTTTTTCCGGGACCCCAGCCACAACACCATAAAAATCGTCAAAACCGCGTATAGATTCATCGGAATCGAACCCACAAAGGCTTGCATTCCGGTAACTCCGGTTTCGGTGGGGTAATACGAAATCACCGACGCCGCCCAAGACGAAATCGGGGCAATCACGCAAATCGGCGCGGCCGTAGCGTCAATGAGATACGCCAGCTTCTCCCGGGAAATGCGATGCCGATCCGTCACAGGCCGCATAACCGTTCCAACCGTAAGGCAGTTGAAATAATCGTCAATAAAGATGAGCATCCCCAGCAACGCCGTAAGCAGTCCTGCGCTCTGCCGGGACTTGATGATTCGGGCGGCCCAAAATCCGTAGGCGTTCGACCCTCCTGCCCGGGTAACCAGGGCAACCAGGGCCCCGAGAAGCGCCAAAAACACCACCATCGCGGCGTTATCCGTTTTCGCCAGACTTCCAATCATCGTATCGATGGTAACCGTAACCACTCCGAGGATTCCCAAGCCGCTGAACATACTGTAAATCAAGGCCCCGGACATAATCCCGATGATCAGCGAAAAAATCACCTCCTTCGTGATAAGGGATAACGCAATAGCGACAAACGGCGGCGCCACAGACCACACGCCGACGTATATTTCATCCATAACAAACCTCCAAAACGAGGGTATCATAAATCGGATACCCTTGTCTGGCTAGACAAAAAAAAACCGCCGGGGTACTATTGGGTCATGAAACGAAACGCGTTGATTCTCTGCGGAGGCTGGGACGGCCATGAACCGAAACTTATCACCGCCCGGTTTAAAAATTTCCTTGAAGCCGAAGGAATCGAGGTTACCGTATCGGAGTCCATCCAGGTCCTCCAAGATAAAGAACGGCTTATGGAACTAGACCTATTCGTGCCGGTCTGGACGATGGGTAGCGAAGCCTTGGGATACGGCTTCTTCGAACCCCTCCTGGAGGCCGCCGGTTCCGGCTTGGGCGTTGCCGGTTGCCATGGGGGTATGTGCGACGCCTTCCGCACCAGCGTCGAATACCAATTCCTGACCGGGGCGAACTGGGTTTCCCACCCCGGCGGGGACGGGACCAAGTACCGAATCACCATCGTCAACAAATCCCATCCCATCGCCCAGGGAATACCGGATTTCGATGTATCCAGCGAACAGTATTATCTCCATGTCGATCCGGCCAACGAAGTGCTGGCCACGACCCGGTTTCCGACGGTACGGTGGTATCACTCGGCTAACGGCGAAGTCGATGTACCCCAAATATGGACCCGTAAGTGGGGACATGGCCGGGTATTTTACAACGCTTTGGGGCATCATAACGACGTGTTTGATATTCCAGAAGCTTGGGAACTCATGAAACGAGGCCTTCTCTGGGCCGCGGAGGGTAAACGAATCGCCCGGGAACAGGGCCTCTCGGCAGATGAATTCAAAACCGATAAAGGAATGTACTAACCATGAAAAAAATAGGTATTGTCGGCGCCGGCGCCATAAGCGGAATATACCTGCAAAACTTAACCGGTATGTTCGGCAAACGAGTCATCCTTAGGGGCATAACCGATCTTATTCACGAAAAAGCGGCTCAAGCCGCAGAAAAGTACCGCATAACTCACTTCAAACGCACCGAAGACCTCCTCAACAGCCCGGAAGTCGATGTGGTTCTCAACATCACCCAACCCCAATTTCACCATGGGGTAGCTGTGGACGCCCTCAAAGCGGGAAAACACGTGTATAACGAAAAACCCCTCTGCGTCAAACCCGAAGAAGCGGCGGAACTGCTCCGCCTCGGGGCGTCGAAAAACCTGCGGATCGGCGGCGCGCCGGATACCTTTCTCGGCGCCGGAATCCAAACCTGCCGAAAACTCATCGACGACCAATGGATAGGCCAGCCCATCGGGGCTGTGGCCTTCATGCTGAACCACGGGCATGAACATTGGCATCCCAGCCCGGAATTTTATTACAAAACCGGCGGGGGGCCTATGTTCGATATGGGTCCCTATTACCTTACCGGGCTGGTCAGTCTTCTGGGACCGATTACCCGAGTTTCCGGCTCCGCCAAACAGAGTTTCAAAACCCGAAGTATCACCAGCGAACCCCTCAATGGTACGAGCATCGATGTGGAAGTACCGACTCACATCGCCGGGGTTTTAGATTTCGCCGGCGGCGCGGTAGGAACCATCATCACCAGCTTTGATGTATATTCCCATACTCTGCCGTTCATCGAGATTTACGGCACCGAAGGCACTCTCCGGGTGCCGGACCCCAATACCTTCGGGGGCCCTGTCTTTGTGCGCCGAGGCAGATCGGAAACCTGGTCGGAAATCCCTCTGCTGAAGGCCTATTCCGAAAACAGCCGAGGCCTAGGCCTAACCGACATGGCTGAAGGAATCGACGAAAACCGCCCGCATCGGGCTTCCGGGGAGTTGACCTTCCATGTGCTGGAAGTCATGCAGGGTATTCACGAGGCTTCCGCCTCGGGGAAGTATTACGAACTCACCTCTTCCTGCCGGCGCCCGGAACCTCTGGCGTAACCGCCGCCGAAAATTCTCTCTGTCTAGGGCCAGACCCTCGATGTCTGGCTCTGATTCGCGCCGGTTTAACCCGCCAGCCCCGCCCTCGGGACCTGGAAATCGCAGAGATGAAACTCAATTAGCTTTTAAGGGAATTCAATTCCCGAAAAAGCAGGCCGATTTAGGTTTAAAGGGAATTATATTCCCGAAAAAGCAGGCCGAATTAGGTTCTAAAGGGAATTACATTCCCGAAAAAGCAGGCCGATTTAGGTTCCAAAGGGAATTGAATTCCCCAAAAAGCAGGCCGATTTAGGTTTAAAGGGAATTTAATTCCCGAAAAAGCAGACCGATTTAGGTTCTAAAGGGATTACATTCCCAAAAAAGCAGGCCGATTTAGGTTTAAAGAGAATTGAATTCCCAAAAAAGCAGGCCGATTTAGCTTTTAAGAGAAACCCGGCAAGCTAGACTTGCCGGCCGGGGGAAATTTTATCCTAATGAGGAAGCTTTTTCAAAAAAAGATGCTATATATAATACAACGATGAGAAACGAATTTGCGGGCCTCCTTGCCCTGGGGTTGATAATTTTAGGATGCGGGACCTTTAGAGAAACTCCGATTAGCCTTGCGGCGCCGGCCGAGACGGAAAAGCGGTTCCGGACCTCCGAAGGCGGAGCGGCCGAGGAAATCCGCCGTTCCGCAGAAATGGGAACTCCCTCGTCCCTTCAAACAGGCCTGAATCTGATTCGGGATCGGGGGCTGGGAACAAGCGATTTCGGCCGGGTGATGGCCGGAGTTATTACAACCCTGACCCAAAAGGTCTATCCCAACTCCGGCGCCCGGGTTTCAACCAAAATCGCCGACCTTCCCCAGACTTATCGATACGCCAAGATCCTGCAAGAAGCCGCCTTGGGACGATATGTCCTTCCCCAGGCCGGTTCTCAAGATTATCTGGAGTACGTTTTGCCCTTTTTGAGCTTACTGCAAAGTTCAAATCCCCAGGATTTTGCCGAGGCTCTGCCCCATCTCAGGCAGGCCCGGGAGCTCAATCCGGAATCTCCGATAGCACCGTATTTTATGGGTCTCGCTTATGAACGAATCGGCCCTTCTGAGGAAGGGGCGGAAATGTTTCGGCAGGCCTGGGAACTTTCCGAGGAATGTTACCCGGCCGCCCTGGGCCTGGCCCGGGTTCTGAATCAGCTGGGAGAATCAAAGCAGGCCCTCCGAATCCTCCAGGACCTGACCCTGCAATTTCCGGACCTCCTGCCGGTTAAACGAGACCTCGCCAGGGCCTATTATCAGGCGAAAGAATGGTCCCGAGCGGAATCTTCAATCAGCGAAATCCTCCAGCAAAACCCAAGAGAGGGCCCCTTCCTGCTCATGCTGGCCCAGACGTTGGCGGAACAAAAACAATTCCTCAAAGCCGGATCGGTCCTCGATCAGTATGGGGCTCTCGATACCAATAACCCCCAATACCTCTTTCTGCGGGCCCGAATTCAGGCCGAAGGCTATCACAATGCAGACGCCGCCCTGACGTATCTGCGCTCCCTCCTGAACCGCCCTAACCCCGGCGATGAAGTCCCCCTCTACGCCGCGGGCCTTCTGCTCGCCTCTCCCCGCCTCGAAGAACAGGCCGAGGGCCGATCCTTCCTCGAAGACCTCCTCAAAAAACCCAACCCCCCCGCCGAGGTTTTCGATATAGCCTTTCAAGACGCCGCCCGCCGAGAAGCCTGGACCGAAGCCAAAACCTACCTGCCCCGGCTCCAGGAAACCGCGACCTACCTCATGAAAGCCTACAGGGTCGAACAGGGTCTCGGCAATAAAGAAAGGGCCCTAGATTACGCTCAGCAACTCCAGGCCCGGTATCCCGAATATGAAGAAGGCCATATAGCCTATACCGCCGGACTCATCGCCCTAGGGAAATATCGGGAAGCAGAAGAGATTATCGAAAACCGCCTGCCATCCCTCAAAGGCGGAACCCTAAAGGGCCAATACTACTACCTCCGAAGCCAGCTCAGACAAGACGAAGATAAAACTTTACAGGATTTGCGGTCGAGTCTCTTCGAAGACCCCCAAAATATCGACGCCCTCCTGGCAATCCTCGAAATATACCGCAAACAAGGCGATGCCCGGCGCGCCGGATATTACTACCGGCAGGCCCAATCTTTCGACCCCAATAATCCGCGAGTACGTTTCTACGACCGCCTCTACGCCGAATAAAACCCATGCAAAAATATGCCCCGATAATTTTTCTCTTAATCGGTCTGGCCCTTCCTGACAAAGCGGAGGCCGAGGATGTTATCGGCGGCAGACCCATCATTTATGTATCCCACCTCACCATAGAAGATCAAGGAGATCTCCAGGAACCGATGCTTGGTTTAGGAATCGGTATGCCGTTTTTTTTCCGAAATTATCGTTTTTGCATTGAACCAGAGTTGCGGCTGGAAGTAACCGTGCCATTTCCGTT
>JAIRPY010000014.1 GCA_031256905.1 Spirochaetaceae bacterium
ACCGCTTTTACTACCGTCATACCGAACCTCCTTTTATAGCAAGAAAATGTATGCTTTTTACCGTCATTTGTATTAGGTATATAATACAATATATATGACCTAGTACAATATGTCAACAAAAAATTTCTAAAAAAAGCAAATTTAGAAAAAATAATTTGACAAGGTACATGAGATATGCTATGGTTACCTAACGCATTAAGTAATTTTAATAGCAAGGAAGATAGCTATGAAATATAGGCAGATATTACTCTATTCCCTGATTGGACTGAGTGCCGTTGCCTGTGGAACCACCAGCCCCGTCAAAGAGGCTGAGGCCGTAAAGTTATGGACCTTTGACAGCCCGGAGAGTGTTCGGGAGTGGACAGCGGAGGAGCGGGAATTTTGGCAGTATACCGGATCGGTCACATTATCTCACGATTCGGAGACGGTAGGAAGCGGCGCGCTCAAGATGGAACTCGATTTTTCTGTTCCCCAAAACCAAAATGAGTGGAGCGAACCAAAAATTAAAACAGTGATTCAGCCGCCCTTTGATCCAGAAGATTTTATTGAAGCGAGATTTGATTTTTATTATATTCCTGCTTTGCGCAGTAAAGGTAATTTTAAAGCAAAGATTTTTTCACCCGGAGGTTTAGACGCCAGCGTTACTATTCCCGACGAAGGTGAAACGTTGAATCAAGGATTAGTAAAAACGACAGTGATACTTTCTTTTCCGCCTCCGGCGGAAAGAATTTCCGGATTTACCTTTAGTATCATCGGCAGTAATACTGATTACAAGGGCGCGGTTTTTATTGATAATCTTCGCTTTGTCAGAGCTGAAGCCGGGGATGTAAAAATCACGAAAAAGCCCGGCAAAGGAAGCCGAATTACAAAGTTAAGCTCTGTTTCAAGCGTCAATCTGGTTGATGGCCGCGCCGCGCCTGAAGCCGTTCATCTGTACGCGTATCTTGCCGGGGTCGGCAAAACAAACTCTGTAATCTTCGGACATCAAAACGACGTCCATCACAAACGGGGTGCTTTTTATAAAGGCGCGTCGAACTCGGATACGAAAGATATGACCGGCTCGCTTGCCGGCATCGTCGGCCTTGATTCGCTGTCTCTTATCGGAGATGAATATCCTGGGATTCTCAAAAATCCCGAAAGCGATCCTGTGCGAGGCAGCGCGAAGCTCTGCGTCGACGCGGCGAAAGAAGGCGCGATTATCAGCCTTTCTTGCCATATGCCCAATTTCGACGAAGTAAAAAACAAACCCAAAAAAGGAAAGACTTGGGATTTTTCAGGTTATACCGTCGGAAATCTCGGAGGAGATGGTATGCGGCGAATTCTGCCTGAAGGGGACTTAAACGAGGTATTTACCGCGTATTTAGACATCATCGCGGATTTCGCTAAACAACTGGAAGCGGAAGGCGTGCCGGTATTGTTTCGACCCTTTCATGAAAATAACGGCAGTTGGTTTTGGTGGGGCGCGTCCAGTTCGAGTGAAGAAGGATATAAAAATGTGTTCCGCTATACAGTTGAGTATTTGCGGGATATAAAAAATGTGCATAATTTTTTGTATGTGTATTCCCCGAACGGTCCGTTTTCCAGTGTTGAAGAATATGAAAGTCGGTATCCGGGAGACGCGTTTATTGATGTTATCGCTTTTGATATGTATCACGATAACGCGCGAGAACAAGATAATTGGATAGATACTTTTACTGCGACGATTAAATTGGTCGATCAAATCGCGCAAAAGCGCGGCAAAGTTTCAGCGGTATCCGAAACGGGAATGCAGATTCTTGACGGACATATTCCTCTCGCTGACGGCAAACGTCCTGACTGGTTTACCGAAGTGTTAGACGCGGTTGCGCCGTCTAATATGGCGTATTTTTTGGTATGGGCGGATTTCGCCGGAGGAACCAATTATTATATGCCCTACAAAACCGCTCCAGATCGGGGACATCCTTTAGTCGATCCCTTTATTGATTTTTACAATAATCCGAAATCGATTTTCGCGAATGGAACTAACCTTGCCGCTTTTACCGCATCTCCTTCTGTGCGGGGTTTTAATGAGACCGGGTATTTACTTTCGCCTGCGGGAGGCGTTTTTTTGAAATCAGGACTGACCCTGCTGGCCAGCGTGAAAAATCCCGGGGGGACGGTATCGTTTGTGGTTTCCAACGGCCGAGGCGCAGAGATTACGCTTCCCGCGGCGCAAGACGGACGGAACGCCTCGTGGTATTCCGCGGAGCTTACGGACGCCCAGATAGCGGGTTTTGGCGCAAGCGGAGGGAATATATCCTTAAAAGCGGGAAACAAAACGATAGCGTTCCTATCTGTGTATTTTGGAGAAAAACCCGTTCGATCCGCGCCTAACATCGCCGATGATTTTGAATGGTATCTGGGAGATAATTCGCTTTTACGCGCTGTTTGGACGGCGAATTCCGGCGCGGGATGTTCAAACAACTTTACCTTAACCGGAACGGAAAAACAAAGCGGATCCTATGGAATGCGTTTTGGGTACGCGATCAGCGCGGAGCCGGGCGGCGAAGGCTGGACGGGAATTACCGCGAATTACGCCGCGGACTGGTCAAAATACAACGCCCTGCAATTATGGCTTAAACCAGATGGAAAAGGGCAAAAGATAGTTATTCAGCTCAAATCCGGCGCGGAGGATTTTGAAGCGTTTCTTACTGATTTCGCCAAAACAACGGACGCGAAACGAATAACCATCCCATTTAGTGTTTTTAAGGGCAAACAAAAGGGAGCGTTCAAAAAAGAAAATATTACCGGCTTGGGACTGTGGGTAAATACGATTCCCCAAGATTCACGCACGCCGTGGAACGTTCAATCGACGCTGTATTACGATGATATTAAAGCGGTTGCCGTCGCGGAAACCGCCGGGATTACGTTTGAGTGAAGGAGAAAAAATATGATTGAAAAACGATTGCGCGCCGAGCCGATTTTTTCAAGCCGTATGATTTTACAACGGGAAAAGCCTGTTTCGATCTGGGGAACGGGAACGGAGGGAACGAAAGTACATCTTTTGTGGGAAAGCGGAAATCGGGAGATCGCTTTAACCTGCGTTATAAAAAACGAACAATGGCGTTTTACCTTGCCTCCTCTTCCCGCTGGGCTTAGAGCTGCGATTACGGTACGCGATGAAACCGAAAGCCTGCGTTTTGATGACGTGCTGACCGGGGATGTTTGGTTTGCCGGCGGGCAAAGTAATATGGAACTTGAACTGCGGAACTGTCTAAACGGCGAGTCGGAATTAGCGCGATGCGGGAATCCGGAGATACGGTTTTATCAACCGGTAAAACGAGCGTTTGTTGATGAGACGTTTGCGCGTGAAGAAAAACAGTGTTGCTGGCGGGTATGCGATCCGGAAACAGCGGGAGCGTTAAGCGCGGCAGCTTATTTTTTCGCCTGGCATATTCACCGGGAAACGCATATTCCCATCGGCATTATTAACTGTTCTTGGGGGGGAACATCTATCAGCGCGTGGATGAGCGAAAAACAGCTTGCCCGAAGCGGCGCGGGACAGCGGTATTTAGACGATTACACCGCTCTTATGGGCGATAAAACCGACGCTCAATATGACGCGGAAATGGAAACGTATTTTTCAGCGTGGCGGGCGTGGGATGAGCGCGTCCGTTTATGGCGCGAAAAAGAACCAGATGCTTCGTGGGAAACTTTAAATAAAGAATGCGGACTTTGTCCTTGGCCCCAGCCCGCGGGAAAAAAGAGTCCCTATCGTCCAGGAAATTTATATCACGCGATGATCAAACGGGTAGCCCCATATACCATAAAAGGTTTTTTGTATTATCAAGGAGAAGAAGATGATCCGCGAGCGGCTGATTATTACGAGATGATGTATTATCTAATCGATCAATGGCGGGTTGATTGGAAAGACGATACTTTACCTTTTTTGTTTGTGCAGTTGCCGATGTACGCTTCCCGGGAAGAAGTTGAAGCCGGACAGCCGGTTAAAAACTGGTGTGTTTTGCGGGAAAATCAGTATCGCGCATCGGTCGGCATCGCGAATACCGGTATGGCGGTTATTATTGATCGCGGGGAATTCGATAATATTCATCCCCTTGACAAACAAACCGTAGGGTTTAGACTTGCCTTACAAGCTCTGAAAAAAGTGTACGGTAAAAATATCGAAGACAGCGGACCTGTTTTTTCATGGGCCCGGCGGAATGGCGCCACGCTCGCGTTGTATTTCGATCACGCGGAAAGCGGTTTAGTCTCGCTGGGCGACCTTACCGGTTTTGAAATCGCAGGAGATGACGGAGTGTATTATCCGGCAAAGGCGCGTATTGACGGCGCATCGGTGGTCTTACAATCGGATCGCGTTAGCGATCCGGATCGGGTGCGGTACGCTTGGATTAAATTCGGACCCACGCCGTTATACGCGGGAAACGGACTTCCGGCAATGCCGTTCCGCAGTATGAGGGAGGAAGAATAAATGGACTTTATAAAAGGTATAACCTTCGCGCCCTTCGCGCGCCGGGGCGTTTTGGGAACAGCCGGCGCCCGGGAAAGTTTGAAACTGCTCGTTTCCCGCACGAACGCAAGTCATATTATCCTGACTCCCGCGGGTTTGCAGGATACTCCTCATTCTGAAAAAATTGATTTTTCAGGAGAAGAAACGCCGTCAGATGAAGAACTCATCAGTATCATAAAATACGCGCGGGAACTTGGTATTAAGGTAATACTTAAACCGACGGTAAATTGCAAAGACGGAACTTGGCGGGCGTACATTAACTTTTTTGATAAAGAAGTTCCCTGCGAACCAAAATGGAGCGCGTGGTTCGCTTCGCATGAACGCTTTCAACTGCGCTACGCGGAACTTGCGGAAAAGACGGGATGCGTTATGTTTATTCTCGGTTGTGAAATGGTGTGCGCGGAACGCCGGGAACAGGAATGGCGCGATTTGATCGCCAAGACCAAAAGCGTCTATTCCGGTTTGGTTAGTTATAACACGGATAAATATCAGGAAGATAGGGTTTCGTGGTGGGACAGTATTGATGTTATTTCCTCAAGCGGATATTATCCGGTAGGCTCTTGGGAAGCCGAACTTAACCGGATAGAACGAGTAGTAACCCTGTTCAACAAACCTTTCTTTTTTGCCGAAACCGGCTGTATGAGCGTACGGGGTTCTTCTCAAATTCCGAACGATTGGACTTTGAACGCTCCGCCCGCGCCGGAGGAGCAAGCCGCGTGGTATCGGGAAATGTTTGAAGCTACTAAACAGCGTCCCTGGGCGCAAGGCTACGGATTATGGTCGTGGGCTGGAATTCAGGCGTATTCCGAAGAAGAAGCACTCGTACACAAAGGGTATGATATATACGCAAAACCCGCTGAAAAGGTGGTGAAAGCGTATTTTTCAGGATATTCGCGCCAAAGGGATACCTTTGACGATGAACATAAAAACTATTTTTAAGGAGCGGGTAATGCAATTAACGAAAAACTATATAAAGACTGCGCTTTATATAGGATTACTAACTTTGTGCGCCGGATGTACCAAACCGGATTCCGGTACTTCCTCTGCCGGAGGGTCAAAAGCCAAAAAGCTGGTGATTTATTCTCATCAGACTCAGCAGATTCAAGGCGATGAGCTGAAAGACGAAAACGGAAATACCTACCGGGATCCTTCAACGGCGCATTTGAAAAATCTGGTTCCAAAATTTACCGAGGAAACCGGCATCGAGATTGAGTTTGTCTCCTATAGTTCTGACGGCGCGGTGGTAAAATCTTTGCTTCAGGTAGGCGATCCGGGAATGGACATTTACACTACCGGTATTACCCAATCTATCGCCGAGTTTGAGCGGTTTACCGCGCCGATTATGACCGTATCGGAAGCCAGCGATAAATACGGCGCGGAGTTAGCCGCCGCGATGACGCAGGTAAAAGGAAATGTTCATAATCTGCAAATCGCCAAAGAATACGGTGAAGCCGTGACTTATAACGAAGAGGTTATCAAAGCCGCGGGCTATAATGAGATTCCGGGAACCCTCGCGGAATTTGAAACGATGCTGGCAAAAATAAAAGCAAACGGCCTTGATCCTATTTCACTGCACCGGGTGGAAAACTGGCCCCTTTTCGCGTGGGATCCCTTTTCTCACTATGTCGGCGGCGAGCTGGACACAATGCCGAAATTAATGAATGAAGCCGCGCCGTTCATCGACAGTACTGCTGTCGGTAAAACTATAAAAATGTATACCACCTGGAAATCAAAGGGGTATTTTGAACAGGAAATATATCCTGATTTCGGAGTTGCTATGGACGCGGTGGCTTACGGAAAATCCGGAATGTTTCTGTTCGGTTCTTGGGTGTTTCAGCAGGTACAAAGCAGAGTTCCCGCGGGCAAAGATAAAAACATCATTAAATTCGACGCGGTTCCCGATTTTGGCAAAGGACGGTTTATCGGCGTAAATCCCGCGCAGGGCTACGCCATAAATAAAGCTTCAAAAAACATTGCCGAAGCGAAACAGTTTCTTGAATGGCTTTCCAAACAAACGGATTTTCTGGTAACTATCGGGGTTATTCCCACCCATAAAGACGCGAAACCAGGAGTTCCCGCGCAGTTTGCTATTATTGACGGCCGAGTGCGTTCCGGGGAAGTAAAACAGTTAGTCGCCGCGCCGATTTCACAAAATTCTATCAACAGCGAGGAAGTTTTAAAAGAGGCAAATCTTTACGCGGACAATAAATGGGCGGGACTTCCCTTTGACGCGTTGGATATTACCCGCCCCGAGGACTGGAGCGCGTACAACGCGCAAATTGAACGGCAGAATACCGCGTATCTGAATGCGGTAAAAGATTTAGGCGTCAAATACGATCCGGCGTTAAAATAACAGTCTAAGCTGGAAGTTCCCGGCTTCCGGCTTTCTATAAAGGAAAAAATATGAAATATACCGATATGGAAAAACAGAAGTTATTGGTTATCGTCACGTTTCTCGCGGTTCCGCTATTTCTGCTTATTGTATTCAGCTATATTCCTATTATCTTTAACGTCTACTTGAGTTTTACCAACTGGGATGGGGTTTCCAATATCAGGATGATAGCTCTTCGCAATTACCAGCGCATCTTTTCCGATCCTCAATATCTTCTTTTGTTTAGAAACTGTGTATGGTATATGTTAGCCGCGATTCCACAGCTTGTCCTTTCCTTTGTTTTGGCGATTTTGGTAAACGGTAAATTTAAAGGGCTGAATATTTTTAAAGCGGTGCTTATCTTTCCGTATCTGCTGAATGGCATTATTGTTTCGGCGGTGTTCATTTTATTTTTTCAAAATTCTGGAACTCTGAACACCCTTTTGAACGCGGCGGGTTTGCGGAGCTTGACTCGAAATTGGCTACAAGATTTACAGATCGTAAATCCCGCGATTGCTTCTATCAGCATTTGGCGGTATTATGGAATGGCTTTTGTGATGTTTTTCGGCGCGCTTCAGGCAATTCCCGAAGAACTCTACGAATCCGCCGCCATTGACGGCTGTAATAAATGGCGCGAAATATGGCATATATCGGTGCCGTTTATTAAAAAAGTGCTGTTTATAAATGTACTGCTTAGTATTTCCGGTTCTATTCAGGTTTTTGAAATACCCTATATTATGCTCGGCGGAGCAAACGGAACCGCGACGCCGGTCATTCAAATTCAGCAAAGTATGACCGATAACCGCGTAGGCTTTGCCGCGGCAATGTCAGTAGTCGTGTTTTTCGTTGTTGTAGCCTCCGTCGGATTACAGCGGCTTTTGGTAAAAGAGGAGAACTAACTATGATCGCGGAATCAAATATATATAAAATTATCCGCTATGTGGTTTTGATCGCGGCGGCGGCGTTTGTCATAATCCCGATCATTCCGCTGGTATTCATGGCTTTCAAAACCGGAGTTGAGTTTTCGTCAACTTCGGTTTTTACGCCCCCCCGAAATTGGTTAAACGGATATAACTTTTCGTACGCGATACGGGTAGGCGACTTATTTTCATCGCTGGCCACGACAATAATCGTTCTCGCGGTTTCGATAACTATCGGCGTCAACTTCGCTTGTATGGTCGCTTTCGCGGTACAACGTTTCGATTTCAAAGCAAAAAAAATTATTATGCTTCTCTTTTTAATGACTATGTTTATTCCGGTCGTCACCACCCAAGTGGTGGTATTTCAAATTATTTACCGAATTCACCTAGTCAATACCATCGGCGCGCTGATTTTGCTTTATTCCGGCACGGGAATTGTCGATATTTACATTGTAAGCAATCTGCTGAACACTATTCCCAAAGAATTGGATGAAGCGGGCTTGCTTGACGGCGCGAATTATTTTAGGATTTATTTCAGCGTTATACTGCCCCTCCTGAAACCGGCGATTATCACCATGGCGGTTATTAAAGGAATAGGCATTTACAACGATTTTTATCTTCCTAATCTTTATTTGATTAGGGGAACGAAAACCTTAACCCTGGCGCTTTACCGGTTTTTCGCGGGCTTATCGACGCCCTTTGAAGTGGTAAGCGCGGCGGTGCTTATGGCGGTGATTCCAGTAGTAATACTGTTTCTTTTCGCGCAAAAATATATTTACAATGGTTTAGCCGGAGCGGTTAAATCATAAAATTTAAGGAGAAGCTTATGAAAAATCTGTTGGTGAACGCGGCTAGTCTGCCGAACATTCCCTGGGAAGAACGCCCGAAAAACAGCGATCCCGCAAAGGAACTGATGTGGCGGTATTCCAAAAACCCGGTGATTCCCCGCAATCTTACCCGGTACTCAAACAGTATCTTTAACAGCGCGGTCGTGCCGTTTAAGGACGGTTTCGCCGGGGTATTCCGCTGTGACGATACCGCCCGGCGCATGAACATCCACGCGGGAAAAAGTAAAGACGGTCTTAATTGGATCATAAAAGACGATCCGATTCAATTCGTCAAAACCGATCCCGATCTGCCGGACTCGGAATACAAGTACGATCCCCGGGTGGTTTTTATTGAAGACCGCTGGTACGTCATCTGGTGCAACGGGTATCACGGCCCATGCATCGGGCTTGCCTACACCTTCGACTTCGAGACCTTCCATCAGATGGAAAATCCGACTCTGGTGTACAACCGCAACGGCGCGCTGTTCCCCCGGAAAATCAACGGCAAATACGCGATGTTAAGCCGCCCCAGCGATTCAGGACACACGCCTTTTGGGGATATTTTCTATTCCGAAAGTCCGGACTTTGTATATTGGGGCAAGCATCGGCACGTTATGTCCCGCAGTTCCGTGAGCGGTTGGCAAAGCACCAAAATCGGCGCGGGACCCTGCCCCATCGAAACTTCCGAAGGCTGGCTTCTTTTTTATCACGGGGTGCTGACAAGCTGCAACGGCTTTGTGTATTCCTTCGGGGGCGCGCTTTTGGATTTGGAAAAACCTTGGAAGGTTATCGCCCGGTCTTGTCCTTACATCATAAACCCCCGGGAACTCTATGAACTTGCAGGAGATGTGCCGAATGTGGCCTTTCCCTGCGCCGCCCTCACCGATAAAGATACCGGCAGAATCGCTATCTACTACGGATGCGCCGATACCGTAACCGGTTTGGTGTTTGGCCAGGTCGACGAAATCGTTGACTGGATAAAAAAGAATTCTCTCTAAGACTAATATCGGCGGACAGTTACAAGGCTGTCCGCCGTCTTCTTTAGAGCGAAAATCCGCCAATATGCCATGAAATCGGCTTAATTCTGCCCGTAATACGCATTTTTTCCATGCTTGCGTTCCCAATGTTTTTTTAGGATATGCTCAGGCAAAGGGGAAACTTGCGGATTAAGGCGCAGTGTATATAACGACATTTTGCAAATCTCCTCAAGAACCGCCGCATGGTATACCGATTGCGCCGCGGTTTTCCCCCAAGTAAAAGGTCCATGACCTGCAACCAACACCATTTGTGTATGATCGGGAGGTATCGAATTTTTTAAAAAAGTTTCGACAATTAGTTTTCCTGTTTCAAGCTCGTAATCCGCGCGTACCGCTTCGGGAGTGATAAAATCAGTGCAAGGAACTTGTCCCGCATGATCCGCATGAGTCGTGCCGTATACCGGAACCCCCCGCCCTGCTTGCGCCCATGCAGTAGCATACGCCGAATGAGTATGCGTAATCCCCGCAATGCCGGAAAACTCCCGATACAGTACGCAGTGAGTCTTTGTATCCGATGAAGGATTCAGATTCCCCTGAACAATATGAGCGTCTAAATCCACCACTACTATAGCGTCAGGAGTTAAATCGTCATACGCGATGCCGGAAGGTTTTATCGCGAATACGCCCTTCGACGGATCAAAAGCCGAGACATTGCCCCAAGTATAAATCGCCAGATTCCGCCGGGGGATTTCCCGGTTCGCTTCAAAGGCTTCTTCCCGCAGAGTTTTATACGCGTCCATACAGACTCCAATAGGCTTCAGACCAGCGCAGTTCATCTTGCAGGCGCGCAGGGTTACTGTCTTTGCCGATGCGTACA
>JAIRPY010000032.1 GCA_031256905.1 Spirochaetaceae bacterium
TCGATAGAATCTTTGATTTTTTGCAGAACCGCGGCGATAGTTTTTGATTGTTCGCTGGAAGATTCCGCGAGTTTGCGGATTTCGTCGGCTACGACGGCGAAACCTTTGCCGGCTTCGCCGGCGTGGGCGGCTTCGATGGCGGCGTTCATCGAGAGCAGGTTGGTTTGCCCGGCGATGCTTTCCATGACCGCGTTGATTTCCAGCAGGCCCGCGGATTCCCGGGCGATGCCCTGAATGTCCGAAGAAACTTCCTGCAAGTCGGACCGCCCGATTTCGGAGGCTTCCGCGAGGGCCTTCACATTATCGGTATTTTGATCGAGACTCTGGCTTACGGACTTGATGCTTCCCAGCATTTTCTCGATGGCGGTTGAAGATATAACCACATATTCCGCCTGGGTGTCAATATTCTCGTTGAGTTTATTAAGATTATCCACGATTTGTTCGATAGTCGCGTTCGTTTCGCTCACACTGGCCGATTGGTAGATAACCCGCTGTTTGACGCTTTGGATATTTGCGGTAATTTGATTTACCGAAGCCGCGGTTTCGGTCATATTGGAAGCCAGTTCATGCCCGATTTCGGAAAGGGCGTTGGCCTGCTTTTTAATGATCATCACCAGATCCCGGATTTTTTCCAAGGTAAGATTGAAGAAAACGCTTAGGTCCCCGATTTCGTCCTTTGACCGGACCGGAATTTGCTGGGTTAAGTCTCCGGCTCCTTCGGAAATATCCCGCAAAGTCTGAGAAACCGCGAGGATCGGCTTCACATTCCGGCTCATGACAAGGTACACGAGAAGAACCGTCACGATAAAGGCTACTCCCGCAAAAATGCTGGTAAAAGTAATAAGGGCGTACACCGAAGCCAATATTACATCAACTTCCGCAAAAAACAGCATCATCGCGGCTTGTTTGGTATCCCCTATGACAAAAGGGTAGCCTACGAATATACTATTTCCCCGGCGGGAAACAATGGGCTGTAAGGTTTTGAGGGAATTATCCAATTTAGCGAATCCCGCGGCGTTGAGCCTGTCTTTGTAGGCCTCCTGAAATTGCTTGCCTATCAGGGAAGGGTCCGCGCCATGGCCGGTAATAACTCCTTCAGAGCTGTAGAGAACCGCGTAGCCGGAATTTTGGTAAGGCCTGATTTTTTTCACGAGTTCTGCGGTATCGGTCATATCGATTCGGATGCCCACGACGCCGACTGTCGTTTTCGTTCGTTCCGAAATAATAGGATAAATAATATCCCGGGTGAATGCCCGGCGGCCTCCCAAAACCCGCTGAACCGGCGCGGTAAACTGGGGAGTCGAAGAAAGGTTGCTGAGAAGGGCTTGGGAATCCGGGAAAGCCCGCATTTCCTGCTCCCCGGATTCTCTGGTGAAAAAAGAAATAAAGTTGCCGGTATGATCGGTGCCGGGAGTGTCGGCGTATTCTTCGTCCAGGTCATCGATGATCCCGGGCCGCCACACGGTATAGATTCCCACAAATTGATGATTAGATTCCTCGACGGCCCGCATCGTTTCATTGTAGAGGGGCCGCCGCAGGTCCGGGGAGAAGCCTTCGTAGCTGTTCATAATTTCTGCAAGAGACTTCGCCGCGCCGTAATAGGACATATAGTTATTCTCGAGGTCTTTTGCGTACATTCCTGCGGTGGATTCCATATTACTATAGGCCCCTTCGACTTGGGCGTTCACGGACCGGATAAGCAGAACTGTCGCAATAGTTCCCACCACCACCACCATCAGGACCACAACGATGAGGGTCAGTCGGTATTTTAATTTCATGGTTTTTCCTTTTTTTTTCAGAATTCAATGTACGTTATTTTCTTAAAAAATTTTTATCATCCTTAAAAAACTAATTTTCTAAACCTTTTGAAAAATTTAAAAATACTTATAAATATACTAATGAAAAAGCTAATAAAGTCAACTCCTCCGGCGGGGGCCGGAAGGGTTTACAGAATGGAAAAACTGTGCTATCCTGATTTCGCCATTCCATTTGCAAGGAGTCATCATGCGAATAAAGTATATCCTATCAGGTTTGGTGGGTATAATCGTTCTTTACAGCGGAGCGTCTTGCGCCTCCAACCCCGCCCGAGGGCCCGCCCCCGCCGGGACCGAGGCGAAGAAAACCGGGGCCCCAAGAACCTCCGGGGCAGGGCCGGAATCTGAAGTTCCCTGGACTATGGTTGCCGTCGCCGGAGAAGAACCGGCGGGGAATCTCCAAAAACGTCAAGAGATCAAAACCGATTTTGAAGAGGCCCTTCGGCTTTTAGGAAGAGGTCCTCTTGTCGGTCAGAGCTATTTTATCCCCTTGGCTTCTATCGCCCAGGCCGAAACCGGCGTTTCCGACGCCCCGAATTCATTGCTGGACACCCTGAGAGGGGATAACCACTTCTATCGGAAAAGCGAGGAACTCCTAGAAGAAGCGGCGGATCTGTATGAAAACGAGCAGTTTGATGAAAGTCATGAAAAAATTCTGGAAGCCCAGAAATACGCTCGTTTGGCTGAAAAGGAGGTGGAACAGCAACTTAAAATCCGGGAAACCGACCAGCTCATCCAGGAAACCGAAACCCTCATCAAAAAAGCGGAGGATGCCGTCGCTCAAGCGAAAAAACGGTCTCCATCGGTTTCCGCCCCGGCCCAATACAAAGAAGCCCAAATCGCATACGCGGAAGCCAAATCCGCCCGGATAACCAAAGATTGGACCGGAGTATCCCTCGCTACGGATACGGCAAAACGTAAAGCCAACGAGACTATCGAGGCCGTACAGGAATTCCTCAAAACCGGCAAAAGGCCTCCTGCATCGGCAGAGTACGCGGAATCCTCGGAGGAGGCGGAAGAAGTGTGGGTTGCCGCCGGAGATCCGGGAATTCCCGCGGAATGGGCTTTTTTTGAAGAGCCCCTCGCGGTAAGTCCGATGCCATCGCCCGCAAAAACGCCCGCCGACCAGCCAGGGACCGGGAACGCAAAAGCCCCGGCTCAACCGAATCGTCCGGCTTCGCCTCCCCAGGTTGCCGCCGGTCCCGCCGAAGCTAAACCGCCGGAGGTTAAACCCGCCGAAGCTAAACCCGCTGGCGTTAGTCCTGCTGGCGTTAATCCCGCCGGCGTTAATCCTGCCGGCGGGAGGACGAGAACCACTCCGGAACCGCCAACAATGGCGGCGAAAGCGATTGGACCCAGCCCCAGAGTTCCCGGTTCGGAATCGGCGAGGATTGGGGTTTCGTCCGGGGGGAATCAAGCCGGCAGGCCGGACAGCGGAACTTCGGCTCCGGCAAGAATCGCCATTGCTCCGGACAACACGCCTCCGGTGCCGGTTCTTTCTCCCTTGAATGTCTCGTCGAATGTCTCGTCGGGGTTGGCGGCGGCTCCGGCAAAACCGGAAACTCCGGCCCGGGATTCCGTTATTCCGGAGTATACTGCGCCTCACATTACCTCGTCTTTAGGGGATGACGAGGATGCTCATTTTGCGGCTCAGTACCGGGTGGAGCCTTGGGAATCTTCGGCGGATTGCTTGTGGAACATTGCGGGGAAGCCGTGGGTTTACAGCGATCCTCAGAAGTGGCCTTATCTGTATCGGGCGAACAGTTCGAAATTGCCGAATCCCGAAAACCCTCACCTGATTAGGCCCAACCTGGTGCTGGATATTCCCAGCATCAACGGCGAAGCTAGACAGGGCCCAAGTACTTGGGAAGGGGTCCAAGCCCGCTAAAAAAGCCCGCCGAAAGGCGGGTTTTTTTTTATCTCTTCTGGTAAAAGAGCGCGAGGGCGGTTCCCATGAGGGCATGAATGTACGGCGGATTTCCCATATTTTGCAGGACTTCTTCGACCGGCACGGTTTCGACGGCGACGTATTCGTCTTCGTCGAGGGACTGGGATGCCAGGGCTTCCAGGTTTTCCGCCAAGAAGAAATGCACCCGATTGGTCATCATCGCGGGATTGGGGCTGAGGACCCCGAGATTTCGGATTGTCTTTGCGGAATAGGCGGTTTCTTCGGCCAGTTCCCTAAGGGCGGCGGCGGCGCCGGATTCTCCCGGTTCGAAGACTCCTCCGGGGAATTCTAAACTCAGAGCTTGCGCGCCATGCCGCCATTGCCGAACCATTACGAATTGTTTGCCCCCTGGGGTTTCCAGCACCGGAATCACAATCGCCCAATCCGGGGCGTCCAGCACGGTGAATTGCCTAAGTCCTCCGGCCGGAGAACGGCATTCGCAGGCATGGACGGAAAAAACCGGTCCCCGAAACACCTCCGTGCGGGCTTCTTCTTTCCAATTTAAATTAGTATTCATAGCCTAAAATAGCATATACTAAGAAAATGCTGAAGGAGAGACTAAAGGAGAGATTAAAGGAGAGATTAAAGGACATGGTCCTTGCCGGGGGGTTTATTCGGGGGAGAGTCCTGGCCCCTTTTGCTTTTGCTCCGGCTTTACTGGTTACGGCTTTCGGCTATTCCGGGGAGTCTGGGGATGGCAATATCGCGCCTTTTGCTCGGAGAAATTACTATCGGGAAGGGGTGAAGGGTCTGCAAAAGCTGGCTCACCAGTGCCGGGAGCGATGGGGCGGGAGGCGGTCGGATTTTAGAATTTACTGTAATTCCCGGACGCCGGAAAAGCCCTGGGCCGAGGCCTGCGGCCTGGGGGTTTTGGGGCGGAACGGGCTTATTATTACTCCTGAAGGAGGGTCTCGGGTGCTCCTTGCCGGCATGACTTTGCCTTTTGCTCTGGAGGGGGATCCGCCTCTGCCGGATTTCAAGCATTTTCCGGTATGCTGTGATTCCCTTAGGCCGCCTTGCGCCGAGGCTTGTCCAACTCAGGCTCTTCCCGGAGATGGTACGCTTGTGCGGGATCGGTGTATCCAGTGGTATGCCTCGGGGCATGGCGAAAGGGTGCCGCAAAATGTTGCCCGGCATTGGGGGAATCGGCTGTACGGCTGTACGGCCTGCCAAGAGGCCTGTCCTCGATTTCGCTCCGCCGGGGCTAAGACCCCGGGACTTCCCCGGACGGATAAGGGAACCCTGCCGGCCTACATCGATCCGAGGGAATTGCTCGCCCGGGACTCCGGCGAGATTCAGGCCCTTTTTAAGGGGACTGCTCTGGGGCTTGCCTGGCTGGGGCCCCAAGCCTTGAGCCGAAATGCTCTGCTCTCCCTGCTTTCCGGCAAAGGAATCTGGGAAGACCCGCAATGAGAGCTTCCCATTCCCCCAAACCCTGGTTTTATGGTAATTTTAAGGAGACGATTTTGGCGGTTGAGCTGACTGCGACGAACTTGCCGTTCCCGTGGGCAATGGCTTGGAGGGTTCCGGCGTTGACGGAGAGGGGGGGAAGCAATTTCCAGGTTACGCCGTCCACGGAGTAGGCTATTTTGTTACTCTTGCCGACGGCCACGAACAAGCCGTCGCCGTTATAGGCTACGGCGTTAAAAACTAGTGCAGGACTGGCGGTCATTAAGTCTTGACTGGTAACCATAGTCCAAGCTGAATCTAACCTAGATGTATGAGCTAGATAGGAAGTGGAAGCGGAAGGTTGACTGACCAGTACGTACCCATACTCTGGACTGTAGGCCATACTTTTGATATTGCCGAAGAAAGAGTTTGATACGTTGGAGTTGCCGATTAGGAGTTCATTCCAGTTAAAACCGTCAGTGGAGGTTATGATTTTGGCGGTTCCGACTTTGCCGCCGGCGATGAACCTGGTTCCATCGTGGATTACGCAGTTGATTTCTCCGCTTTGGTAGAACGGAGCGACGCTGGTAGCTGCTTCCCAGGAAGCAGGGGGTGTTGTATTAGGACTTGTGACATTGCTCCGGGCGACCAGGCCGTTATTGCCGACAGCCACAAACCGGTCGTTCCCAAAAGCTATGCCCCGGATGTCTGAATTGGAAAGTGATACGAAACCCGCAACCGAAGTATCGTTCGGAGAAGTGCCCACGGTAATAAAAGGTTGGGTAATAAGAATTCGACCTTGTTGTAAATTGTTAGAGTAGGCGATTCCAGTTTGCGCACCATCGAGAAAGGTGTAGCTGAAAACAAAGTACCCATTACCAACACCAGAGGCAGTGATTGGGACTGTGTCGGTGTTTGCGGAAATTGTAGACCAACTATCACTAGAAGCATTATATTTAACGACCAAGCTTTCGCCGCTACTATTTTTCCCGCCGGCGGCCCATTGACCATTATTGAAGGCAACGGTACTTAAATTCCCCGTTATGCCGGTGGTGGTTTCCGGATAAGGAACAGGGAGGTTAATCATTACAGTCCCTGAAGTCTCCTTTGTATAACCATTTCCTAGATAGGTCACATGAAATTTTTCGCCCTGAGTTTGTTGTCCTTCTGTCTGCGGTGTAGGTCGAGATCTAATGCTTTCCCAGTCAGTGGTATAATCGATGCCCATACGAAGGTCTGAAGATAATGTTCCATCAGTGTATCGTATTTTAACGGTTAAATTGCTCTCTTTCAAGATATGTCCCACTAGACAGCTTGAAAAGTCACTTGCTAGGGTAATATCAAGGTCTTGAAATTCTTTTCCCGGGGTGCTTGGGGCGTCTTCGGTTGAGGTTGGGTTTTGGCAGGCCGGGAAGGTCAGCAGGACCGCCATGAAGCCTAAAAGAACCCTCCCTTTGGGGAACGCGAAAAACGATAATTTGGAAATAAAGCGCATAATTGCTCCTTTATAAAAGTTTTTTCTCTTTTTCAATCTTTCTAAAAAGAGTAAAAGAAACCGCACCCTAGGGTATTAAAGCGGAAACCAAGGGACCCCAGGGACCCTTCCGAGATTCAT
>JAIRPY010000064.1 GCA_031256905.1 Spirochaetaceae bacterium
CCCTCGAAGCGGCCCTCAGTATTGCAAAACGCCCCGAAAATAAAGGAAAAACCATCGTCGCAGTCCTGCCGGATACCGGAGAACGCTACCTCTCCACCTGGCTCTGGGAAGAATAAAAAGAGAGAGCCGGTTTTTAAAAACCGGCTCTCTCTTCCTTCGGGTATTACTCCAGAATCGTAATTTCTACCCGTCGGTTTTGCGCTCTCCCCGGGTTGGTAGCGTTATCTCCGATGGGCTTAGTGCCGCCCCAGCCTTTATAGATAAACCGTTCCGGGCCGATGCCTCGGTTTGCCAATTCATCAACCATACGTTTTGCCCGTTCAATGGAAAGTTCCATTTCTCCGGCGGGACGGCCTGTTGCGGCGGTATGCCCTTCCACAAGGAAACTGCGGTCCGGGATTTGCTTGAGAGCTTCCGCAAGAAGATCGAGCCGGGTCTTTTCAGTGGGAAGAAAATCCGCAGAATCCGGAGCAAACCGGATGTCTTTAATCGTAAGTCGGATGCCTTCAGGGACCGTCGCCATATCTATGTCTTGGAGCCCCGCAGTATTGATGGTATTTTTATCCCGGAGAGGCTGGTCGTCGGCTTCGCTGAGGATGACCGTTACCGGATCCAAGGCTGGTCCGAGGGGTTCGACTACTCTCGGGGGCGGAGCCGGCCGCGGAACCGGAGCCGGGGGCGGGGGTGCCGCCGGGGCCGGAATCGGCGGAGGATTAACTTTCGGGTCCGGCAGTTTCTCGATTTTGAGGGTATTTCCCAAGGAGTTTATGACTTCGACTCTATCCATAGGCACAATTCTCGCGCCGAAAGTCAAAGTAAATCCTTTAAATTGCCGGGTCGTTCCATCCGCCCAACTATAGGTTTCATCCAGACTGTCATTTATAAGCAGAGGAAGACCATCGTCAACTCTGATTAGAATAAACACTTTGTGAGAACCCTGTACTCGGGTAAAGTCTTGAGGGCTAGTCGGAGTATTCTGATATTGGGTTGAATAGGTTGCATCGATGCGGTGAACCAAAATTCCCTTATATATTTCTTTTCCTTTATATTCGTAATCCGCGGTAAAGGGAATTACCGCCGGTTGTCCTGAATTGAGGGGGTCTACCGCCCGGGCTCCTGGGGCTCGCCATTTTGCGCCGGGCATTACCTGTTGAGAAGGAAAGGTGGGGAAGCCCCGGAGGGTGGGGAACCCTTGGTCGTTATCGATTTTGATGGATCCGTTTTCGTTGATTTGGAAACTTACCGGCACTATTGCGTCGACGGCTTGGGCGGTTTTCTGTCCCGATTTAATAGTATCCTCGAATACGAAGAAGTTTCCTTGGTACAAAAGCGCGTTTTTTGCGTTTTGATCCGCCGGTTTCGGCATAATCGACGCTTTGACGGTGTGCCGTACTTGGCCTGCGTAAGTTTTGTTCGTGTACTGCCGCCATTCCGAAGTTTCGACGATAGAATAGGGTCCTGTTTCGGACATAACAAGCCGAGCCGGTTCGTTTTGCCCTGAAATCGGCGCGGCGATTATAACCGCTATAAGGCCTAGGTTTTTCAAAAATACTTTCCGCATGGTAAAAAATATCGGCGTGAAGCGGGGAAAACTTAACCCGTAGCCGAAACATCGGCGGAGAAAATCGGGGTCCCGGCGGGGATTTTTTTGTTAAGTAGTCATTGATCTGCGGATTCTTGCCGATAAAAAACTATGAAACGAATTTTTGTAGGTACAATAATCGGTTTAGGGTTTACGTTGTTTTGCGGAGCCCAAAATCAGCCGGTTGCAAGTAACGGCGCCTATCGGCAGGAAGGGATTGCCTCCTGGTATGGTTCGGATTATGACGGACGAACCACCGCCTCCGGGGAGATTTTTAATTCCAAAGAAAAAACCGCATCCCATCCGTCCCTTCCCTTTGGTACGGTGCTGAAGGTTACCAATACTCAAAACGGATTGAGTACCGTCGTACGGGTTAATGATCGGGGACCCCTTAAACCGGTTCGGATCATTGACGTATCCAGAGCGGCCGCGGAAGAACTGGGCCTTATCGCGGTTGGAACCGCTCCGGTAATATTGGAAAGTATCGGGATGGTTTCCATATTTCCCGCGCCGGGGGCTTCCGGGGCGGCGGAGGCTCCTGGGCCGGGAAGCGGAACAGAAATGCCCTCGCCGGGGACTCCTGGGCCGGCTTCTGGGGGGTTAGGTTCTGCGTCGATTAGGCCTGCCCTTCCCCCGGAAGGAACGAATAAACGTTATCGGATTCAAGTGGGGGCTTTTAAAGTCATCCAAAACGCTACCAGCGCGTTCGACAAGCTCAAAAACGCCGGGCTTAACCCGAACTACGAACGGGACGGGGATATGTACAAGGTGGTTCTCACCGGAATCAGACCGGAAGACGTGCGGTTTATCGCCGAAAAGCTGGGAAGCGCGGGATTTCAGGAAGGCTGGATTCGGGAAGAGCCATGAGGAAGTATATACCGGCAGATTTCCGATTCCTGCCGGCTTTTTTTCTTTAAAAAACATCCCATCCTCATCGAAACGCTTTTTGAAAAAGGTTAGAAAATGTTTAACAGTCTGCAAGGCCTGATTATGGAAAAGTCCGCCGACTCTCTGCGCCTCCTGACCGGCGGCATTGAATGGGATATAACTATGCCCGTAGCCGACATGAATCGGTTGCCCGATCCGGGCGAAACCGGCCGGGTGTTTACCTGGCTGAGTCACAAGGAGACCGAGATGCGGCTTTTCGGCTTTGCGGATGCAAAGCGGCGAGGAACGTTTCTGGAACTGCTGAAAGTCGATGGTATTGGTCCTCGGGGGGCGGTTAAAATCTTGGGGGGCATCGGGCTGGAGGAGCTGGAAACCGCGCTGGAGGAAGGAAATGTCGCCCGTCTTGAGGCGGTCCCGGGCCTGGGGAAGAAAACCGCTCAAAAGATGATTCTTGCGTTGAAAGGCAAGCTGACCCGCCGGGACGGGGCTTCCCGAAATGCTTCTCCGTACAGCGACTTGATCGAGGCTTTAACGGAAATGGGTTATGACCGCCGGGCCGCCGGGGAGGCCCTGTCTGCCGCGGAGGCCGAAAGTTCGCATTTGAGCGGTCAAGAGAAAGAAAATTTTCTTTTTAGGCAGGCAATCATTCAGCTTGGCAGTCAGTGAGTAATAAAATCCCCGCCCTACTCGCATCGGCGGGGCGGAGCCGGGGATTTTATTCATGTAACTTACGGGCGACTTCGACTATTTCAAAAATTTCAAGCTGATCATTTGTTGCAATGCCGTCGAATTCCTCAAAACCGATTCCGCACTCATAACCGGCCGCGACTTCCTTCACGTCTTCTTTGAAACGGCGCAAAGAGGCCAACTTTCCGCTGTGAATAACTATGCCGTCTCGAATAATATGTACCAGGGCGTTGCGTTTGACCGTTCCGGTCAACACATAACAGCCTGCGATAGTGCCGAATTTCGGGGTTTTGAAGGTGTTCCGGACCTCAACGGTAGCGATCACCTCTTCTTTTGTGTCCGGCTTGAGGAGGCCTTCCATGGCCTGCTGAATCTCTTCAACCGCTTTGTAGATGACGTTGTATTTCTTGATGTCAATTTTTTCCTGATCCGCTAGAATTTTCGCTTTCGGAATGGGACGCACATTAAAGCCTATGAGAATCGCATTGGAAGCGACGGCTAAATCCACATCTCCTTCGTTTATCGCCCCCGGCAGAGCCTGAATTACGTTAAGTCTGACTTCTTTGGTGGAAAGTTTTTCTAAACTCGACCGCAGAGCTTCCGCGGAACCCTGCACGTCCGCTTTGATGATGACCTTGAGTTCCTGAATCGCCCCGTCGCTGATGGTATCGTAGAGATTATCTAAGGTGATTTTTTTGACATTTTTTGCGTCTTCAAAACGTTTGAGTTCCTGCCGTTTGGAAGAAATGCCCCGGGCGACTTTTTCATCCTCCACCACCTGCAAGGGGTCTCCGGCATTGGGAGTGCCTTCAAAGCCCAGGACCTCGACGGGCATTGCAGGCGATGCGGTTTCAACCCGGGCGCCCTTGTCATTGAAGAGGGCCCGAACCTTCCCGGGCCAAATGCCGGCCACAAAGGAATCTCCGATTTTCAGGGTCCCTTTCTGCACCATGACGGTCGCCACCGTGCCGCGCCCATGATCGATCCGGGATTCGAGGATTTTGCCTTCCGCGGAGCGGTTGAAATTCGCCTTGAGGTCCAGCACTTCCGCTTGCAGGAGAATCGCTTCGATGAGCTTGTCCAGCCCTTCTTTCCGTAAAGCCGAAAGCTGGACAAACATGGTCTGCCCCCCCCAGTCTTCGGGCTGGAGCCCCAGCTCGGAAAGCTGGCTCTTCACCCGGTCCGGATTCGCTTCAGGTTTGTCCATCTTATTCACTGCGACGATAATCGGCACTTTCGCTTCTTTGGCATGATTTATGGCTTCAATCGTCTGGGGCATTACGCCGTCGTCGGCGGCGACCACCAAAACCACAATATCCGTCACCTGGGCGCCCCGGGCTCGCATTCGGGTGAAGGCTTCGTGACCCGGGGTATCCAGAAAGGTAATTCGGCCCTTGGGAGTCTCCACGGTGGATGCGCCGATGTGCTGGGTGATGCCTCCGAATTCCCCGGAAACCACGTCAGTACTGCGGATGGCGTCGAGAAGTTTGGTTTTCCCGTGATCCACATGACCCATAACGGTAACCACCGGAGGCCGAAGTTCGAGGTCGGCTTCGGCATCCTTTGAGGTTTCGATGACCGTTTCGTCGTAGAGACTGATAATCCGCACTTCCGCCCCGAATTCCGAAGCAAGCAACGTTGCGGTATCCGCATCAATCTGCTGGTTGATGGTGACCATTTCGCCCAGGGCCATCAATTTTTGGATCAGATCCGAGGCCTTGAGATTCATCTTCCGGGCTAATTCAGAAACCGAAATGACTTCCATAATATCAATGCATTTCGGTACCGGATTTGCGGTATGAGCGATTTTTTTCTTGGTCTGAAGGAGCTTTTCCTCCATTTCAAGCTCTTTATCCCGGCGGGTGTAGACCGGTTTTTTGGCCTTAAAGGATTTTTTAGCCGGCCCCTTCCCCTCGATAATAGGAGGCGTCTGACCGGGACGCATTCCCCCCGGGCCGGGCCGGGGAGGGCCTGAACGATTAAAACCCGGTCGGGGCGTAAAGCCTCCCGGACGCCCCGGACCCTGGGGAGGATTAGTTCTGCCCGGACCGGGAGACCGGGGACGGGGACTTCCTTGCTGGGGCGGGCGGTCCTGACGAAATCCGCCCGGACCGGAACGGTTTGGGTATCCGCTCCCTTGCGGATGCCCCATCGGTTTCCCGCCGACTCGTCCGGCAACGCTGTGGGGACGGGGCCGAAAGGGTAAACCTCCCGGAGGAGCGTTTCCGCCGGGAACGCTGGGGACGGGGGTTACGCTGGGGGGCGGAGCGGCGGCGGTTCTGTTTCCGGCTCCGGAGGAACGGTTTGGTCCGGCTTCGTCTCGCGGGCGCCGGGGACCCACGAGTTTGCCTCCGACTCGGCCTGCCGCGGCGTTGGGGCGGGGCGTAGCGGGAAAGGTACTGACTCCGCGAGGACCCGGGGTTGGAGGTTTTTCCTGAGGTTTTTTTTCTTTTGGGTCTGAAGAAGGGTCCTTTCCGGATTCTTTTTGGGAAGAAAATTTGCCGGTTTTTTCCAGGGAATTCTGAGCTGGTTCTTTGTGAACATTGCCGTCAAGGTTTGGCGTTCCCGGGGATTTATCTTTTTGCCCCTCGGAGGCGGCCTTATCTTGAGGTTTTTTGGGAGCCGGAGGCGGCGATCCTTGAGGAGGGTCCGGGACTTCGGGCTTTCGTTTTACCACGATTTTTTTTCTCTTTTTGGATCCTCCTTCTGCATTATCCTGCTCATTTTGTCCGTGCTTAATGAGTTCCGCCGATCCCTTTGATTTTTGGGTAGTATCTAATTCCTCAGCCATAATCCACCTTTCGTTATTATTCTTCCTCGTATTCGAAGCTCAACCCGATGCCGCAATTCGGGCAATTGGTCATATCAAGGGTTATTTTTGCCCCGCAGTCGGGGCATATGTAGCCTGAATCTTCTTCCGGCGCGTCCGGGCTTGGGGGTTTTGCCGGTTTATCCTCGGGAATTTCGTCTTCTTCGACGATTTCCACGTATTCTTCGATGATTTTTTGAATCTGATCGAGTTGTTCCCGGGTGATGTCTTGAAATTCCGCGATTTTTTCCGGCGTAAGGTCGATGTAATCTTCGATGAAATCGACGCCATGGTTTTTCAGAGCCTTGACGGTAGCTTTATCCGCCCCGGGAAGCTCGGAAAGCCGGGAAAATTCATCGCCGAAGAGCTGGGAAACCGCGCGTCGGGATTCCACGGCAATATCCATCTGAGCGAACTGGAGGTCGGTTTTTACATCGATATTCCAATCTACCAGCCGGTTGGCGAGTTTCACGTTCATGCCCTGTTTGCCGATGGCGAGGGAAAACTGGGAATCCGCCACCACCGCCAAAGCCTGATGTTTGCCTTCATCCAGGATAATTACATCCCGCACCTCCGCCGGGGACAAGGCGTTTTTGATAAACCGTTTCGGATCGGGATCGTATTTGAGAATATCGATTTTTTCGCCTTCCAGCTCTTTGATAACCGACTGAATCCGCACGCCCTTGAGACCCACACACGCTCCTACCGGGTCCACGTCATCTCGTTTGGCGTAGACCGCCATTTTTGTCCGGTATCCGGGTTCCCGGACAATTTTATGGATTTCCACGGTTTTATCGTAGAGTTCGGGGACTTCGATTTCAAAAATCGCCCGGACAAAATCGGTATGGGTCCGGGAAAGCACGATTTGAAGTCCTCCGGTGGAAGTTTTGTTTACCTCGGTGATCAGCGCTTTGATTCGGTCGTTTACCCCGTAGGTTTCCCGGGGGGACTGGAATTTTTTCGGCAGGATCCCTTCGGTTTTACCGAGTTCAACGTAGATGGTTCCGTTTCGTTCCCGTTGGTAATAGGCGATAACCAGTTCTCCGATTTTATCTTTATACTCGGCGTAAAGGCTGTCTTTGTGGATGTCCCGCAGGGACTGTTTGGCGGTTTGTTTGGCGGTTTGCACTGAGATTCGGTCGAATTCTTTTGGGTCTTCTTCGATGAGGATTTCGTCGCCGAGTTCCGCTTCGCTGTTGAGTTCCCGGGCTTCCGCCAAATCGATTTCCGAGAGCGGATCGTAGACGCCATCGACGATATTCTTTTTTGTATACACCGAAACTTTCCGGGCCTCGTCGCTGAACCGGATAATCGCGTGTTCCACATTTCCGAACCGCCGTTTATAGGCCGCGAGGAGGATGCTTTCAATAGTCCGCCGGATCAGTTCTTCCGACATTCCCCGCTCTTCCTTGAGTTTTTGGACCGCTTCAGACAAATCTATTGCCACGGATTAGGCCTCCTGTGAATAATCTAGTTTCGCTTTGGCGATAATATCGTATCCTAAGGGTATCGCTCCGTTTTTCCCGGTAAGGACCAGGCCGGTTTCGTCTGCGGACTCCAGTACGCCTCCAGCCCAATCGGAAATATCGGTTCTGAAACACCGGATTCCCCGGCCGATGTAATGCCTAAATTCAGCGGCATCCTTGAGGGTCCGGTTTATGCCCGGAGACGAAACCTCGACGTGCAGGGCCTGCCCCGGAAAAGCCTCTTCCAACCGGGGAATCAAGGCATGATGCACCCGAGAACAATCCTCCAAGCTCACATATCCGGGTTTATACACCACCGCTTGTACCTGGGCTCTTCCCTTCTGCCGAAACACCGCAAAATCCACCAAGGCCATTCCCAAATTTTCGGTTATGTTTCGCGCCGAATCGAATAAAGGGTCTCTTTCTTTTGGGGTGTACTGCACCGTATCTCCTTACCTTTTTTTTATAAAAAAGAGCCGCCGAAACGACTCTTTTTTTAATTATTCCGATGGTAACCCCAGGGTATCAGGGCAAGCGAACTTTGTCAAGTCCCGTTTTCTTATCCCCAAATATTTTTCTTGCCCCTCGGGGTCAGACTCTTTTATACTTAGGCTATGTGTATTTTTTGTAAGATTATAGAAGGCTCGATACCCTGCCAAAAGCTCTATGAAGATGAGGAGGTGCTGGCGTTCCATGATGTAAGTCCCCAAGGGCCGGTTCATTTTTTGGTGATTCCGAAACGTCACATCCCCCATATCCTAGAAGCGGAGCAGGATATTCTGGGGAATTTGCTTTTTCGGGCCCAAAAGATAGCCGGAGCCTTGGGATGCGCCGAAAAAGGCGCCCGATTCGTAATAAACTGCAAGGCCGACGGCGGACAAACCGTGGATCACCTGCACATTCATGTGATCGGGGGACGCCCTTTGAGTTGGCCCCCGGGCTGATTTACTGTCCAGGCTTTTTGCGGTAGAGCCGCCAATTTATGCCGTAATGGTGAACCCGAATTCCCATTTGCCGTTCGGTGATGCCCAAACTCCGGGCCCCGGCCGCCATATTCCCTCCGCTGATTTTCAGGGCCTCCAGAATAAGCTCTTTTTCAAGCCGGGAAAGGGCGGCTTCCAAAGTCGCGGTCGGTTCGGTATTGGTCGAAACCGCAGACTGAAGACTTGGGGGCAGGTTATAGGAATGAATAACCATATCCGCCGAAAGAATCACCGCGCGCTCAATGCAGTTCTCCAATTCCCGGACATTCCCGGGCCACCAATAGCCCGTAAGCAGGTCTATCGCGGACGCGGAAATCCGCTTGATGAGTTTATTGTTTTTTTCCGCGTACTTTTCGGTAAAATAATCCGCCAATAAAACGATGTCGCTCTTCCGTTCCCGCAAAGGCGGGACCCGCAAAGGAAACACATTGAGCCGATAATACAGATCCTCCCGAAACCGTCCGGCTTTTACCTCTTCTTCGAGGTTCCGGTTGGTAGCGGCGATAAGTCTTACATCAATTTTAATTGTCCCGGTCCCTCCGACTCGTTCTATCTCCCGTTCCTGAAGGACCCGCAAAAGTTTCACCTGAATCCGGGGGGAAAGTTCCCCGATTTCATCCAAGAAAATCGTTCCCCGATGAGCCAGCTCAAAACGTCCCTTGCGCTGACCCGCCGCGCCGGTAAAGGCTCCTTTTTCATGCCCGAACAGCTCGCTTTCGATGATAGATTCCGGCAGGGCCGCGCAGTTTATAGGAATAAATTTTTCCTGGGACCGCCGGGAAAGGCGATGCAGTTCCCCGGCGACCAATTCTTTTCCGGTCCCGCTTTCCCCGGTGATCAGGGCCGTGGCATCGCTGGGCGAGACCCGGACGATCATCTCGTAAAGACTTCTCATTACACTGCTGGTGCCGATAATAACGCTTCCCTCCGCGATTCGGCCCCCGGTTTTTTTTTCATGATATTTTTCTTCTTCATTTGAATCGGGGCCTTCAATCTGCTTCAGCCGGAATCGTTCTTCCAGAATCCGCTCCCGGAGTTTGGCGGAATCGGATATTATGGCGGCCACCTTTTCCAGTAAAGCCCTATCCTTTTCCATCAATTCGGCCTGCGCCGAAGGAAGCCGCCGTTCCGCGCTGAGGGTCCCAATCACCCCCCCGGCCTGAATCGGAACGCAATAGTACGTTAAGCCCGCCATATCCTGACGAGTCCGATTCTTCGCCCGATTGAGAAACCGGCTCTCTTGAGCCAGGTCCGGCACGGTAATCGCTTCTCCGGATTCAAACACCCGTCCCACCAGCCCCTCGCCCAGGCGATACACTCCTCGTTTTTTTTCCTCGGCCGTTAATCCGTAAGCCTCTTCTATCTTCAACAGTCCCGTAGACCGATCCAGTAACGTCACCATCCCCCAAGTAAGCCCCGCCCGTACCTCCAAAAGACTCAAAAGCGGTCCCAATCCGGACCGCAATTCTACATACTTATCAAAAGTCCGAGCTATATCGAAAAGTAACTCCAACTCAGAAACGTCCATGCGCCGATAATACTATACTATGATAGTTCATGGAATAGGTTGCGGCCTGTTGGATTTTTTATACCCAGGCCTGGATTTTTCGGGCCCGGGCTTCCAAGCCAACGCCTCGGTCCAGCCCGGAGACGGAGGATTAAGCCCCGGAAAACTCGTCTTCGCAGAAGACCTCGAAAACTTTACCGGAAAATCCAGCCCCAGGGTCCTCGCGGAACTAAACGGCGGCCGCCCGCCGGAATCCTGGAGCATCGGAGGACCGTCCATCGTGTCCCTCATCCATGCCGCCCAAGTTCTGTCCGGAAGGGGCTCTTCTGTTCGATACTACGGCGCCTTGGGAACCGACGAAGCCGGCCGGATGCTCAAAAAAGAGCTGGAAAAATTCCCCTTGGAACCGCCGGTTTTTTCGCTGAAAGAAGGAAATACCGCCCGTACCGAGGTCCTGTCGGACCCAAACTTTGACAAGGGTCAGGGAGAACGGACGTTTATCCATTCCCCGGGGGCTTCCAGTTTTTTCTCTCCGGAAGACGTACCGGAGGATTTTTTCAACGCCCACATCGCCGCTTTCGGCGGAACGGCCCTGGTTCCGCCTATTCATGCCGGTCTTACATCGCTCTTGAAGAAAGCCCGTAAAAACGGCGCGGTTACGGTGGTCAATTTGGTCTACGATTACCGAGGAGATCGCCGGGGACGAAAATGGACCCTCGGCTCGGAGGATGACGCTTATCCCTTCATTGATATACTCCTTGGGGATCGGGAGGAAGCCCTCAAGACTTCAGGGCAGTCTAGTATAGATGATGGAATTCGATGGTTTCTCGCCCGGGGAGTCCGGGGGGTTA
The DNA here is from genome assembly GCA_031256905.1 of Spirochaetaceae bacterium. Taxonomy (GTDB): domain Bacteria; phylum Spirochaetota; class Spirochaetia; order Treponematales; family Breznakiellaceae; genus JAITHW01. Next base: position 10,774 of record JAIRPY010000064.1, read on the forward strand.
TAGTCACCAACGGGGCAAAACCCATAACTTTCGCCGCGAATCCGGGCTTTTTTAGGGAATCGGCCCTAACGTATATGCCGGTTTGCGAAGAAATTTCCCAAGACCCGGCAATCCAGACCGGAGATACCACCGGATGCGGAGATAACTTCGCCGGGGGAGTGATCGCCGCCCTGACCGAAGCCTTTTCGTCCCCTCCGGGTACGCCGGATCTTCGGGAAATCTGCGTTCCGGCAATTATCGCCGGAGGGTTTGCCCGGCTTACTTTGGGAGGCGTTTATTCCGAATCTTATCCCGGGGAAAAACGAGACCGCCTCGCATCCTATACCGAAGTATATAGAAAAACTGTCCTTTAAGGCTTATCCGGCGGAACGGGCCAGGCGAAACCCCAGGTGAGGACTGCAATCGGTAGGGCCGGCGTGGTACCGGTCTACGGTGCGGGCATGGATTGCGCTGAAGCCCCAGCTTCCCCCCCGAATCACCCGAAGGCTTCCGGCGGCGGGTCCTGTGGGATTTGTCTGTTCTTCCGGGCTGTAAGGTCCGTACCAATCCCAGCACCATTCCCAAACGTTGCCGCTCATATCGAAGATGCCTAAGGGGTTGGACGATTTTTTTCCCACCGGATGGCTTTTTCCCCGGCTGTTTTCGCCGTACCAGCAAACTTCGTCGATGTCGTTACTGCCGGCGTATACGTAATTTCCGGCTTTGGCGGCGTATTCCCATTCGGCTTCGGTGGGGAGGCGGTAGCCGTCCGCGGCGGGGTCCCAGGTTATCGTCCATTTGAGAGGGTCCCCGGAGTTTAGGTTGCGGGGGTCCTTTGTCTGTTTATTGATGCCGTATACGGGATTTAGTTTTTCTTGAAGGCTTCGGTAGTTGCAATATTCGACGGCGTCGTACCAACTTACGATTTCCACGGGCAAGGTATTTCCCGTAAAATGACTTGCATGAGACAGGATGAATAATTCGTACTCTTTCTGAGTGATCTGGAATCTTCCGATATAAAAGGGGCCTATACTTACTTTATGTTGGGGGACTTCGGCGTTATTTCTGATGCTGTCCTCCGGCGCGCTTCCCATGAGGAAGGTCCCGGCTTCGACGAAGGTAAAAAACACGGTATCCATGATTTTATACTATTAGGTCGAATCTCAAAAAACAATATCCGATTAGTCTATAATCCTAAAAAACTTCATAATATCCTAAAACCCGCCAAAGAAACCCGGAGGCAAAGGCGGTTGACAACTTTTTGTAAAATCCCCATGGTAATTTTCTAAAAGAATTTTCTAAAGCCGGGATATTTTGAAGGGAAAGAATCTTTTTTAGAAAAAATAAGGGAAAAATATTCAAAAGATACGTTAAAAAGTATATTTTTAAAGACATAGGAGGTTGAAAGAACCGGATTGAAAGGAAGCGATGTGGCTGTCGAGGGAGTAGGTAAATCCTTCGGGGATTTTCGGGTGTTGCATTGTGTGGACCTTACCATACATAAGGGGGAATTTTTTTCCCTCCTGGGACCGTCGGGATGCGGGAAGACGACTCTTCTGCGGATTATTGCGGGTTTTGAAAGCCCGGATGCCGGGAAGGTCACTTTTGACGGCCGGGATATTTTGGATCTGCCCCCGAACAAACGGCAGGCTAATACGGTTTTTCAGAATTACGCCCTTTTTCCGCACCTTTCGGTGTTTGAGAATGTGGCCTTTCCACTCCGGCTTAGGCGGGTTCCCAAACCGGCGGTGGACGCCAAGGTTTCGGAGTACCTCAAGCTGGTTCAGCTGGAAAACCATGGGCATAAAAAACCGAACCAGCTTTCCGGGGGGCAGAAACAGCGGGTCGCCATCGCCCGGGCCCTGATAAACGAACCCCGGGTCCTTTTGCTGGACGAACCCCTTTCCGCGCTGGATGCCAAGCTCCGGCAACATATGCTCATCGAGCTGGATCAGATTCACGACAAAATCGGCATCACCTTTATCTACGTCACCCATGACCAGCAGGAAGCGCTTTCGGTATCGGACCGAATCGCGGTGATGAATCAGGGGGATGTGCTTCAGATTGGGACTCCCCATGACATCTACGAAAGTCCCGCCACCGACTTCGTCGCCCGATTCATCGGGGAAACCAACCTCTTCGACGCCTATGTGGTTTCTTCGATTCCGCTGGACAAACCGGAACCCGAATTCATGGCGGAATTGGACATCCAAGAACTGGGCAAAATTAAGGTTACTACGGTAGATAACCTCAAGCCCGGGCAGTTGGTGAGTTTTACCATCCGGCCCGAAAAGATTCTTATCTCCAAAGAAAAGCCCGCCACAAAACGGGAAGACATCAACCTATTCCAAGGGCTGGTGGATGAGCCGATTTACTCAGGCTTCCAGACCAAATTTTACGTGAAAGTCCGGGACGGCGTGCTTATCCGAGTCATAAAACAGCACGCCAAGTATTCCGACGAAGGCCCGGATATTCTCTGGAAAGACTCGGTGTTTGTGTCCTGGAGCGCAAACGACGGCTACATCGTCGAGGTAAAACCATGAGTAAACGCAACTACGGACCCTGGTATTCCGGACCTATGGCGGTTTGGTTTACCCTTTTTTTCCTTTCCCCGATTCTTATTATTCTGGTCTACAGTTTCCTCAAAAAAGGCTTGTACGGCGGGGTCCTGTGGAAATTTTCCTTAGACGCCTACAAAAGCTTGGGGAATCCGAACTTGGTCGGAATTACTATCCGGACCCTTTTCACATCGATAATCGCTACCCTGATTACCATTCTTATCGCTCTGCCCTGCGGGTATTTCATGGCTCGGAGCCGGAATCAGACGCCCTTATTATTGCTGATTATCATCCCCTTTTGGACAAATTTCCTGATTCGGGTGTTTGCCTGGATGAATATTCTTGGGAATAACGGCTTTCTCAACGAAATCCTTAGGCGATTTGGGCTTATTCGGGATTACCTGCCCTTTCTCTACAACCAAAAGGCGGTAATTCTTGTGTTGGTGTATATGTACCTGCCCTATGCGATTCTTCCCCTGTTTGCCACGATTGATAAATTCGACTTTTCCCTTCTGGAGGCGGCCCGGGACTTGGGGGCGACGCAGTTTACGGCGATTATCCGGGTATTACTTCCGAACATCCGAAGCGGAGTGTTTACCGCGGTGCTGTTTACCTTCATCCCGATCTTCGGCGCGTACGCGGTGCCTCTTTTGATCGGCGGAAACTCCTATATGCTGGGAAATGTCATCGTGGACCAGCTTACCAAATCCCGGAATTGGCCCTTGGCCTCGGCGATTTCGATTACCCTTACGGTAGTCACCACCGCCGGAGTCATGATAATGATGCACATTCAAAAAACCGATGCCCGGCGGCTTTCGGATTCCCGGCCGGGACTTTAAATTTTACAAAATCAAAGCCCCAGGGAATCCCGGCGGCCCAGGGCAAAAGCTTTTCGGTTAGCGGTTATGAGAGAAGCATCTTTTGAAGCGAACATATCCCCAATGACCTGTTCGAGAGTTTCCGCCGAAACCGGCAAATAGGGCGACGCCGCGCCAACCATAACCATGTTCACCGCCCGGGCCAGCCCTGCTTGTTTCGCCAGCTCTGCGGCTTGCACCATTCGGTGATGGGGAATTTGAGCTATCGCCTCGGTGATAACCCGAATATCCGGGTAATTACCGATGTTGAGAAAAACCTCGCAGGCCGTCACCACCGCGCCGTCCGGAGAAAGCCAAGCAAGATACCGCAAACTCTCTAAAGGCTCCATCGAAATGATAATATCCGCCCCTCCTTGGGGGACCAAATCCGAAGCGATAGGGGCATCGGCAATCCGAAGATGAGCCAATACCGCGCCGCCTCGTTGCGCCATGCCGTGTACTTCGGATTGCCGGACCCTCAAACCTTCCCGAGCCGCTCCTTGCGCGATAATAGCCGCCACCGCAAGAACTCCCTGACCCCCAACGCCTGCAAGTATTATATCTTTTTTCATACAAACCTCCATCTTGGATACTAGCCGGTTTCCTGCTTTTTGTACACGCCAAACCGTCTCCCCCGGGGATTCTTTTCTTTCCCCCTGCTTTTTCCTAGCTAAGATTCTAACAACGTTATACGCAATGCGGACTTAAAATTTTTGTAAATTTAGCTGAATTTTCATCCCAGACGGCACAGGACCGTGTAATAACCATCTTCGCGTTGCCCGCCGGAAGATCGCGCTTTTTGAAGCAGTTGAAAAAAATAAAAAAACATTGAAAAGAATGAAGGTTTACCGATAATAAAAAAGGCTCATTTTTTTTGAGGAGAAATATATGAAATTGAGACAGGACAATCTCTTAATAAGATATACGACAAAAAAAGATGCGGAAATTTTATGTAAATGGTGGAATGATGGAAAAATCATGGCCCATGCGGGATTTCCTGATGGAATAAATACAACTATAGAAAAAATTGAAAACCAAATTTCTGAAGAAACCAATGAAACGACAAGACGGTTTATCATAGAGATAAATAAAGAACCATCTGGAGAAATGAATTATAGAAACAAAGGAAATAGTATAGCAGAGATGGGAATAAAAATTTGTGATTTTGACAAACAGGAAAAAGGACACGGAACAAAATTATTAAGAATGTTTATAAAATATTTATTTAATGAACTAAATTATAATAAAATAATTTTGGATACAAAATTAAACAATAAAAGGGCACAACACGTTTATGAAAAAATAGGATTTATAAAGACCGGAATGGATGAAAATGCAATATATTATGAATTAATAAAGTAAAGAACAAAGTAATATAAAAGCAAAAATTACTGCGCCTAACACACGGTATATGCTCCGGCGGGGAACAAGTCCCGCCTCCGGCCTCCGCAATGGCTAGGTCAAGTCGGTCGATACGCTCCTTCGCTCCCACGCCATTGCTCCGGCACATTTCCAGCCGACCGGTTGGCGGCTGGAAATATCATATACCTTAAACGTTATGCGCCGTACCTCTTTTTTATAAAATGTTTCACAGAAATCACCGCCATAATTATTGTATTTTTCCCCAAATTTTGTATCGTCATTATTGGTTTCAGCCGGCTAGAACGCGCTGAAAAACGTTTATTTGTCTATGACGATATACGGGGAAAACCCCGGGAAGTAAAAGCCAGTCAGATTAACGCCTACCTTTTGGACGCGCCGAATGTGTTTATCGAGCGGCGGTTAAAACCGCTCTGCGGAGTTTCCGAAATACTGCTGGGCAATGTGCCGCGAGATGACGGTAATTTCTTTTTGGATAAAAGCCAGAGGGCGGAACTCTTAAAAAAGGAGCCTGCATTAAAACCGCTTATCCGTCCATTTTTAGGGTCGATAGAATTTCTGCATAATCTGCCGCGTTACTGTTTATGGTTTGACGGCGTATCTCCTGCGGTATATAAAAACTCGAAAGAGATAAAAGAGCGGCTTGCCCGGATTCG
>JAIRPY010000090.1 GCA_031256905.1 Spirochaetaceae bacterium
TTTATCCCGAAACGTTCATCTCGCGGTTTTATGGCGGCTTTTTATAGGCTGTTATGTAAGGATAAAACCGTGAAGGATGTGGAAAAATATTTGCAAAAGCAAATTCAAGCGGAAAAAGGTCAACGGAAAAAGGCTGTTGAGGAACAAAAGACAGCTATCGTAAACGGAATGTATCCGCCGTTTTTTTCTATGCCCCTTTCGCTTCAGTTTGAACTTACCGGATGTTGTAACCTAAAATGCCGTCATTGTTACAACCGGTCCGGCGACCTCCCGCCGGATGTTATGACGATTGATCGCTGGAAAATATTGGCAAAAGAACTGGTTAAACACGGCGGCATTTTTGAGTGTATTCTTTCAGGCGGCGAGCCGTTGCTTCTTGGAAATGATCTTTTCGACATCATGGATATATTGCATGACGATGGCGCCGTATTTATGCTCATCACCAATGGCGCGCTTATGACCAAAGACACGGCGCAAAAACTAAAGAAATATCGCTATAAATGGATTCAGGTTTCGATTGACGGATCAACCGCGCAAGCGCACGATAGTTTAAGACAAGTTCCGGGTAGTTGGGAAAAAGCGGTATACGCGGCGCTTATGATTGCGGATGCGGGCATCCCTCTGGCTGTAGCAAATACGGTAACGCCGGAAACAATAAACGACCTGCCCAAAATGGCGAATCTTGCGTATTCCTGCGGCGCGGCATTGCTTATTACCGGCGAAGTATTTCCAAGCGGGCGCGGAGCGTTGAACGAAGAACTACTTTTGTGTAATGAACAGCGCGCTCTGTTTTGGAAATGTATTGAGGAACAGCGCGGCCTATATACCGGCCGTATGCAAATACAACGTTCTATGTCAAATAGATCACAGCTTGAAGGAGTTGTAGATTCACCGGCGGCCGGGGCGATAATTCGTCCAAACGGCGATATACGTCTCGATTGTATCGCGCCGTTCGTAATGGGCAATGTTGCCGAAAATTCTTTTTACGAACAATGGCAAAAAGGCAGGAATAGTTGGCAAGATGCAAAAGTTAAAGACTACATTGAGTCGGTTGATTTATATTCCGGCAAAAGTAGTTTACATAGAAACCATGTTGAAGGAGACATTGCGCTATGAAACAGCCGTATAGCAAACCGGCGTTGTTTAACGAAAAAGAGCCTGCGAGACTTATTCCGGTAGTAGCGGGAATAGCGGCGGTGTTGGGCGTATCGCAGGCCGTAGCCGGACTTGCCTTAGGCGCGGCGGCTACCGGCGCGGCCGTAGGCGGCGGAGTCGCGCTTGCTAAAAAGCTAGGAGAGAACGCAGGACGTTGGGAACGCCTGCCCAGTTTTGAGCTTGTTGAGACTGGTGTATAAACGCAGTTTCATTCATTGAAGGAGGTTTCGGAATATGACCAAGCATTATATCAAACCGGCATTACTGGCAGAAAGAGAACCAGCTTTGCTTATTCCAGCAGTTCTTGGCGTAGGTATGGCGTTAGGTTCGGCATTGGGGCTTGCGGCTTCGGCATCCGCCGCTGTCGGCGGACTTGCCGTAGGCGCTGTTGCGGGTGGACTTGCCGCTGGAGGCGCCGCGCTTGCCAAAAAAGCAGGACAGGATTACTGTCGGCTGGAACGATTGCCTGCCCTTGACAGTGTTGAGGCTTACGCATGAATTCAGTCTTTTCGCATCTTGCAAGCCATATTCCCCTCCGCAAAGAACTGAAATTGCGGATTGAGGGGAATATCGGAATTGTCTGTAGCGCGCATGATTTTCGCGTACACTATCTCAATGAAACCGCTCTAATGATTTTCAATCTCATCGATGGAAAAAGAAGTATCGCCGAAATTGCCCGGCGTTTTCTTGAAATGGTTGATGTGGAAAGAGCGGTATTTGAGCCTGACTTGATCGAAGCGATAAGAAATTTTCAATGGCAAAAATTGATTGTTCTGAAAACGAATCCGTGAATTTCCTTTGCTTGAAATGCGGGGAGTGTTGCCGGCACATAGAAGCATTTATTGAAATCATACCGTATCAGCATGATGGAATATGCGGTTTTCTGCAAGGAGATTTATGCGCGATATATGAAAACAGACCGGATTTATGCGATTATAAACGCGCCTATACCTACTTTGCAGATTATCTGACGGAAATTGAATACAAGGAAATGGTACTATATTTTTGTAAAAAGTTTCAGCAAATGAAAAAATGCTGAAAGCAAAAATTATCTGTAAGCAAAAACGGCGCATAACAGGATCGCTTGCAACCCCCTATGGAGTGAAGTATCGGCTGATGTTATTGGCTACCGGTTATCGGCGCGGAAGATTATCTGCTGATTTACGCGGTCTCTATGGCGAAAGTGGCTTCTCTTCCCGGGATAAATCAGCAGGTCGGCAAGACTTTTTCTTCCCGAATCGACGCGCTTATCCAGTGGTTTTCCGCTCAAGCCGATAAAGCCTTCGCTGAAGCCCCGTAGATATTTTTCAAACCCTCTGTCTACATTTTTGCGATATAGCATTTTTCAGGGCGCAAAAAATGTAGTATTTCAAATTTATTTGGCGGCTATATATTTCAAAAAATTCCGCAGAAGATACGTCAACAGCACGGTGCCGAGGATCATCACTACCGAAAGCGCGTTGATAACCGGGGAAATCCCAAACCGAATCGCCGAGTAAATGTACAACGGCAAAGTCGAGGAACCCGATCCGGACACAAAATAGGTGATTACAAAGTCTTCAAGGCTGATGGTAACCGCGGTCAAAAAACCGGATACAATGCCGGGCATACAAATCGGGATCGTTACTTTCAAAAGAGTCTGGAGTTCATTGGCCCCCAAGTCATGGGCGGCTTCGATGATGGAAAAATCGAACTCGTCAAGCCTCGCCATCACCATAAGGAACACAAAAGGCAAATTAAAAGTTGTATGGGCGATGAAAATCGTGAGCAACCCTAATTTCAGCTTTATTCCGGCGAAAAAAATCGCCAGGGAAACGCCGATGATAATTTCCGGCAGAATCATCGGCAGGAACGAGATGGTTTGGACATAGTCCCGCAGTTTGAATCGATACCAGTTCACGCCGATAGCCCCCAGGGCGCCGATAGCCGTCGCGGTCACCGCCGAGGTGAGGGCAATGAAAATGCTGTTCCAAAATGAACGCCATAGGTCCCGGGAGTGAAAAAAAAGTTCCTCATACCACGTCAGAGAAAATCCGGTCCAGTTCATGCCCTTGGAAGCGTTGAAAGAGTAAAGAATTAAAACGAATAAAGGGATGAAAAGAAAGGCCACAGTGATAATAAACACCGTCAGCGAAAAAGACGACCGGGTCCGGTACGCCCGTTTCGCGTGCCTGGCGGCTTCTCCCGCAGGAATACGGGGTTTCAAGGAGGTAATGGTTTGATTAACCAGGGTTTTGATGTTCAATCCTGCGACTCCCTATATATATTTACCACGATGTTTCCTTTCCCGTCTTCCCGGCGGTGGAAGGGCCGGAATTTCATAGCCGGGATTCTCGAGAGATATATTCCGCGAGGGCGTTGACGGAAGCAAAATGTTTTTTCGTATCCTCCGAGTCGGAAGAGAATTTTACTCCGAACCGCTTTTTCAGGGCAATGCCCAATTCTAAGGCGTCGATGGAATCCAGGCCCAGGCCGGTTCCAAAAATAGGCTCCGAGTCTATAATATGCTCGGGTTTTATATCTTCAAGCTCAAGAGCGTCTATAATCAGTTCTTTTATTTGCCATTTCAGCTCATCCATTTCACATACCTCTTTGAAATATACTTCACAAAAATGTCCTTGTCAACCGGAGGATCCGTCGGCTAAAGCCGCGAGTTTTTCCCGGATGAATTTGCTTTTTTCTTTCAGTTCCACCGCGCCGGTTTGGAGGAGGAGGACATTTGCGGATTTGGGATCCAGTTTTACCTGGCCGGAGCTTTCTTTAATAAGCCCCAGGAGCCGGTCGATTTTTACTTTTGAGACTTTGCCGAATTCAATCCGCACAAGGCCGTTCCGTTCTTTCAGGGTAAGGACCGAAAGCCGGCGGCACATAATGCGGATTTCCGCCAGGGCAAGCAGAGACCCGGCTTCTTCAGGCAGGGGTCCGAAACGGTCGATCAGTTCTTCCCACATTTGGGAGAGTTCTTCGGTTTCTCGGATAGACGCGATTTTTTTGTATATTTCCATCTTCTCTTGGGGGGAATCCACGTAGGAATCAGGAATAAAACCGGAATATTCAAGTTCCAGCAGGGTTTCGGTTTCGCCTTCGTAGTGTTCGTTTTCAAGACGCTGAACCGCTTCTTCAAGGAGTTTGAGATAAAGTTCAAAACCTACGGAGTAAATATCCCCGGACTGCTCCCGGCCGAGAAGATTGCCGGCGCCGCGGATTTCCAGGTCTTTCATAGCGATTTTGAACCCGGATCCGAGTTCGGTAAAATCCGAAATTACCTGCAATCGCTTCATGGCTTTTTCGTCCAGAGATTTATCTTTGGGATAGAAAAGATAAGCATAGGCCGGGCGGTCGGATCGTCCGACGCGCCCCCGAAGTTGATACAACTGGGACACGCCGTAAATATCCGCCCGGTCTATAATAATCGTATTTACATTGGGAATGTCGATGCCGTTTTCGATAATCGTCGTCGATACCAGGACATGAAATCCTCCATGGATAAACCGGTGCATAACGTCTTCCAAGTCTTGGGGATCCATCTGGCCGTGAGCGGTATCCACAAGCATCTCCGGGACCAGGCGTTCCACGGTGCGGCGGGCCTGGGCGAGACTCTCGATGCGGTTGTGCAGATAAAAGACCTGCCCCCCTCGTTCCGCTTCCCGGCGGATGGCCTCCGCGATCTGCTTCTCGTCATATTCTTCGACTACCGTTTCAATCGGACGGCGGTTCTGGGGAGGAGTCGCCAAAAGGCTCATGTCCCGAATCTTCAGGAGACTCATGTGAAGGGTTCGGGGAATCGGCGTCGCGCTGAGAGTCAGACAATCCACGTTCGTCTTCAGCTCTTTAAGGCGTTCCTTATCTTTCACGCCGAACCGCTGTTCCTCATCGATAACCATAAGCCCCAAGTTTTTAAACTCCACATCCTTCTGAATAATCCGATGCGTGCCGACCAAAATATCAATATTTCCTTGTTTGAGGTCCTCCAGTATTTTTTTCATCAACGAACGTTCTACTAGCCGGGAAAGCATAGCAATACGCACCGGAAATCGGGCAAATCGGTCCTGAAAATTTTCGTAGTGCTGTTCCGCCAAAATCGTAGTCGGCGAGAGAAAGGCCACCTGCCGGCCCCCCATAACGGCTTTAAAACAAGCCCGAACCGCAACTTCGGTTTTGCCGTATCCCACATCGCCGCAGATCAGCCGATCCATCGGATGAGGGCTTTCCATGTCGCTTTTGATTTCCTCGACGCACCGAAGCTGATCCTCGGTTTCCTCAAAGGGAAAAGCCGCTTCAAATAAAGTCTGCCATTCGTTATCCGGAGGAAACGGAAAACCCTGGGCGGCTTTCCGTTTTGAATAGAGCAGAATGAGCCGCTCCGCGATGTCTTCTACCGATTTTTTTACCCGATTCTTCCGGTTTTCCCAGGTTTTCGAGCCGAGTTTATCGAGTTTCGGGGCCTTCCCTTCGTTGCCGATGTAACGCTGAACCAGATTGACCTGCTCGATAGGCACAAACACTACTTCCTGATCGGAATACTCCAGTTTGACGTAATCCCGTTCATGCCCCAAAGCCCGGACTCGTTCAATGCCTTTGAAACGCCCGATGCCGTAATTTACATGCACCACGTAATCCCCGGGATTAAGTTCTACAAACGTGTCGATAGACGCGCTTCGGACGGTTTTTAACGACCGAGGAACCCGCTTCTTCCGCCCGAAAATTTCGTTTTCCTGAATCACCAGAAGTTTGGAATCCGGCAAAGCGAAGCCCCCGGAAATAGCCAGCGAAACTACCGGAACCGGCTCTTCCTTCAGGAGTTCGGCGATGCGTCCCGCCTGCGCGTCGGACTCCGCGGCGATAATAATCTCCCAATTCTCTTTCAGCAGTTTGGCGAATTCTTCTTTCAAGTAGCTTATACTGCCGAAAAAACTCCGGGACGGCTCCGCGCCCAAGGCAATCCGAACCGCCCCGGCCTTAGCCTCCCCCCGCAGAGATAAAAACAAAACCCGCCGGGCATACTTCTCAAACAATTCCGGAAAATTCAGCAGAATCTGTTCCGGTTTCGGCGCCTCCTGGTCCCGAACAGCTTTACGGTACAGCTGACTATACTCAGATTCCAACTTAGCCTGGGCGTTTATAAGCCGCTCCAAGCCGATGTAACACACCGTTTTTTCCTCAGATTTTTCCCCGGTAAGGTAATCCAGCAGATTCCCGGGTTTCTCAAAGGCCAATGGAAAATACAGCTCTTCCCCGGGAGTCCAGCCCCGGGTAATAAGGTCTTCCAACGCCGCTTTTCCCCCCTGAGGAAGGGCCGCAAGATTCCGGCTCAACTCCTCAATGCGCTCATCCGTCCAAAGCACTTCCTTCAAAGGCCGAATAAGCAGATGCGGAATCTTTTCCAGTCCGCTCTGATTAAGGGGATCAAACCACTTAATCGATTCCACCGTATAAAAATCAAACACAATACGGCAGGCGTCCTCGTCTCCGCCCAAGCGGAGGTCCAGCACCTCTCCTCGCAGAGCGAACTCTCCCGGCATCTGCACTTTGGGGACCCGGGTGTAGCCGTAGCGAACAAGCGTTTCCGCCAGAGAAAGGGTATCAATAGCGCCCCCAGCCTTGATGGGAAGGCATAAACTCCGGATGTACTCCGCCGGGGGCAGAGGCGTAAGAAAAGCCCGCTCCGAAGCGATCACAAAACCCGGGGACCCAAAAGCCAAATCCGTCAGAACCTTAGTCCGGTCCCCAAAAATCGGGGATCCCCGGGGCGCGCCCCGATACGGCTCAGTTCCCCACCAGGGAAAAGTCTGGGCCGGAACGCCCAGGGTCCGCAAGTCGGAAGCCAGGGCCCAAGCTTCCTGCTCGGACGGCGCAACCCCCAGAAAGGTCCCAGGGCAGTTTTGATAAAACTCCGCCAGAAGCATCGCTGTGAGGGATCCTTCGGCGTTTTCGATTTCCAGCGGAAATCGCCCCAGTCTAAAGGCCGATAAGGCCTCGGCAATCCGCCCGTCCGCGGATACTTTACGCAAAAATGATAAGGTATTCATCAAGTTTACCGATTATAATATAGGTAAAATGACTTTTAAAGTCTTTTCTAAGGATAGAATAAAATCTTCATAAACGAAAAAAAACGAAATTAAGGAGAAAACATGAAAAAATACGCGGTTATCCTGCTGGGGACCCTGTTGTGGGGAGTCGGGTCCGCCGCGGACGCTCAAGCGTCCCTCACCATCCGGTTTTATGACAAGCGGATATACTATGTGTCAGAGGCCCCAATCTACATCCAAGTGACCATCGCGAATCCCGGTCCTGTACCCTTTAGGTTCAAACTTGCGGATGAACGAGCTTTTTCCCTCGACTTTGACGTGCGAACCCCGGCGAATCGGGAGATTGACCCGGCAGATACGCTCATCCGCAAACGAAGCCGGCAACAACAGGTGTATTTCCGGGAAGTTTCGGTCGAAAGCGGCGAGTCCTTTTCGTTTATAGAAGATATTCGAGATTTTGCGGATCTCCGGCAAAGCGGGTCCTTTGTGGTGCAGGCTAAGATGTATCCCGAACTGTATCGGGAAACCGGCGGCCTGGGAGTCCGGCCCTTGGTTTCCAACCGGATTGCCCTGACTATCCGGCCCTCGATTATCCTAGGTCCCGACGGCATTCCGCTGGAAATGGACGCCGAAACCAACGCGGTTCTGGTCCGGGAAAAACTTCCGCCGGACGAGATCGTGCGGTACCTCTTAACCGCCCGGCAGAAGTCCCAATGGGAAAAATTCTTCCTTTATCTTGATCTGGAAGCCCTGCTTGCCCGGGATTCGGTTCGTCAGCGGCAGTGGCTTGCGGAATCCGAAGAAGGGCGAATCCGCATGGTCGCCAGATACCGCATGGAAATCCAAAACGCTACGGCAGACGATAATATCGTAAACATCCCCAGCGAATTCCAAATCGAACGGACCACGTATAACGAAATCGAAGGGACCGTTACGGTTCAAGAAAAATTCCGAGTAGGAAACGTTACCGAACGGAAACGTTATACTTATTATTTGCACCGCAAAGACGATATCTGGACTATCATCGATTACCTAGTCACCAACCTAGGCACCGAATAAACGAGGATAAATATGATAGGTATCATCGGCGCGATGGAAGACGAAGTCGCTTTGCTCCGGGCTTCGCTTGAAAAACCGGAATGTACGGTCCTGGGCGGATTTGAGTTTTTCGCGGGTAAACTGGGGGGCAAACCGGCAGTGTTGGTGCGATGCGGCATCGGCAAAGTGCAAGCCGCTATGGGCTGTACCTTACTCATTGACCGGTACAAGCCGGATTTGGTTATCAATACCGGTTCGGCCGGAGGGGTTGATCCGGCGTTGTCGGTAGGCGATGCGGTTATTTCCGAAGGCGCGGTGTATCATGACGTGGATGTAACCGCTTTCGGCTATGCTTTCGGGCAGGTTCCGGGCTTGCCGGCGATATTTCCGACGCCGGAAAACCTCATCGCCGGGGCGGAACAGGCTGTCAACGAGCTGAAACGGGAGGGCCTTCTGCCGGCCGGGTTTACCCAGGTCCGGGGACTTATCGCTTCCGGAGATGCGTTTATGCACGACCCGGCTCGCATTGCCGGGGTTCGGCAGAAGTTTCCCGAAGTAAAAGCCCTCGAAATGGAAGGCGCGGCCGTCGCGCAGGTCTGCTTTTGCCTGAAAACCCCGGCATTGATTATCCGAGCCTTATCGGATATTGCCGGCGCGGAGTCGCCTACAACGTTTCAGGAATTTCTGCCCCAGGCGTCCAAGTATTCTGCGGAAATCGTCCGCCGGCTTTGTAGTTTTTTCTAAATTTTTTAAGAGAGGAACTAGGAATGGAAAAAATAGCGAGTTTTCAGGTCGATCATCTTCGTTTAAAACCGGGGCTCTATGTGTCCCGGAAGGACAAGTTCGGAGATGCGTCGATTACCACCTTTGATCTGCGCTTCAAGGAACCGAACAAAGAACCGGTTATGGATATGCCTGCTCTGCATACCCTGGAGCATTTGGGCGCGACGTTTTTGCGGAATCATCCAGGTTGGGGAAGCCGGATCGTGTATTTCGGTCCTATGGGATGCCGGACCGGTTTTTATCTTATTCTCGAAGGCGATAGGACTTCTGAGGAGATTCTGCCCCTTTTGCAGGAGATGCTTGGGTGGATTCGAGCCTTTCGGGGGGACATCCCCGGAGCCAAACCCGAAGAGTGCGGCAACTGGCAAGAACAAAACCTCGGCATGGCCCAATGGGAAGCCGCCCGATACGCCGAGGTTCTGCGGAATCCAGGGAAAGAACGCCTCGCCTATCCCGGGAGTCCCACATAATACAAAAATAGTACCAAAAGGGTAATAATTATTCTTTAAATAACTTGACCCAGCGCAAAAAAAAGGGTACTTTATAAGTAGACCTGATGATATGGTATGTGTTTATTCAGCCTAGGTATACTTCTTAGTTTTTCAGCCAGCTTTCCATCGCCGTATCTTATCAGGGGAGCGCCTCCCGGGTTTCCCACCTCCTTTTCCCGGGAGGTTTTTTCTTTTAAGCAAAAATCCCCACAACGAAACGGTTCATGTGAGGATATTCTTTTATGGTACGCAACGCCGCGGCGATTATTACCGCCAAGTGGCTTACCGGTTTTTCTTCCCGGCGTTTCCTCCGAGTATACGACCG
>JAIRPY010000096.1 GCA_031256905.1 Spirochaetaceae bacterium
GTTTTACTGACCGCAGGGCTGGCATTAGCTGTCCTTTTTGCGGGCGTTTTTGTCATTGCGGAATACGATCATACGCATATCGACGCCGCGGGCGACCGCGTCCCCGCCGGAGAAGACTGCCGAATCTGTCTTGAAATACAAATCGCTCTGAGGCTCATAGAAGCCTTTGCGCGGCTCGGCGCGAGTTTCTTTTTCGCGGGATGCGTACTAGCCGTTATGCCGCTCATTAAACCGCAAACCTTTCTTTGTGCGATAAATCCCTTCGTATTAAAAGTAAAATTGAATTGTTGAAGCAGTCCCCAATCAGCGAACTCATTTCCTCAAATCCGAATCCGGAGGAAATAGAAAAACTTTTTTGGAGGTATCATGGTGAAACGGTTTGTGTTCACGAGTCTCATACTGTGCCTGTCTGTCTGCGCGCTCTTTGCCGCAGGGAAAAAAGACGCAGGTACAAACAACGGAAAATTGAAGGTCGTTACGGTCAACTTTCCGCCCTACGATTTTGTCAGGGCTATCGCTGGGGACAAAGTAAATCTTACGATGCTGTTGCCCCCGGGAGCCGAGAGCCATTCTTTTGATCCCGCGCCGAAAGATATTCTTACTATTCAGAACTGCGATGTGTTCATTTACACCGGCGGAGAATCGGACGCATGGGTTGACCGGATTCTCGAATCAATGGACGTCTCGAAAAAGAAAATCGTCCGTATGATGGACGCCGTTGACGCGGTGGAAGAAGAAATCGTCGAGGGTATGCAAGCGGAAGAAGAGGAAGAAGAAGGCGCCGCTTACGACGAACACGTTTGGACTTCGCCGAAAAACGCCGTCCGCATTGTTCGGGCGATAACCGCCGCGTTGTGCGGAGTTGATGCGGTAAACGCCGCGCTATTCCGCACAAACGCCGATGCCTACATCAAAAGCCTTGAGGAACTGGACAGGGAGTTTCAGGCGATTGCGGCGGGCGCGAACCGGAAAACCCTTGTCTTCGGCGACCGTTTCCCCTTCCGCTATTTCGCGGACGCGTACGGGCTGACTTACTTCGCCGCGTTTCCCGGCTGTTCCACCGAAACCGAACCGAGCGCGGCAACCGTCGCCTTTTTAATCGGCAAGATTAAGGCGGAAAAAATTCCCGCGGTGTTTTACATCGAGCTTTCCAACGAGAAAATGGCGGACGCCATAGCCGCGGAAACCGGCGCGAAAAAACTGCTGCTCCACGCCTGCCATAACATTTCCAAAAAGGATTTTGAATCAGGTCTTACCTTTCTGGAAATACAAAAAGCAAACGTACCGAGGCTGAAAGAAGCCTTGCAGTAAAACTGTTTTTTCCTGTGCCGTCTAAATCGCGGCGCAGGATTTTTAACCGGAGGACAAAGTATGAACGGTAAATCAACGAAATCCAATTTAATAACCGGCATGATAATATTTGCCCTTACCAGTATCTTTTTTGTATTTCAAATCTTAAATACCAAAAAAACTTGAGGAATTTAATACTGCCGTGGAAAAAAATGAAACCGTTAAATTTACCAACGCGCAGTATAAAACGGGAGTTATCGAAATAGCTGTTGCGGCTATGACGGCGCGGCCGGTTTTGAAGTTATGTGGGAAGGAAACAGCGGATATACCTACCCTAAAGAAGACGATTGGGTTGAGGCAACTGTTTTTCGGAGGAAGAATATATGAAAAAATTAGCAAAGGCGGTAAGGGCTTAAATTGCAAACTTTTACTGGCAATATTTTTCACAATGCTGTTGCCCGGGATGTATCCAACGGTAAGAATACATTTTCTGGGCGAGATGCCGTCGGATTGGGGTGTAAATATCGCAAGTCGGCGCGATTTTCTTTTTGGCAGTTTTACCGGACGTTTTTATCCTTATCGGTTTTTTTATAAAAAATTATATAGCCATAAATTTACATAAAACGATTGAAGTAATTATTTTAATGATTGGAATGACGGCAGAATTGTATTTTTTATATAACACAATGGAAAATAGGAAATGAAACCCCTGCTCCCAAATTTGTAATTCCGAAAATAAAAGGCAACGGTGTAGTCCCCACTGGTTGGTACGCGGCGCGCTCCGCGGGTTTTAGCCGCCCCCGGAGTTACATTCCCCGGGCTGAGTGTAAGGCGTGTTGAGCGGCTTGATCATTCGGGTCCAGCCGTACCGCTTCTTCCCAATCCTGAATCGCCTGAATATGCAAGCCCTTAGCGTAATAGGCTTTACCCCGATTGGTATAGGCTTCGGCTATCGCAGGATTCAGTTCGATGGCTTTAGTGTAGTCCCGGATTGCCAAGTCGTACTCGCCTTTGCGATAATACGCATCCCCTCGATAGCTATAGTTGAACGGAGATTCCGGATTTTGAGCAATGGCTTCCGTCAGCCTCGCTATTCTCTGATCATAATCTTCACTAAAGAATACTTCGCTGGGCTTATTGGCGCATCCTATCAGAGATAATGCGAATATTCCCGTTAGAATCACTTTGGGTTTCAAATACAACCTCCTCCTGCCGGTTTAAGGCGCCTAAAATTATCAGAATTACAAGTCGCGGAGCGGGCTTGTATTGATGCCGCAGGTAGGGTATGGTTAAGGGTATGGATGTTTGGAAAAAACTCTTGATTGGTTCTGTGTTAGGGGGATTGCTGGGGTGGTTTCTCCCGGGGGAGGCCTCGGTTCTCAAGGTTTTGGAGGGCCTTCAGGAAATGGGATTACGAATCGGGCGGTATATGACCGCGCCGATGCTTGTTTTTTCCCTGACTATTGCGGTCTACGAGCTGAGGGAGATGGGACGGGATGCCAACAAGCGAAAGTTGGAGAGGCTTTGGCGGAAAAAAACTCCGCAAGACGGGCCTCCGGAGGGAAACGTTTTAAAAGCCGAATCTGCCGGCCGGGAACAAAATCCCTTTGGGAAGCTGATACTGCACACCTTTTTGATGATGGCCGGGGTTGCATTTTTTGTTATGCTGGTGGGCATTGGGGTGATATACTTTGCTCCGACCATTCGGATTCCGACTTTAGCGGTTGAGCAAGTTCCGATAGTTTCGCTTCATCCTTTGGATGGGATCCTGGGGTTATTTCCTTCCAATATATTTGCTTTTGATGGGGTGTATCTGCTTCCTCTTTGTGTGTTTGCTTTTTTTGTGGGTTCCGGGCTTTCTGGGGATCGGAGCATCTGCAAGCCGGTAGTGACTCTGGTTAATTCCCTTTCCCATATTTTTTATGATATTGGCGCGTTTTTTTATGAAATTTTAGGATGGGTGATGATTATTCTGAGCGCGTATTGGATGGCTCGGTATCGGGAGCTGATGCGGGAAGATACGTTTCGGAGCATTATCCTATTATTGGGCGTGTTGAGCGCGGTTTTGGGATTTATTGTCCTGCCGTTATTTTTCTCTTTTTTTGGAGGCCGGAAGCATCCGTGGGCTGTTCTGCGAGGGTCCTTGGGACCGGCTCTGACCGGCTTTTTTTCTGGGGACTGTAATTTTACTCTGCCCTTTTTGTTTCAGCATGCCAAGAAAGAGCTGGGGGTCCGGCGGCGGTCGAATGCGATAACCCTTCCTCTTTTTGCGACCTTTTGCAGAGCCGGTAGCGGAATGATCGGAGTTATCGCTTTGGTGATTGTGATTCAGTCCTATTCTAGTTTGAGTCTGAAACTGCCGGACATTTTTTTCTTGGGCTTTCAAGGTTTTTGCATTTCTTGGCTCCTTGCCCGGCATCCCGGGGATGCGGCCTATACAGCTTTGGCGGTTTTGTGCCTCCAGGGGGGCAAAGGTTTTGAATTCGGGTATCTCATTCTCAAGCCTTTGGGATTTTATCTCATTGCTTTGGGTACGTTTTTGGATGTGATGATAGCTTCTTTTGCGTCCCACAGCCTTGCTAAGATCAACGGATTCCAAGATGACCTTTGATAAGCCGGAAAGATTGTTTATTTTCGTTTTTTTCGTTTTTTTTTCGTTTTTGGGGATTCTGCATTATCTGAAATACCGGAAATTTTTATTTTTAAGGAAGAAAAACGATGATTTGCCCCGGCGGTACTGGCTTTCCACGTTGTTTTTTGGGATGTTTGTGGGATGCTGTGTTACTGCCTTGGCGGGTCCCCGATGGGGGCGCAGGTTCGTGCCGGAATACCGCCGAGGCATCGACGTGGTGTTTGGGTTTGATCTTTCCCGCAGTATGGATGTCCAGGACGAATTGGGGAGGGATGGGAAAATATGCACAAGACTGGAACGCGGGAAAGAAATTGCCCTGGAAACGGTCGGGACATTTGAGGGAGTCCGGTTCGGCGCGGCTATAGCCAAGGGCCGGGGCGCGGTGGCGGTGCCGCTTACGTATGACGCCGAAACAATGACCCGGTTTTTGGAAGGCCTTTCCGGGGACAGCGTTACCGGCAGAGGTACGAATCTGGAAACTCTGCTGGAAGCCGGAGGAGAAGCGTTTTTGGAGGCCCTTCCGACGCGCCGGGGAATTGTGCTGTTCTCGGACGGCGAGGCCTGGAGCGGTTCGCTTTCTGGGGCCCTGGAGCGGCTTGCTGAAAGGGACATCGCGGTTATTGCTGTGGGTCTTGGCACAGAAACCGGCGGGATTGTTCCGGCCGCCCCGGGGGAAGAGCCGTCCGTGAGTTGCCGCCGGTCCGAGGTTCTCCAGAACATCGCTGAACGTACCGGAGGCCTCTGGGTAGACGGTCATCAGGGAAATGCGCCGGACCTGCTTGTTCAGGGGCTTCGGGGTTTGTCTGCCGGGGCCGAGACCAAAGGGGGGCGCCTTGAGGCTCAGGCTCGGTGGGAACTTTTCGTCCTAGCCGGGCTTGTGTGCCTTGGGGCGTCGAAGCTCCTCGAAAAAAGGTTTTCCCATGGAAGCTGAGAAAAAAAGATTTCCCCGGTTTTTTTTCTTTATTTTTCTTTTCTTTCTTATTTTTCTTTTTTTCCTCCTCCAATCTTGTTCTGATATTCAAGGAAAGCTGTATATTATGGAAGGAAATTTTTTTAATTCCCGAGGGATGTATACTGAAGCCGTAGCTTCGTATCTGAAAGCCCAGCCGTACAGCGGGGCGAGGGCATATGCGGAATTTGGGCTTGGGGCGGTATACGTTGCCCTCGAAGAGGGCGGCATCGCGCTGGAACGGTTTCAAGCCGCGCAGAAAGCCCTGCAAGAAAGCTCTAAGCCCGCGTATCCGGAGCTGGTGTACCGAATTCAGTACAATATCGGGGTGGTGCATTTCAAAGAAGGGGATTATCCGGGAGCCGTTGAAGCCTTTCGAGCGGCGTTGGGCGTTGACGGCCAGCGCATCGAGGCGAAACGTAACTTGGAATTGAGTCTGCTGTCTCTGGCGCAGAAGCAAAGTCAGCAGACGGTCTCTCAAGAGCCCCGGGAAACCCCGGAATTTCAAGATAAAACTTCTGCGGTCTTTGACTATCTGCGTCAGAAGGAGCTTCATCAATGGAAAAGCCGAGAATGGGTCGAGGATTCCGCTGTTTCTGGACCGGATTATTAGTTTTGCTCTCGGTATCCGCGGAAGCGGAGGATCCGGCTATTACCGTTGAAATTTCCCCGGAAGAGCCCGGATTGGATGTTCCCTGGATTGTTACGTTTATGGTAGATCATCCGTCGCCATCCGAGGTGATCATTCAGCATCCGGCTTTGCCGCCGAGTCTTGCCCTGGAAAGCGTCAGAACCGGCGCGCGCTACGCGGAGTCCCGGCGTTGGACGGCCGTCGAATTTTGGTTTATCCCGCAACGTCCCGGTCCGGTCCGGTTACGGCCCTTTACGATTATTTTGCCGGGGCTGACTCTTTTTACCGAGGAAATTACAGGACTTATTCAGGGAAAGGATTCGTATACCGAATATCGGCCGTACCTTGTGTGGGACTCCCCCCCGGGGTCCCTGGGGATTGGGGAATCTTTGGATTTGGCCTTGCGCCTTGTCAACTGGGACCCGCAGAAACCTCGGCCCGGACTGGATTTATTTCGCTTCCCGGTCCTGGAAGACGCGGTTCTTGAAGAACTGCCCCCATCGGAAAGGGACCAAAAACGAGACATTCTCTTGCGGCTCCTGGCGATTCCCCTGGGAGGCGAAGTCTTCAGCCTGCCTTCCCAGACGATACGGTACGAAGACGTCTCTTTAACGGTTCCAAGTCTGCGGATTCCTTTGCAAAAATCTATGGAAAAAGAGGAAATTCCTCGGGAAAAAGAAGGTATACCCCGGGAAGAAAAAAAAGAAGAGAAAGCGAATATAACTTGGGAAAATTTGGACATACCGCCGGGGCTGTTTTTCCGGAGAGGGTATGAAAAAACTTTGAAAAAAATTCAGGTTTTGTGGGATCAGGAGCGATTCCCGGAGGCCCTGGCGGAAATGCGCCGGAACGAACGGGATCGCTTGGGAGGGTCTCGCTTTGCCCGGCTCCGCCGGTCCGGGGAGGCCCTCCTCGGTCTTGATTCGGCGCCGGATGAAGGGCCTCGTCCGCCGTTTATCGCGCTCTTTTTGGGAAGTCTCCTGGGCCTCATCTTCATCATTTTTAAAAAACTAAAACGAAAAACCGTAACGTTCTGTTTTTCTTGGGGTTATACAAGTATTATCTTGGCAGTACTTGCGGTTATGGCGGGAGCGAGGGCATTGAAGCCCGGACCCGGGGTAGTTCAGGGGACCGACGCATATCGCGTGCCGGACCTACAGGGCGGCATAAACGCGCATTTCGACCCCGGGCAGGCGGTGATTATCCGCTCCTTGTCCGCTGAGTGGGGCTATGTCGAATCCCTAGACGGACGTATCGGATGGGTACTGCGGGACCATATTATCATATATTAGGAACCGTCATGGATTTTGGAGATATTTTGGATGAGTGGGATAGGCGTACCGCTCACTCTCAGGGAAAAAAAGGAAACCAAAGGAAGCAGAAAACAGAGAAAAAAGAAAAAATAGAGAAAATAGAGAAAAAAGAAAAAAATCCTCTTGAAATATGGCTTGCCGGGCATGAAGTGTACGATAAGGATGCGGACAATCCGGATGAAGGTAGGCCTCCGTGGGAGCGGCGGCGGCGGCTTCTTAGGAAAAAGCCCGACGCGGTAATAGACCTGCATGGCCTTACCCAAGACGAAGCCTGGACCGCGCTGGAAAATTTTTTTGAGGAATCAAACCGGCAGGGATGCGAGAAACTGCATATTATTCACGGCAAAGGGAATCACTGTATCGGCGGGTCGGTGTTGAAGCAGGTCGTCAGAAAATACATTGAACGATGCCCTTTTGCCGGCGAAAGCGGGCAGGAAAACGCCGGGGGCGGCGGCGCGGGAGTTACCTGGGTTCTGCTTAAAAAACTTTATCGGTAATTCCGCCGGCTTGACATTTTAGGCCCGCCCGATAAAATAAAAATCAGGAGATCTTTTGGAGAAATGAAAAAAACGGGGAAAAAAATTTTGTGCGGGTTCCTGCTGAGTCTTGCCGGGACGGCCCTCTTTGGGGCTCCGGGGCGTCAGCCTGACCATACCCGGTCTGCTGGGGATTCGGGCCTTACCGCCCGGCTTCTCACCGATTCATCGGGAATAGGGGATCGTTCTTTCAACGCCGCGGCGTGGCGGGGTATTTTGGAATTCTACGGCGATGATTGGAATACCACCCGTCAGCGCGGCCGGGCTTACGATGTGGTCACCGCTCAAAGCCAAGATATGTATGATCCCAATATTCGGCAAGCCTCGGATGAAGGATATGATCTTATCATCACCGCGGGATTCACCTTTGCGGACGTTCTTGAGGCCGCGGCGAAGGATTATCCCAAACAGAAGTATATTATCATCGATGTGGATACGGTGAAGCTTCCCAATGTGCTGAATGTGGTCTTCGCGGAACATGAAGGTTCATATCTAGCCGGGGCCGGGGCCGCGCTGAAAGCCAAAGCCGACGGCGTAGAACATCCTATATTCGGATTTATCGGCGGCGTTCCAGGTCCTGTAATTACGAAATTTGAAGTCGGCTTTGTGCAGGGCGTGCTGTCGGTTCTGCCGAACGCGGAAATTCTCGATTATTATGTGAACAGTTGGGACGAATCCGGGCTTGTGAAGATTCAAGCAAAAACCTGGTACGACGCCGGAGTGTACGCGATTTACTCGGCCGCGGGAAATAGCGGAAACGGAACTATCGCTCAAGCCAAAGAATATCGGCTCCAAGGAAAAAATGTTTGGGCTATCGGCGTCGATTCAGATCAGTACGAAGAGGGACGCTATAACGCATCGGAATCCGCAGTGCTGACATCCATGCTAAAACGGGTTGAAACCGGGGTTTTATACGGTTTAAACGCGGTTAAAAACAAGAATTTTAAAGGCGAAGTAGTCACCCTCGATTTGAAAGCCGACGGCGTTGGATACTCATCCGCCAATACCGCGCTCACTGGGGATATTAAAAATCAACTGGAGCAGATAAAACAAAAAATCATCTCCGGACAAGTTACGGTTGCTTCGTCCTACGCTGAAGCGAAAAAACTGCCCGGATTCCCCCAAACCCTCAAAGCCGCGGACACCGAATAGCAACCCTGCCCGTATTAGCCCGTCTAATACGGCGCGTAAAAACGTGTACAAAAATGTTAGCGATTCAGATGCTTGGTATAACCAAAGCCTTTCCGGGAATTCTTGCAAATGATAATGTTTGTTTCGAGGTTGAGGAAGGAGAAATTCACGCTCTGCTGGGAGAAAATGGAGCCGGTAAATCAACGCTCATGTCTATTCTTTTTGGGCTGTATGAACCGGATTCGGGCGCTATTACGATTCGGGGGCGGGAAGTAAAAATCAGAAGTCCTAACGATGCGGCGGCTCTGAAGATAGGCATGGTGCATCAGCATTTCAAACTAGTTCACAACTTTACTGCCGCTGAAAATATCGTGTTGGGCATTGAGCCTAGAACCAAATGGGGAACCATCGATATTGCCAGCGCGGAAAAACGGACAGCGGAACTGTCCGACCGGTATAATCTTGCGGTAGACCCAAAAGCTCAAATCGAAGGCATGACGGTAGGGATGCAACAGCGGGTGGAAATTCTCAAGATTTTATACCGAGATGCGGATATTCTCATTTTCGATGAGCCTACCGCAGTGCTTAGACCCCAGGAAATTGATGAGTTACTCGGCATTTTCCGCAGACTCAAAGGGGAAGGCAAAACTATTGTTTTTATTACCCACAAATTGAAAGAGATTAAAGCCGTATCTGATCGCTGTACCGTACTGCGCCGAGGGAAATACGCGGGAACTCTGGGAGTTGAGGCCGCAGATGAGCGGGAACTCGCCGAAAGGATGGTCGGCCGAGCGGTACATTTCCATATCGAGAAAAAGCCTTGCAATCCCGGCGAAGTAATTCTGAAAATAGAAAATCTAACGGTCGCCGCAGGCAAAGCTTCGCCGGCGGTACAATCTCTGTCTCTGGATGTGCGCGCCGGCGAAGTTGTCGGAATCGCCGGCGTAGACGGCAACGGTCAGTCTGAGTTGGTAGCGGCGGTTGCAGGACTTCTGCCTGCGTCGGCGGGACGAATCTTTCTTAAAGGACAAGATATTTCCAAAGATAGTATTCGTACCCGTAACAGCAAAGGAATCGGACTTGTGCCAGAAGATCGTCATAAACATGGTTTAGTGTTGCAATTTCGGGTTGATGAGAATCTCATTTTAAAAACATTTTGGAAAAAGCCTTTTTCCGGATTCTTTGGGTTTTTAAAATTTCCCGTCATTACCGCGTATGCGGAAAGACTCATCGACCAGTTCGATATTCGGGCAGGAAGAGGCCCGGCTACGCTGGCAGTGTCTATGTCCGGCGGTAATCAGCAGAAAATAATTATCGCCAGAGAAATCGAACTTTCCTCGG
Organism: Spirochaetaceae bacterium; assembly: GCA_031256905.1. GTDB lineage: Bacteria > Spirochaetota > Spirochaetia > Treponematales > Breznakiellaceae > JAITHW01. The sequence continues at coordinate 9,824 of JAIRPY010000096.1, forward strand.
AATTACTCATTGTGTCTCAGCCGACGCGAGGGCTTGACGCGGGAGCCGTCGAGTATATTCATCGGCGCATCCTAGAAGAACGAGACCAGGGAAAAGCAATACTGTTAATATCTTTTGAACTCGATGAGATTATCAATCTCTGCGACAGAATCGCCGCAGTATCAAAAGGTTCTATTGTAGGAATCGTTTCCGGAGAAACCGCGGATGAACGCAGTATCGGCGCGATGATGGGAGGACTAACTTCCAATGGCTAAAAATTTTTTAAAAGAAAAAATATTGGAACTCTTTACCTGTTCCGATGCTTTAGTTTCCTGCGCAGTAGTACTGCTTGGTTTTTTAGCCGGAACTATTTTGATACTTTTGATAGGCCGGAATCCGGAGGAGATGTACTTTTCGATGTTGCAAGCTCTATCCGGATGGTATATTCGTTGGAATCCGGATCAGGGTGTTTGGATTACGCGATTTAACGGACGGTATATCGGGGAATGGATAGTTCTTTCACTGCCGTTGATTCTCTGCGGACTTTCGATGGGGTTTGCGGCGCGAACCGGTCTGTTCAACATCGGCGGCGAGGGACAGTATATCGCGGGACTTACGGCGGCCCAGGTTTTTGCGTTTTATGCCCCGCCCATTCCGATTTTGCACGCAATTATCGCTGTCGCCGGAGCGGTTATCGCCGGCGCGGTCTGGGGTGGAATTGCCGGTTTTTTCAAAGCTCGGTTTAATGTATCAGAAGTAGTGTCGACTATTATGATGAACTATATTGCGTTCTATGCTTCAAGATTTTTTATCCTGAATATTCCGGGGACTAATACTTATCAAACGCCGCCGCTTCCCGAAACAGCTTTGCTTGTCAGTCCTTTTTTGAAAGCTCTTACTAACGGTTCGCGTTTAAATTACGGACTCTACGCGACTGCCGCCGCAGTGATTGTGTATTGGGTTTTCATGGAAAAAACGCGATTAGGCTACGCTCTGCGGAGTGTTGGTTTTAACAAAGAGGCCGCGCGTTACGGCGGCATCAACGTAAACGCCGGTATTACCGCATCTATGGCTATATCCGGGGGGTTTGCCGGGCTTGCCGGGGCGGTAGTATCCCTTGGGCTGTTTCCTGCGGGGCGTGTACTGGCGGCGCAAGACGGGTACGGCTTCGACGGAATCGCTGTCGCCTTAGTTGGCAACAGTACTGCCGGCGGCATTGCTCTTGCAGGCTTGCTATTCGGTATGCTGAAAACCGCGCAACCTCTAATGCAATCTCGGCAGATTCCCAAAGAAATTACTGCTATTATTATCGGGTTAGTAGTAGTGTTTATATCTTTGCGCGCTGGAGTACGCATCCTCCTTGATAAACGTATGAAAGAAGCCGAAAAACGGCCGGGAAATTAATTGTATTTCCGCCGGCGGCTGTTAAAACGTTCTCCGAAAGACATCTACAGCTTACCGCGTTCCCGGATGCAGAATCCGGGACTGCTTTACTGAGTTTACCGTTTAACCGCCTTCAGAGAACCTGCTATGGTCAAGACCGATTCGTCGTAGCCTACGTGAAGAGTTCCGTCCCAGTTAAACAGCGCGGTTAAATCGCCGTAATCGTTTTGGATTCCGCTGGTTTTGGCTGATACTCCCGGCGCGATTTCTCTGCCCGAAGGGATATGCGGGTCCCAAACTTTTTTCCAATCAACCGAATCCGCGTCGCCTTCGGGGGCGAATTCTTTGGAAATCACCTGCGGATTATGTCCTTCGATATATCCGATAGTCCGCATCAGAAAGCCGCCGCGGGGAAATCCGATGTTACCGTTTTTATCGGTGCTTATCTTGTAAGCTACGCCTCGGTGAACATACTCGATGGTTATAACTCCATTTGAGGCTTTGCTGGCATGAAGATTGTCTTCAATCCGGGTAGCATCGGAAGCGACGGGAAACAGTAACAATCCACGAACTCCGGCGGGGAACGTGGCTTTTCCCAGCATATCGGTCTGAATAGGGCTGAACAGAGTTGTGGATTTAAACTTCGACGCGCCGGAAACGCTATCAACGCTGTCTTTCTCCACTCCCACATACCGAATCGGAGAACGAAACGAGAGGTAATTTGACGAATCGGGACCGGTAGTGTTATACCGGTAATTGATGATCAGCTCTTGGGCGGACGCGAATTGCGTTATCGCCAAAAGTATGCATCCAACAAAAAGTGTGCGCGAATACATATACACTCCTTAAAGAGCCAAGGCTCTAAAAATTTACACTTTGAAAGAACCGATAGTTCTTTCCATAATTTGAATGTTATCATGGGTGTCCTGGGCTAAATGCAACGTTTTTTCCGATGCTCGGTTTACTTCCTGAGCGTTATCTCCCATATCGACGATATGCCGCTGAATAGCCGTAACAATGCCTGTAAGTCCGTCCATTTCTATCTTAACCTGATCCATGTGGGATGTGAGCCCCTGAGACGTCGCCTGCACTTCGGACGACGCGGTATTCATAGCGGCTAATACGCCCAGAATCTGCCTCGAAACATTACGTTGTTCTTCCATAGCATTATCGATACTGCCGATGAAATCTGTCGTGGTTTCAATGTGGCGCACTATCGACTGAAACGCTGTTTGCGCGTCCGTAAAAGATTCCACCGTAGCATGAATCGATTCGATTATACCGGAAAGCTCTTGTTTAATGGAAGCGGACTGTTCTCGGACGTTTTCCGCCAGCATCCGAATCTCTTCGGCGACCACGGTAAAACCCGCGCCCGCGCTTCCCGCGTGAGCGGCTTCAATCGCGGCGTTCATCGCCAGCAGATTTGTTCTGCTCGCTATCTTCGCAATAACCGTATTAGTTTCGTTGAGTCGTTCAGATTCCTGCAAGATATTGGTTATCTTCGTATACGCGGCATCCTGTTTTTCTTTAGCTGAATCAGCGACCGCGACCAGCTCGGCGGCGCGTTCTTTCACGTTCTGAACTGACTCAGTGGCGGCGGCGATAGTTTTCATCATCCTTTCAATAGATTCAGAAGATCTGGCGATGGACTCGTTCTGACGCTGAATCAGCGCGTTCAGATTCACAATACCCTTCGCGGCTTGTTCCAACACTTCTGTTGTCCGGTTTAACGACGAGGACTGCTGTTCAGTCTGATCTTTAATATCCATTGACATCGCTACTATGCGGGCATTGGCGCGGGAGGATTCTTCTGAACGCCCTCCAAGCTCCTGCCCGATGCGCTGAAGAGACGACTGCGCTTCTTTCAGTCTGAGAATAAGTTCCCGCAAACTGCCAATAAATGCGTTAATATCCCTGATAATACCGCCAATTTCATCATTTCGCTCAATCGGAATTCGGCTGGTGAAATCCGCTTCATGGGAAGTAAGATTAGTAATAGCTTTTGCCGTTATATGCAGAGGCGCGATAATAATCGATCTAAACAGCGCAGTAAAAATACCAAACAGTAACAGTATTCCCGCGATAACAATCGGAATAATCATCTTATTTACCGCTTCCATCCGTTCGTAGATCGATGAAACCGGCATACCCAACGACAGTATTCCTATCCTTGAACCGGAACTGTCTTTAAGAGGAAAGTGAACCGCGTAATACACAACTCCGTGATCCGCGTACTGTCCGGCGTATATTTCGCCCTGTCCCAATACCGTATCGGCGATGCGGTTAATTGCCGAATCCGCGTCTGCATTAAACGCGGACGCGCTGGAAACTGCGTCTACCTCCTGAGTCTCGGCGACGGTGCTTCCTCGTCGGATGGTGCCTTGGTATATATCGATTTCGCATTGGGTAATCCGTTTTAGTTCCCGCAGGAAACTGGGACTTTGCAGACTAAACTCAAGAATGCCGTATCCCGCTAAAACATCCGCAGAATACAGGGTAATCGCGCCTATCACTTCAAGAGCCGTTCCAAGGGAAAACACTCGCGCCGCGCTTTGCCGTTCCTCTGTGTAAGACACGACACTTCTGCTGTAATGCGAACCGCTGACGCCGGAACTCGCGCTCTGCATCAGGATATTTTCATCTGGGTCTAAAAAAATGATCGCGTCTACTTCAAGGCTTTGAGTCAGCGCGTCGAGCTGGTTTTGACGTTCAGGACTTTCAGGCATATTGAGGATGCCGGTAAGCTCGCTGAATTCCTGAAGCCACTGTGTTTTCCGCAGGATGTTTTCGGTTTGTTCATCGATCAGCGCAAGAATCGCGCTTTCTTTTTGGATCAATTCCTTCCTGAAGAGAACCGTCGAACTGTGGATCGACATTTTATTTATAGCAAAAACAATCCCGCTTCCGAACACGGCGAAGCACAACAGGATTGGAATCAGCAACTTTAAACTAAGGGAACCTCTTTTTAGCATCCTGGTTAATATACTGATTTTGACAAAATGAGGCAAGCCGCAAAAAATACCAAAAATAAACCCCGCCAAATCCTCTTGAAAAAAAAGTATTCTTCGGATAAGATACTATAGGGTGAAAAAAACTGCCTTTTTTGCCGTTTTGATGACTCTATGGCTTATTTCGGCTGGTATTTTTATCGTTACGGAACACGAACATACTCATATTGACGTCCTAGTAAATCGGGTCCCAAGGGAAAACTGCCAAATCTGCCTTGAACTCCGAATCGTCCAGGAGCTTATAGAAGCTTTTACGCGGCTGGGGACGTTTTTTTTCTTTACCGGATGGATACCAATCGTCGTGTTGGTAATAAAACCGCAGGTTTTTCTTTCTCCGGCATTACGTCCCATTGGGTTAAAAGTCAAATTAAACTGTTGATTACTTCTCAAAATCAAGCCAAAAACCATTTTTCCTAAATCCAATTCCAGAGGAAAAATACAAAAATTCTTTGTGGAGGTATACGAATGAAACGATTCTTATGCATGATTTTCATGCTCTCTCTGTTTGTTTGCGCGATCTTTGGGGGAGCGAAAAAAGAGACTCCAGAAAACAGCGGAACTCTGCATATCGTTGCGACAAACTTTCCGTCCTACGATTTTGTCCGAGCTGTCGCGGGTGGGACGGCGAATATTACTCTGCTCCTGCCCCCGGGAGCCGAAAGTCATTCCTTTGAGCCTAGACCCAAAGATATTATCACGATTCAAAACTGCGATATGTTTATCTATACCGGAGGCGAATCTGAAGCATGGGTTGACAGAATCCTTGGCTCAATGGATTTCTCGAAAAAGAAAATCATCCGGATGCTGGATGTCGTCGACGCGGTGGAAGAGGAAATCGTCGAGGGTATGCAAAAAGAGGAAGACGAGGAAGAAGTTGCCTATGACGAACATATCTGGACTTCTCCCCAAAACGTTATTTTTATTGTGCGCTCAATACGGGATGGATTGAGCGAAGTTGACCCAGTAAAAGCATCGCTTTACCGCAAAAACGCCGAGAACTACACGAAAAGTTTTGACGAATTGGATAAGGAATTTCAAGCGATTGTTGATGCCGGGAAACGTAAAACTATTATTTTCGGCGACAGGTTTCCTTTCCGTTATTTTGCGGACGCTTACGGGCTTACCTATTTTGCCGCCTTTCCCGGCTGTTCCACCGAAACCGAGCCTGCCGCGGCGACTGTCGCTTTTTTAATCAACAAAATTAAAGCGGAAAAGATTCCTGTGGTGTTTCACCTCGAATTGAGTAACGAAAAAATGGCGGACACTATAGCGGCAGAAACCGGCGCGAAAAAACTCCTGTTCCACGCGGGACATAATATTTCCAAAAAGGATTTTGACTCAGGTCTTACTTTTTTGGAAATACAGCAGGCAAATGTGCCGAGACTAAGGGAAGCATTGCAATAAAAAGGCCGAGTATAAATATAAAAATAGCTTTTATATGGTATATAATTTTTAATCAAAGGTCAAACTATTTAAGTAAAATCATCAAAAATCAAAAAATGGTTAAATGAAATATAGTTGACATTTTTATAAAAATCGATATACTTAAAATATGGAAAAAACGATATCGCGATATATCGCGGAAGTCGATGAAGTTTACCGGTCGGGAAACGCTACCGAACATAGCTACCGTCCCGCGCTGAAAACCCTGCTGGAAGCCTTGACTTCCGGCTTAGACATAACCAACGAGCCGAAACGCATCGCCTGCGGCGCGCCGGATTTTATCGTTACCCG
>JAIRPY010000127.1 GCA_031256905.1 Spirochaetaceae bacterium
ACTTATATACTCAGAGCCGGTACACAAAGCATCCATCTTTTTATCCCAAACTTCGGTGGGAATTTCGGGGACAATTTGAGTATCCATGCAAAGTCCGAGCATACAATATGTCTGACCCTGTTCATCGAGTTTTGCGAAAAACCGGTCGTAATAACCTTTGCCGTGCCCCATGCGGTTGAGGTTTCGGTCAAAGGCCACTCCTGGAACCGTAATCAATGCTGGGAAATCAGCGGGTTTCAGTTCGTCTTCGGGGCGGTTTGTTTCGGGTTCCCGGATGTCGAAAGCCCCGTAACGCCAAGGTCCGGCAGAACTATAGATGCGGTAAAACTGAATATTTTCGGAATCTATGGTTTTCGGAACAAACACCTTTTTTTTATCAGCAAAAGCCATTATTAAAAACGGGTCCGTACGCATCTCCAAGGGGTCATTGAGAAAGAGTAGAACCGTCTCATACCGGGACCAAATCGGCAAGCCCCGAAGCCGGGACGCCGCGTTCGCTCCTTCATCCTGGAACTGCTGAACAGGCAACGCCCGAAGCCGGGCTTTTATCTCTTTGCGTAATGCAGGTTTAGAAATCATACATTTATTTTAGTCTATTCGGGATTTTCTTTCAAGATGTTCTGCAAATGCTCTGACCCCACAACGAATGGCAGACTTGTATTTTTTCAAAAAAAGATGTATGCTGGCAAGAGAGGAAGGGATTGGGGGATGGCTGACAGGGCGTCTGGGTTTTGGGCGATGGTAAACCGGATTTTGCTTATCGTACTGCTTGCGCTGATTTTGTTTCTCGCAGGCGGGACCGTGTACGGACTGATTTTTCGGAAGTCCAAGCCCCCTCTGTACAAGATACCAGAGCCGCCGGCCTCCCAGAGCCAGACCATGCAGAGGGAAACTATGTTTACTGGCATAGGGCGTCTGCGGGCGGTTACTGGGGACGCTCCGCCGGTAACGGTGATTATTTCCGTGGCCTTCCCCTACGACCCGGAGGACGGCCCCTTCACCGAAGAGTTGTACGCGAAAATTCCCGGGTTTAGAATGGCAATTTCCGAATATTTCGCCGACCGCACCGCCGCAGAACTTCGGGAAATGTCTGACGACTCCATAAAAACCGCAATCCTCAAGGGATGCAACGCTCTGCTCAGACTGGGATTCATCGAAACTCTGTATTTCAACGATCTTATGTTCATTGAGTAGTTAGAAAAAGGTTTTTGAAAAAAGACGCAATTCGTGCGCCGCCCAATGGACAATAAGAAGTCGGAGACGATTATGGCTGATAAGCTCATCGTCCAAAAGGATTTCCGCCAGCACACTGCGGGATATAGGATGAGCCAAATCGTCCGGAAGGTTCAAAATCCAACGGGAAAGGTTAGCTCCCCGGAAGTCCTGGATGAACGCCCCCACCGCTTGGGGAAAAACTTCCGCCTGATCCGCTCCGTTTCCGGGCTTTTTCCGGTGAAACCATCCGGCGTGGGCTGTTCTGTAAAATTCCGCGGCCGATTCGGCTTCATCCATAGCCAGAGTTGCGATGAGACTTTCATCCTCCAAAAACCGAATCAGCAGAGGATAAAACTCATTCTGTACATCAAGAATGCCGGCCATTGCAAGAACCACCTCGTCCCGGAGGTAATGCGGCGGATTCGCGGCACGCAAAAGGTCCAGCAAAACCGACAGCGAATAGGGAGAACCGTAGATTCCAAAAGCCTCAACCCCCATGATTTTCAGCCGAGGATTATCAGTCAAGGTGACAATCCGCTCAATCTGGGGGCGGAAAGCCTCATCTTTCAGCTTCGCTAACGCGATAATCGCTTCTCCGGCAAGCATGTAATCCTTAGACGAAGCCAACTCCCGCAGGACCGGTATCGCTCCATACACCCGATGATTCCCCAAAATCCGGGCTGAAATATAGGCGGTCGTAAAGTGATGAACCGCCGCATCTTCCATAAGCGCGTTCTTCGCGTTTTCGTCAAGACTTTCTAAGGCTTCCATGGCCCGCAAAGCCTCTGTGCGTATCGACAGCCGGGGAGACTTCGCCCGAACAAGCAACCCGTTCAGAGCGAGCTTCGAAGGCGTATCATGAAGAGCTTCCAGTAAAGCCTCTTCTTCCTCGGAATCCTTCGTCTTGTTGAGCCGATCCAGTAACGCAATCGCCCGAAGGTCCCTAAATGAAAAAATCACCTCCAGGGCCCCCCGAAAGGGCAACGCGCCCAAAGGAGTCAGATTTTTTTGGAGATACAACGCCCCGATACTCATCCCAATCAGAAGACCGTACAAAACCTTGAAAGCCGCCGCCATCGGCATCCCCAAACCGGTCAGGATGTCCAGCAAAAGTCCCGCCAAAAAAGACCCCGCCGAACCCGCCACGCCGAACACAAGAAAATACAGAATTCCCATATCCAACATCAATTCCATCGGCACCAGGGCAAGGAAATAGGTCTGCGCGATGCCCTCGGAACCGAGAAATCCAAAATTCAGGATGAAAAATAACCCGCTGAGAAACAAAATCGGCGCGTTTTCCCTCAAGTCTGTAGGAATAAATATAATCGGAATCATGCCGATCAGCCCAATAAAGACGCACACAATGAAAATCGGCTTCGCCCCAATCCGGTCCACCAGAAATTTGATCAGCAGACCGATTAACAACACCCCTAGGCCCCCAAAAACCGAGTAAAGCGAAACCATGCCGTCGCTTTGCAGAAATACTTCCCTACTGTAAACGATGATAAAGGCCCGGGACACCCCAGAGGCCAACGCGACAATAAACAAAATCACAATAAACTGCCGGACCGAGTCTTTTGAAAACGCTTCCCGCAATACATTTAGAAAAGAAGTCCCTTTTCCCCGTTCATCGGTGGGAGGTTCAGGAATTTTTCTCATAAGGAGCCCGCTGAAAACGCCGCACACCACGCCTATAGCCATGATAATCGTATATAAAAATAACGGCGGGTCCCTTCCCAGAACCAAAGCGATGAAAAAGCCGCAGAACATCCCTACCGCGCTATTGATGATTTGAATCTGCGTCATATAACTTCCTCGGTCCGGTCCCGAGGCAAGGTAACTCAATACCGGATTGTTCCCAATCATCCCAATGCCCCGAATAATATGAAACACCCCAACCCCCAAAATAATCAGACTCATCGCGGCATCGGTACGTCCCAAAGACACTAAATACGGCGCAAAAAGCAGAGGCGTCATCCCCAAAGCTCGGCCCATCCAAGCCGCACTGAAAATGCGGGTAATCGAAAACCGCCGAGTCAGCAGTTTCCCCAAAGGCAAAAAGAAAAATGATACATATAACAACGCACTAATAACGCCAATATATGTCGAAGTCGCATGAAGCCGCATAGCAAGTAACGTAACAATATTCCCCGCCAAAAAGGACCATGAAAGGGCATTGAAAATGTTGAACAGATTATACAGCGTTCTTGCCTTGCCAAGACGATAAGGTGAAAGGGACATACATTTTTATCATACCTAGTCTCGCGTTGCTTTGCAAGTCTGTTAAGGGTCAGACACTCAGGCAAGGGTCTGACCCTTAACAGACTTGCCCCCTTGTTGATTTTTTTTTTTAGGTGTATCTTAGGATCATGCCGTTACGTACTGGGACCGGGGGGACAAAGTATGCTCCCCGAAAAAAGGAAAAACTCAAGGAACCCGAAGAATATCGGGTGGTACTGCTGAATGACGATTATACCACTATGGATTTCGTGGTAGAGGTGTTAGTATCCATCTTCCATAAAAACCAAGAAGAAGCGGAACGGATTATGCTGGATGTGCATCAAAAAGGCCGGGGAATCGTCGGTCAGTATACCTGGGATATCGCCCAAACAAAGGCTAATCAGGTCCACGACCTGGCCAGACAGTACGAATTCCCCCTCCGATGCGTCATAGAACCGGCATAAATCTTATAGGGAGTTGCTAAGAAAATGAAAATCAGCGATCACGTCAAAGCCATCATAAACGCCGCCTACACCGAGGCAAAAGTCCGGAACCACGAATACCTCACCCCGGAACATATCCTCTACGCCGCCCTCGCCTTCGACGAAGTCCAGGGCGTCTTTTCCGCCTGCGGAGCCAACCTCAAACAGCTCCGGGACGGCCTAGAAACCTACTTCGACCAAAAGGTCCCTATCCTCATCGAAAATAAAGAACCCTTCCAAACCATCGGCTTCCAAAATGTCGTCGAACGGGCGGTCCTGCAAAGCCAATCTTCCCAAAAACAAATGCTGGACATCGCGGATATCCTCGTGTCCCTGTACGACCAAGAACAAAATTACTGCGCCTATTACCTGCGGAAACTCGGGGTAAAACGATTCGCTCTGCTGAATGTGCTGTCCCACGGCTACGAAATCGATACGGAAATGCCCTTCGGCTACGCCAAACCAGGCAAAAATGAACCCGCGTTTGAAGAAACCGCGGAACCCGGGCAAAAACGCAAAAAAAGCGCGCTGGAACGGTACGCCACGGAACTGACCGCCCTCGCCCGGGACCATAAACTGGAGC
>JAIRPY010000088.1 GCA_031256905.1 Spirochaetaceae bacterium
GCGGCGACGGCTATGGAACACGGCTATTCGGGCATCGTGAATATCTCGCCTTTCGCGTGTCTCATCGGGCGGGTTATCGAGGGGCTGTTCACGCCCTGGGCGAGAGAGCGGAACTATCCAATCCTCTCGGTAGAGGTTGACGGAAATCTTCTGCCGCCGAACATCGTGAACAAGCTCAATATCTTTATGGTCAACGTACTGCGCTTCCGGGGCGATAACGATGTATCTGACCTCATCGAGCAAGTTGGAGCCGCGCAGTAGACAGAAATACTAACGGAGGAATTTTTGCGATAAAATTTCTCCGGAGGTTGGAACTTCCCGTCCGGCCCTTGCCCTTGTTCCTTCTTTCATGCTATACTGAAATAATGAAAAGCCTTGGTTACTACAACGGAGAATACGGTCCTCTCGACGAAATGCGAATTCCCATGAATGATAGAGTCTGTTGGTTCGGAGACGGCGTGTACGAAGCTACGCCCTGCGCGAATCGCCGCATCTTCGCCCTCGACGAGCATATCGACCGATTCTTCAAAAGCGCGGAACTGCTGAACCTGCGCCCGGAGCTTACCAAAACTCAGCTTGCAGACCTCCTGCACACTCTGGTTCTCAAAGTTGACAGCCCGGAACAATCGGTTTATTGGCAACTCACCCGGGGCACCGCGGATCGGGCGCATCCATTCCCGGAAGGCGTTTCTCCAAACCTTTGGGTGATGCTCCGGCCTTGGAAACAAACGAATATCTACGAAAAAATCCGGCTCATTACCGCAGAAGATACCCGTTTCCTGCATTGCAACATCAAAACCCTGAACCTCCTGCCGAATGTTATGGCCAGCGAAAAAGCCAAACAAGCCGGTTGCCAAGAAGCGGTATTTCACCGAGGAACCCGGGTTACCGAAGGGACTCACAGTAACGTGCATATCCTCAAAAACGGAGTGTTCCTAACCGCTCCGACGGATAACCTGATCCTCCCCGGCATTGCCAGATCTCACCTGATCGCCCAGTGCAAAAAATTAGGCGTCCCGGTCTCCGAGACGCCCTTTACGGTGCCGGAAATGTTCAGAGCCGACGAAGTCCTGACCTCCAGCGCATCCACCTTATGCCTGTCTGTAAGCCACATCAACGGCCAAGCCGTCGGGGGGGCCGCGCCGGAACTCTTAGGTCAGCTCCAAGATTCGGTGTTAGAAGAATTCCGAAGAGCCACCGCGCCGGCCCTAGAAAAAGCATCGGCGTAACTCCTTTTCCATCAAAAAATATTTAATAAAGGAAAAAATGATAGATTTACACACCCATTCGTCGGCTTCGGATGGCAGTTTCAGTCCGGAAGAACTTTTAGACATGGCCGGCCAGCGGGGGCTGTCCGGGATAGCCTTGACGGACCATGATACCATCACGGGATTGGCCGCCGGGGCCGCCGCCGCTGAACGCCTCGGAATAGGCTTTATTCCGGGGATCGAAATCGAAATAACCTGGGAACCCGGGGAGTTTCACCTTTTGGGTCTCGGCATCCGCCGGGTAAGCCCGGCTTTTACCGCGGCCCTCGCGGAATTGGGAGGCCTCCGGGAAGAACGAAACCGGGCGATTATCCAAAAAATGCGGCAGGTTGCCATGGATGTATCTTACGAAGACCTCCTCGCCGACGCCCGGGGACCCTGTATCGGCCGGCCTCATTTTGCCGCGCTCATGGTACGGAAAAAAATCGTAAAAAATCGGGAACAGGCCTTCGACAAGTATCTCGGTAAAGGACGCCCCCTGTATGTTCCCAAACAAGGGCTGGAATTCCGGCGGGGCGTGGATATTATCAAAGATTCCGGGGGAATAGCGGTCCTGGCACATCCGCTTTCGCTCTACATCGCCTGGGGCCGGCTCCCGGCTCTGGTGAAAGACTTAAAGGATCAGGGTTTAGACGGCCTGGAAGCGTGGCATCCTACGGCTAAGGCGCATAGTTGCCGCCGTTTGGAGGCTTTGGGAAAATCCCTTGGGTTGTATATAACCGCCGGTAGCGATTATCATGGAGAATCCCGGCAGGACCGGAAATTGGGGATAACCGCCGGAAACCGGAAGATCGAAGACTCTTTTTTGGCGGGCCTGCCCGACCTGTTCGTTCAGCCCGGCGCCGAAGGGGCCTTCGCTGGCAAGAAATAAAAAAATATTTATAAATATGATAAAATACCTGTTGAAAAATCTTCGAGAGTTGGCTAATATGAGAAGATATATTATTTACCATTAAGGACGGTGGTTATGAAACGTACTATTTCAGTTATACTGATGGGTCTGATTGGTTTCGCGGCTTTCTGCGATGACGAATTGGATTTTTACAAACAGCAATTAGACAATGCTCTTACTGCGGTAGATCAGTTGAGCATACTCCAGCTGGCCCGGGGTCCGGCGGATAAAGACGATCCGGATAAATATCCCGAAGAAATCGCCTCTGCCGGAGAACTGTACGCCTACGCCCTTGGTCGGGTTCTTCAGATGTACTCAAACCTCAAGGGGCAAAAAGACTTGAATGCGGCGAATGATTCCTTTAGACTCATCGCCAAGGGCTTAACCGAGGACCAAAAAGACGGGGACCCAAACTTAGGTCAGAATCTTTGGCGGGTGGTAAAGCTCGTTCCGGATCCCCTTGTAAAAATGGAAGTAATCCAAGCGGTGGGCCGAATCAAAGCCGACGAAATGCTTCCCCGGGTGATACAAATCCTGAAGGACACCACTTCGGCCCCGTACGACAACCGCATCGCCGGAGAGCGAATCGCGTACGGCGCCATCGACGCCCTGAAGAACTTCGGAGACCCTTCGGGATACCTGCCGGTATTCTTCGCCTTGAACGGCTGGTACTCCAACTCCCTTAAAAAAGTCGCGGATCAAGCCTTGCCGGAAATCATTGAAGACCCCATCGAACCCCTTACCGAAGTCCTTCATAACGGCGCGTACAACCTTGAAGAAAAATACGCCGCCCTGCGGGCCATCGAGGAAAAATCCAAAGACGAAAGCGCAAAAGGAAAAGCCGCCATCGCCGCCCTCTACGAAGGCTGGCGCGGATACCCGGTCACCCCTAAAATGCAGAAAGAAGCGATCAAACTCAGAAAACTCGCCATTGACATGATCGCCCGGTACGGCATCGACGGCGCGGAGGACGACGAAAAAAAGCAAGCCTACTCTCTGCTTGAACGATCCTATCGTTTCGGCGTGGATACCGAAGAACACCTCGGAGTCGTTAAAGCCCTCGGGAACCTCGCTACCGAAGAATCGGCCAATCTTTTGAGCGCGTTTATCGCTGTGCTGAACAGCAACCTTGAACGGGGCATCGTAAACCAGCAGGATGAGCGGTATATGCGGGCCCTGCTTCCCGCTCTGGGATCGACCGGGCAAGCATCGGGAAAACCGGTGGTGCGTCATGCCCTTTCCCTCGACTGGAGCTCGGGAGTCCACCAAGTCGCTCAAAAAGCCCTGGATAACTTAGGGAAATAACAGCCGAAGAGTGAAGCCCCGCTTCACTCTTTATTTTTGGGCGATCAGGAATGTAAGATCATGAATGTAAATGGATGTAACCGGAATAGTTGCGGGATTACCGGCGGGTATATTTCTATACAAAAACGTAAAAAATAAACGAGAAAAAAAACTTGAAAAAATGAAATTTCAAAAGGAAATAAGGGAAACTAAAACATACCAGAAATACGTTGCGAGGCGGTAAGCTCTGGCGCAACGCAAAACCGGGCGGGGCCTTACTCGGACAAGATTCGCAGAATTTCGTCCGGAGTGCTGGCGGAGAGCATTTCTCCTCGTTTTTCCGAACTTTTAAAAAGCAGGCTTATTTCCGCGAGGAATTGCAGATGGGGACCCGTTTTTTCAATCGGCGAAAGAGTCATGATAAAAATACGGCACGGCAATTGGTCCAAAGCGTCAAAGTCAACGGGTTTATCGGAAATTCCGATGCAGGCTACTAAATCGTTAATGGTCCCGCTTTTCCCATGCGGAATAGCAATGCCATGTTTCATGCCGGTAGACATCTTTTCTTCCCGTTCCATAATAGCCGCCAGCGCGGCCCCTCGATCTTGTATTTTATTGGCGGTAATAAGTATATCCAGCAGTTCGTTGATTATTTCCGCTTTTGTGGTCCCCTTCAAATGAAGGTTGATCGTGTCTTTTGAAAGCACTGATTTCAAATTCATAATTATAGTATAAACTAGGCTCTATGAAAAGTCAAGAAATTTTTTAAGGGGAAATTGGCTTTTTTCACAAAAAACTGCTGATTTTTGCGAAAAAAACCCGGCGGAGGGGCCTCCGCCGGCATTTCTCTTTCCTTAGAAAGCAAAACCAAAACCGATCCGAGTTACAATGTTAAAGGGCTTTATGGTATCCCATTCGTCTGTTTCCAGATTCTGAATTTTCAGAGGGTTGTCCCCCAGGGGTACGAAAAACTCAAGCCGAAGGGCTTCAATATTCAGCCTAAAGGGAGATTTCCCCAACTTAATGTTCCATCCAACTTCGGTGGTTATGATAAAACACGGCATACTGGTAAGAAAATGATCGAAACCCAATCCCGCATCAAGGTGAAATGTTCCTCCAAAAGGATACCATCGGGCTTGCCCTTCCAGAGTATACCCAAAGATGTTATTGATTTTGCCATTCGTTCCGGCAATAGCGAAAATCCCTAGGGGGAAAAACTGCCCGGACACATTAAAGCCCACCCCAAATTGCGGAATAATCGTTCTCTCGTAATCAAGATACAACTCGACGCCCACAATAAGGGGGATGTTAATAATTCCCCCCAGACCGCCGGAAATGGTATTCTTCTGCCCGAAAACATTCCCCGCGGCCGCCGCAAAAAGAATCACCGCGAAAATTTTTTTCCCCATTTTTCTATCCTCCTTTCCTCCGACCGCCGGCGGATTGAAGGCCGGCAGGTTCCATGCCAACCCCGCCGGCGGATTGAACACCGGCGGAGTCTGCGCTTATTGTTGCTTGGTGTATGTGCCGTTAGGTACTCTATTGTCCCGGCTCTCCGCGATGGTAAGAGTATCGCTGTCGACCGTAGCGGTAAAGGAAAAACTATAGCCGCCGCCGTCGCAGGTATAGGTATTCTCTGAAACGCTTTCAAGATCACAGGGCTGATCTAAATCATCACGAGTAATCTTCCCGCCGCCGTCGTTAGCGAATGAGATTGTGTAGTCCGAGTTTGTCCAAGTTCCCACGAGATTGTCGGGAAAGGTGGGCTTTTCCTCTTCTTCGGGCTTTGGGCATCCTGCCAAAACCAGAACGAAGGTCAGTACCGCTACTGACAAACCTGCCATCGATAAAAATCTTTTTGCCATAGAAATGCTCCTTTCGGAAAAAATACCCTTCTCATAAGATTAGGGTTACCCGCTGTAAGCCTTAAAAAAGCCATTCTAGGGGTTTTATATAATTAAGCATATTTTATGCCAATTTCTCAAAACATCTTGTTTTAAAAATTTTTTCATTTATTTTTTATTTTTTATTTTTTATTTTTTATTTTTTATTTTTTATTTTTTTGCCGGGGGGTTCGGCATCTGTCTTATTTTACATACAACCAAAAGTATAAATATTATATAAATCCCGGCTTGCATAACGAAAAAATTAGGGCTATGATGCCCTATGCATTCCAATCTGCCGCAAAAGGCCTATCTGTTTCAGGGAAATGCCCTGGTTGCGCCGGCGGAGGATTCTGATTTTCGGGGAACGGACCCCGTCCCGCTGAAGCGAATCGCCGATGCCTTCGGGGAGATCGAGATTTTTACGGTCCCGGCGGTATCCGGGGGGGTTATCCGGTACGCCGATATTCCCCCAGCCGGGCCTCTGCCCGAGGGCTGGGGTTCCCGGCAGGTTCGGCTGTCGATTCACTGTACTGCCGGCGCCTCCGCCCTTACCGGCGAAGGCTCCATCGGCGCGCTCCTCCGGGCCTTTCACATCGCCCAATGGCGCAGAGATTCAGCGTTCTGCGGAACCTGCGGAACTCGCAACGCCGATGCAAAGAACGAACTCGCCCGGCTCTGCCCCCACTGCGGCCGGCGAGAGTACCCCCGGATTTCCCCGGCCATCATTGTCCTCATCCGGAATGAGGACGATCGGGCCCTGCTGGCGCATAACCGCAGTTTTGCCCCGGGAGTGTACAGTCTCATCGCGGGCTTCAACGAAGCCGGAGAAACCTTAGAATCCACCGCGGCCCGGGAAATTCGAGAAGAAGTCGGCCTTGAAGTACGGGACCTCCAATACATCACATCCCAGCCATGGCCCTTCCCCAATTCCCTGATGCTGGGCTTCACCGCCCGCTACGCCGGAGGAACCATCAAAGCGGACGGCGTGGAAATCGAAGACGCCCGCTGGTTTTCCCGGGACCAGCTTCCCAACTTACCGGGAACCGGCTCGGTGTCCCGGCACCTCATCAACCTGTGGCTTCAGGGAAAAATCTGACTTCGGCAAGCCAAGAAGAAAGAAAGAAAAAGAAAGAAAAAGAAATGAAAAGAAAAAAGAAAAAAAGTGAAAAGAAAGAAAGAAAATAAAAAAAAATGAAAAAGGAAAAAATGAAATTAGAAGATTTACTTCAAAGGGCCCGGGAAGCGGCGGAATTCGCTTACGCGCCCTATTCCAAGTTCCGGGTCGGCGCCGCCCTTCTCGGTCTGGATGGGACCGTGTATACCGGCTGTAATGTGGAGAACCGCTCTTTCGGTCTTACCATCTGCGCGGAACGAAGCGCGCTTGTTCAGGGCGTAAGCCGAGGAGAACGCCGGTTTTCCAAGCTGGCGATTTCCGCGCCGGATTCGTCTAATCCCGTAGGACCCTGCGGCGCCTGCCGTCAAGTCCTAAGCGAATTCATGGAACCCTCGGCGGAAGTCATCTTCGGCGGCGCCAGCCCCGAAAGGGTAATTACCAGCATCCGGGAACTCCTTCCCTTTGATTCCCTCCATAACCTGTGCTGTTAAAAGACATCGTAATCATCCTCGCCCGTCCGTCCGAATCGGGCAATGTGGGGGCCGTGTGCCGAGCGATGAAAACCATGGGACTTTCCCGGCTCCGGCTGGTATCCCCCAACGATTTGGATGAAACAGTACTATTAGCCCGAGCGGTCCATGCCGGAGATATATGGAAAACCGCAGAAAAATTTGATTCCCTCGAAGCCGCCGCCCTAGATTGCTCCGTGGCGATTGGCATTACCCGCCGCCGGGGCCGGAAACGCAAATCTGTCACCCTGGACCCGGAATCTCTAGCGGCCTATCTCAAAGAGCGGCCGGGATGTGCCGGGCTGGTTTTCGGGAATGAACGGACCGGTCTTGAAACCGGAGAACTCGAATTTTGCAATCTCGCGTCTCACATACCGGCTAATGAGGAATTCCCTTCGTTAAATTTATCCCAGGCCGTGCAAATTTACGCATACCAGCTTTTTCGCGCTTTGGCCTCCTTCCCAGAGCCGGCCGGCGCCTGGATTCCCCTGAACCGGGCCGAAATCGACGCTCTAACCTTGGGTATAACCAATTCCCTGGCCTCCCTCGGATTTTATAAACAACCAAACCGAACCGACCAGGAACAATTTTTCCGGGATCTTTTTTCCCGGGCCGGACTTTCCCAGCGGGAAGGCGCGTACCTCCACAATATATTCGCAAAAATTGCAGGGCTGACCCGCCCTTAAAAGAAATCGGCTTGCTTGGGCCGGGAGGTTACGGTATTCTGAAAACGGATTCTGAAAACGGATTCTGAAAAAGGAAAAAAAATGTATAGAAAGATACTTTTGTTCAGCCTGCGTCTTGGGGTATACCTCGGCACGATGGGGCTGATATACCTGCACCCGGGGATTGCGGTCCGATTCGATCCGCAAAGCCTCCTCT
>JAIRPY010000089.1 GCA_031256905.1 Spirochaetaceae bacterium
CTCCAGGGAGTTTCTTGCTTGCCGGAAAGCCCCGGACGGGTTAGGTTGGGAGGCGCACCCGTTTTCTGATAAGGGGACTCAGCGCGTAGTCCAGAGGCGTGGCGATAATAATTTCGTACAGCATTTTGACCGCGTAGCCGCTGTAGATCATCCGGAAAAGTTCCTCTCCGGGAAGCGTAAAAGCCCAAGCTAAACCCGTGAAAAGCGCGGTATCGACCAGCGCGCCCAAAGCCGTACTGCCTATCGTACGAAACCCAAGCCATTTGGGGCCGGTAAGACGGCGTATCAGCACCAGAGACCCGGCATTCACCAAAGCCCCGGCAAGATAAGCTCCAAAGGAAGCCCCCACAATCCGAAGGTTATACGTAAAAAGCGTGTCATAGGCCCGGGTTATCGGATCATTTGGGTCCAAAGCAGGCATAACCGCCCCAGCCAGCGCGCAAAGACAAAACAGAAAATTTCCCGCAAAACCCCACAAGATAACATTAGCTGTTCTTTTATACCCAAAGAGTTCAGCGAGAAGATCTCCAATCATAAACGTCAAAGGATACGTCAGAGTCCCGGCATCAATCACCAGCCCCCCGAAAGCAAGCACCTTCGAAGCCATCACATTAGACGCAACCATCAGCAGAATATACACGATAGTCGTGACATACAAAAATTTTTCCAACGGAATTTTTTCTTTTGTTTTTAAAAAATTTTTTTTAAGCATCGGGATGCTCCGGATATCCAAGGAAACCAAGATGATCGGAAGTTCGGGAATCATCTTTATCCAAGATTTCCACGGTAGGTTTGTCCTTGAGGGCGTCGAAAAACGCGCTGGTATAAAAGGCTTCAATTAGCCCCGGATCCCGCTCGAAATGGGTGGTATTGGGGATGAACATATTGACGTTTACTCGTTCGAAAAGTTCCATTCCCAACGTAATATCCCGGATAATCGAGGCCAGAGTCTGTCCTTTTACTCCGCAGAGCAGGTTGACCCACTGATACTCCCGGGCCAGGTCCGCCGGGTCAAGGCTTCCCAAGCCTTTCCGAAAAACCCGTTCCCGCAGATCTTCGTCAAAGGTTTCGACGCTTAGGATGAAGGCGCATTCCGCGCCGATGCGGGCGAAAGCATCCCGAATCGCCGGCAGAGAAGCCCGATACCGAAAATGCTGTTCCGAAATAAAAATACGAATCCCCTTTTCGGCGCACACTTTTAAAATATCCCGAACCGTCTGCTCCGGAAACTCATCAAAAGAAGCGGAGTTAATTACCTCCAAAACCCCTAAAGAACCTTTCACTTGACCAAGAATTGCCTGATTAAAAGCTCCGCATCGATCCAAGTCGGATTCGGCGTCCGTCCAGTAATCGCAAAACGCGCATTTGCCCCAGCCGCATCCGGAGCTTTTCAGCAATACAATTTCCCGGGGAAATTTGCCGGCTATTTCGGCGTATCGTTTTATTTCCATTTTTTTTTATTTCCATTTCCTTCCTGTTTTTAAAAATTTACTTAATGACAAGTTTATCTTTATCCTTGGCGATTTCAGTTTTCAGTTCCGAGATCGGTATCCAGTGAACCGCAAAAGTAATCTCCGGATTAAACCGCCACTTGTACGGACGGGATGTCTCATCCAAATAGGGTTTTAAACTAACGCTCAAATCCGCATCCCAATCAATAAGATGATGAGTGAGAGCCACATTAAAACTCTTCAGCTTAAAACCCGAACTCCGCCGTAAAGCCTCATCGTCAAACCGAAACGAATTAGCCAGATCAATAAAAATATTCTGTTCTCCCGGAAGTTCTATCGGCATATCAAAAAAATTCTGAAAATACCGGAATATCACCTTATTCTCCGAGGCCGCGCTGAACCGCACCGTAAGAAACCGGGTAATATCAACGCTGAAACCCAACTCAAACGTAAATAACGACTGAGTATACCGCTGTAAATCGAAGTCAATCTTCGTCCGCACATTAAATGACAGCCCCAGACGATCCTTCAAAAAAAATGTTTCCGGAATCTTGCCGTAATATTCGGCGGAAGCGTTTATAGGATTCAGCTTTTCCGGTTCCTCCGACGGCATCCAGCCGGAGCTGTTCAGCCGATACCGTTTAGATCGGGCCGCGGTAAACGAAGCG
Organism: Spirochaetaceae bacterium; assembly: GCA_031256905.1. Classification (GTDB taxonomy): domain Bacteria; phylum Spirochaetota; class Spirochaetia; order Treponematales; family Breznakiellaceae; genus JAITHW01. The sequence continues at coordinate 2,120 of JAIRPY010000089.1, forward strand.
GTAAGGCCGTTCCAGCTGAGACTCGATTTCGCATTAGTGAATTCAGACAACTCCGGATCATACGTCAACGTTTGATTAAACGTAAATACCGGATTCCCAAAGCGGATAGTTTCGGTAAAGAGAATCGGTTCAAAGGTAGGATCCGGCTCCCAAGGCTCAACAATACGTTGCCGCGCGCCGGTTTCGGTAATCCACATCCGAGCCGTCGCGCTCCAGGACAAAACCGAATCCCGGGGAGGCAAATCCAAATTAACCGTCACATTCTGGGTATAATCCCAAAGGGACGCCGCCCCATTCGCCGCCAACTGATGCGCCGTAATCTGCTCCTCATTCCAGGCGCCCCAGTCAATCTTCCAAGTCGGTTCCGCCCCGGTCCCATCAAACGCGCTCTTCGCAATATTCCCCCCCAAAGTATACTGCAAAGCCGACTCCCGCCATATCTCCGAATAATACAACGGCGTAAGCCCGGCATTCAAAGTGTAGGCCGTGGAAAATAACGTAGCTCGGTAATTCGACTCATTCGCAGAATCCAGCTTCTGCTGATCCAGCGCGCCATTCGAAGTATACTCTTCCGCTTCAGGATTGATGTACGAAAACCCCTGCCATTGCCCAGACCCAGAAAAACGAGTTCCTACCGAATATAACTGATTCTTCCCTTCAAAAAAAATGTTCCCTTCTCCCCGAAACATAGTCAAAAGGGATGAAACTTCGCTCCAGTTAATGTCCTGGGCCTCGGGCCAATTCTGCGGAGACGAGCGAAACCGTAACTCCGTCGCCCCGGCCGGACTCAACTGATACGAAATCGTAAACTGCGGAAGATCCAACACCCGGGAAGTAAAGGTCTGCCGCAACTCCGGCAGAGTCAGTTCTTCCCCGCCTTTTGCAGAAGATTCCGGCTTTTCTTCTTCCGGGGATTCCCAGGGAGATTTCAGAGTCCCCAGGCCCTTAAAAGGGTCTTCTTCCGGCTCCTCCGGATTCGGCTTTATCTCCGGCGGTCTCCCCCAAGTAAAAGGAGTCCCCCCGGCCGACGCCGTAAGAGAATAGATAATAAACTTTTCAGGAAAGAAAAAAATCCGAGTCGGCGAAACACTGCTGGTTATCTGAGCCGATGTCCGGCTCCGAAAATTCACCGAACTCACATTGGAAAGCGAAAAAGCCGTAATATACGGATTAAGGAAAGGCGCCGCCGGATTCAGCGATAAGGTAATCTGCCACTGATAATCTCCCAAAATATTTTCCGGAGCCGTTGAGAGCGGTTCATCCCTCTTGAAAAGTTTGATCCAATCCATTTCCTCCGAGCGATTTAAAAAATCCCGATCCGTGTACGGATCCGAATAAAACGGAAGGGCCCACGATAACGTTCCCGCGTTGCCGCTTATCGCGCTTTGGGTTGTAAACCGATACCGAAAAGGCACATCCAAACCGAAAAGCCGGGCTCTGTTCCAGTTATCCGTTCCGGTATATTGGGCAAACGGCGAATACCCCGACCCAATCTGATACACATCCCGGGTAAAGCCGATTCCCCCAGAGGCCTCCAGAGGATTTAAAATCCCGTACTTAGGCAGAGCCAATTGGCTTCCCAGATAGACCCCCAAATTCGAGTACACATCAAACAACACCGAAAGCCGTTTATCATTCGCTCCGGTATATTTTTTGCCCGTACTCCGCAGGAAAATTCCTTCCCGCACTTTTTCTGTATCCTCGCCATTTCCCATTATCTTGGAAAGGGAATTTTCCTGGGGCGAAGCCTGCGCTCGGCCCCAAAGATACGTGGTGGTCTGTAAAAAATTGCCCGTCCGGGAGTTGTGTCCGATGGTAGGACCAATCACCGGATGAAAAATAGGCTCATCCGCGGCAAAATAAAAAAAGGGGAAATACATCAACGGAATTTCCCCGACTTTCAACACCGCGTTTAATACCGCCCAGTCAGAACCGGGCAGGAGCCAGAGCTTAGACGCGGTTATAGACCAATAAGCCTCTTCGGTTTTGGCGTTGGTGATTCGGGCGTTACTCAACACCGTCACGTCCTCATCGCTCCGGGAAATGATATTTCCTTCAAAGCGATAAACTGTATCATCATCGCTCAAGGACCGCTCGCTTAGGCCATCCAGAAAAAGGCTCGACCAGGTGTCCAGATTCACCGTTATCGATTCGCCTTTAAAAGTTTCGACGGTATCGCCGTTTCGTTTTTCGTATTTCACGCCTCCGGAGGCGGTCATTACATTCCGAGTCCGGTTGTAAAGAATTTCCTCCGCTTCAATGCGATGCACCTCTTCTCCATCCTTGAGACTGATGATTACTCCTCCCCGGAGCCGGGCGTATTCCTCATTCACCGCCGAAAGGGTAAAATATTCCGTGGTTTTGGCGGATTCAATGGTGATAAGCCGGGGTTTTCCGGCCGATGGGGACCCATCCGGCTGGGGCAGATGATACCATTCCCGCAGGCGGTTTGCCAATTCCTCTTTCGTGCCGCCTTCGCTCAAGCCCTGGGACCGGCACCAATCGGCGAGCTCCGCCAGGGTAGAAGTCTTGAGGTCCATTTCAATTACTTGCTGGTCCGGAGGGAGGGCGGTTTCCGCAGACGCCGCCGGGGAATCCGACGTTTCCTGGGCCGGCAGGAACGAAGCGAAAGCTATCAGCCCTATCAGCCCCAGCACGGATGCTTTCATCGACTCCGTTTCCGGCCCGGCGGAAAAATCGCAAGCTGGTATGCCCGGGATTCTACCGGAGGGAAGCCTACTTTTTGTGTGTTTATCTGCATACCCCATCAGCATACCAATCCCTCGCTGTTCTTGCAAGCCTCCGTTTCCGAATTCAGCAAGGGCTGGCCCTCGAGTTGGGCTTTTCTCTTTTTGATACAAAAGATATACTGGGAAGTATGCGGGAATCAAACAAAGAAGCTGTTTTTTACGCCGCCGGGGACCGGGGCGGGCGTTTCATTTTGGTCGGCGGGGCGCGCTGGTCTTACCGCCGAAACTGTAGCCGTTGAACCGGGCAAATTCGGATGGAAATATCTCGTTTTCTCTGGATTCCGGGACTGGGGTGCCTATTTATCGGCAGATTATCCAGCAGATAGAGCATGCGGTTCTCTCGGAGCAGATGAAGCCCGGGGACCGCCTGCCTACTATCCGGTCCTTAGCGGTAGATTTGAAGATTAACCCAAATACGATTGCCAAGGCCTATAACGAACTGGAAATTAAGGGGCTTTTGGTAACCCAAGTCGGGAGCGGAACGTACATTTCGGATAAAAAACCTGCACCGGAAGAAGACCGACGAAAACAGAAAATTCTGGAAATCCTAAACCGATTCATGCAGGAAATGAAACGACTCGGAGTGGATAAACAAGAGCTTCTGGCTTTGCTCGATGAATGGTCCGATTAACGAGGGAGGAATTATATGAAGCCGGAAGAACCTAAGAAAAAATCCTCGGAACAAAAACTCCGCCGGAAAAAACCCGGGGATTTCACCCTGAATGCGGCGGGGATAGCTTTGGCGGTTTTGGGACTTTTGTTTATAACCGGGACCCTGGCGGTTCGGGGGCAGAGGCCGTCGTTGCCCGAAATAGGCCTTTTTCTGATTACTCCGGCGGCGGTAACGATTTCCGGGTTCTTTTTTCCCCGATGGAGCGCGGCCCTAAAGATTGCTATAGCGGCAAATGGCCTTTTCGGCTTTTTCCTTTTGCCCCAGTATACCCTGGCTATTCTGTTTGGGTCCCTGGCGGCCTTTATCGCGCCGGCTATTCAGCGGGTGGAGGAATGGGAACGGGCGGTGGTGCTTAGGTTTGGCCGGTTTTTGGGGGTCCGGGGTCCGGGGCTTTTCGCGCTTATTCCTATAGCGGACCGGGTTGCCGAAATAGTGGACATCCGCATACGGGTGACGGATTTTTCCGCGCAAAAGACGCTTACGTTAGATTCGGTTACGGTTGATGTGGACGCCCTCTGTTTTTGGCTTGTCTGGGACCCGAAAAAATCCGCGCTGGAGGTGCAGAATTACGAGAATGCGGTAATTCTTTCTTCCAAAACCGCGCTCCGAAGCGCGATAAGCCGTCATGATCTTACGCTCTTTCTTGAACGAGGAGATATTATTGAAAAGGAACTGCAAAATCAGGTGGATAAAAAGACCACCGAATGGGGCATTACGGTTCTCCACATCGAAATTACGGATATTCAAATCCCGGAGGCTTTGCAGGACCCCCTTTCCCGGCTGGCCCAGGCGGAACGGGAAAAGAAGAGCCGGATTCTGCTGGCTGAAGCGGAAATCGAGATAGCCAAAAAGCTCGAAGAAGCGGTTCGGATTTACGCCGAGCATGAACCCGCGCTGAAACTGAAAATTCTTTCTATATTAAACGAAGGACTTAAAGCGGGCAATTCGATGATGCTTGTTCCGAATCATATCACTGAGGAATTAAATTCCCAGGATATTTTCGGTATTCAGGCTTTATCGGAACTGCGGCGGGATAAACGGGATAAAAAGGAAGAAAAGCCTTGATATTTCGGAAAAACTTCGGTATACTTTTCTCAAGTAAGGGGAGGTGAATGCCGTCTGGTGGCGCCTGCGGACTTCAAATCCGTCAAAGGGCGGAAACGTCCTTGGTGAGTTCGATTCTCACACGCCTCCGCCATTTTTTATCCCATGGAAACCGAAGAAATTATCGTCTATTTTGAAAGCGTCACCCAGGCCATCCTGGCGGAACAAATTCTGACGGAACGCAAACTCGACGTCCGGGTTATGCCGACTCCCGCGGACATAAGCCCGGGATGCGGCTTTTGCCTGCGGTTTCCCCGGGAAACCTTCGAAAAAGCCGGGACCTTCCTCTCGGAATTGGGCCTCCCAATAAAAGCAATTTATCAAAAAGAACCCTCCGGGTCCTACAAAAAAATCCAAAAGGAAAAGCCATGAAAGAGTTGCAAAACTTGCTGGCCCACTGCTTAAGCGGCGGATGCGGCGCGAAAATCGAAAGCGACGGCCTAGCCAATCTGCTCGCAGGCCTCGGGTCCCGGAAGGATGAACGCCTGCTCGTAGGCTACGACGCCGCCGATGATGCCGCGGTCTGGCGGCTCGACCCGGAACATTCCCTCATTTTCACTGTCGATTTTTTCCCCCCGATGGTAACGGACCCCAAAACCTTCGGGCGCATCGCCGGAGCCAACGCCCTAAGCGACGTGTGGGCCATGGGCGGCCGCCCCCTGCTCGCCCTGAACTTGGTGTGTTTCCCGGAAGCGATGGATAAGCAGATTTTAGCGGATATTCTCGCCGGAGGCGCGGAAAAAATCGCCGAAGCCGGCGCGGTATTGGGCGGAGGCCATTCGATATACGATAAAGAACCGAAATACGGTCTGGCCGTCGCGGGCATCGCCGAAACAGCAAAAGTAATCCGCAATAACACTCCCGCGCCGGGGCATAAACTCATCCTGACCAAGCCTTTGGGAGTCGGCCTTATTATGGCGGCTCTGCGGGCGGACCTGGCCGAGGCCGAGGCGCTCCGCCGGGCCGTCGCTTCGATGGAACGCCTCAACCGCTACGCCTGCGAAAGCATGGCAGGTTTCAAAATAAGCGCGTGTACGGATATTACCGGTTTCGGATTGCTTATTCACGCGCTGGAAATGGCGGGCCCTTCCGCGTCTTTGGTGTTGTATCCCGAGGCTCTGCCGGTTCTCCCCGGAGCGGTAGAGTACGCGAAGGAGTATCTCCTTACCGCCGCGGGCCAGCGCAACCGCAATCGGGCGGAACGTTCCGTTGATGTCCGGGGGCTTCCCTTTGCGGTACAGGAACTGCTTTTTGATCCCCAGACTTCCGGCGGGCTTTTGATCGCGGCGCATCCGGACGAGGCGGAAACTCTGGCATCCCGTATTCGGGACGGCGGGGACCGGGACGCGGTTATTATAGGCGAAGTCGCGCCGAGATCGGAAAAAGTAATTTGGTTTAAATAAAGCTCTTGACGTACCGTGGCAGATTCGTTACCCTCATAGTTAGCTTAAGCTAAAACCTGGAGAAATTTTATGATAAAGAACATTACCTTGACGGCCCTCATCTTGGGGGTGAGCATCGGATGCGCTTCGAACAAAGGGACGGACCCGATATGGCTTGCGGACCATGCCAATCCGTTTTTGGGACGCTGGGAATTCCGGCCCATCAGCGCGGAGGGGACCCTCGTGCAGTTCGACTTCAAGGCGGATGGCACATATGCCTGCGAAATGCCGGAGCTAATGCCGGGATTCATCATGACCGGCGGGTATGTGGTATCCGGGAACAAGCAAATTTCTTTCCTGTCCTTTGACGAAGGCCTCGGGGCATACGAATTCAAAGTAGAAAATAATAATACCCTTAGGGTAACCGAAATTATCGCCCTCAATCCCCTAACCTACGGCAACACTTTGCCGTTTACCCGCATTGCGGATTCTCCGGTCCTTCGGGATGAGGTCCCGATGGCGTTAAGCAATATATTGATTGGGAATTGGCGTTGGGAGGACCAAAGTACCCTTCGCTTCAGGGCCGACGGCTCTGGTTCCGACGGGTTGGATCATGCTTTCGTATATACCGCTTTTTTTGATGCCGGGCTTCAGCGGAATGTTTTGGTTACCTTTGATCCGGCGGGCGTCGTTTTTCAAGCCCGTTCTTTCAGAACCCTGGACGATGACGGCCTTCCTCTTCCGGAGGATACCTTACTCATCAACGACATTAGGGAAGTATTTCGGGGAGCCGATGGGATGCCGGTTCCGATTTACGGCGAGGCCGAATTGATTACTCGTTTTTGATGTTTTGGAATCTCAAAACCCTAGTCGAAATGCTTGCTTAGAAAATGATTTGGGGGTATACTTGCTTTAAGCGAATTACATCGCAGATAAAGAGGTATGCAATGACCGATTACAAACCAGCGGACCGGGAATGGCGGCGCATCTCTGGGGAGGAAGCCAAAACCGGCGACGCCCTGCCGATACCGGAATTCATCGTATCCTATCCCGAAGAGCGATACATCGATATTTATTACCAAAAACCAGAGAAAAAAAACTATAACATTACCGGCGTGATCCTGGGGTATGAAATCCGAGATGCCCCTCCCAAAAATCAGGAATTGTTTCTTCATTCGGTATTCAGTACCCGATCTCCCTATCGCTTTGCATTTGCCGAAGAAGAACGGGGACGAATCTTTTACATCGCCATCCGCTGGCTGAACCGCCAAGGCGAACTCGGTCCCTGGAGCGAAATCCAACGGGCGGTGGTCCCCTAAAATTTTTTCTTTTATGCCCCATACCTCTGAAATTCCTGCTGGGCCGGCCCTTTAAAATTTGTAGGGAATGGTGATGATGAATTCTGTGCCGGCTTGGGGCTGACTATGGACGGTAATTGCGCCTTTAAATTCTTCGACCCGGTCTTTTACGAGGTTTAAGCCGATGCCTCGGCCGGCGTGCATATCGGCTTGGTCGGCGGTGCTGAAACCGGGAGCGAAAATTACCTGGAGCAGAGCGTCCGGTTCGCTTCCTTGGGGGATGAAGCCGAGGGTTTCGGCTTTCGCCTGAATTTTGGCGTAGTCGAGGCCTCGGCCGTCGTCGGCAAGACGGATCGCTATGCTTCCCCGGTCCTGGGTAATCGCCAGAGCGATGATTCCCGTCTTGGGCTTCCCGAGGGCGAGGCGTTCCTCCGGAGGCTCAATGCCGTGGTAGACGGCGTTGCGGACTAACTGCATCAGGACTTCTTTCATCATTCGCCGGGGCCCCTTCTCGATAACTTCCGGGTCGATGACGTCGACTCGGAAGTCAACGTATCGGCCCAAGTCTTCTGCGACTTTGGCGCAGGCTCGGCCCAGGGATTCCACGAGAATATACTCCCCGGGTTTACGTTTTTCCGCGGCCCTGAAGGACTGAATTTTTTGCAACGCGCCGGCTAATTTTTTTCGGTTTTGTTTTACTTTTTTGATTTCTTGGCTCAGCCGCTGGATATCATCTTTAAAAACCGCTTCTTGTTCCTGCACGGCTTTTATCCGGGCTTCGAGTTCGTGCAGTTTATCCCCGAAAGTTTTTAAGCCTAAAATCACCGCGTTAGACTTGATTGCGTGAACCGCCTGATATATATTCACCGAAGCGTCCCGGGTTGGAATATTCGGGTCCGCTAAAATATCATCGATCTGCTCGAAACTGTAATCCATATCGTCGATAAAATCGTGCAGGATTCCGGGGTCTCCCTGAATTACCTCGAACAGAAACTGCATATCTTCTTCTCGGCCCGCAGATTCTTCGGCGAGGCGGTTCTCCAATTCTTTCTCTTCAGTAATATCATGAATATTTCCCAGCACATACTCGTCGCTCCGGCCCCGGCGTACCGACGCAAACCCGCAACGCAACGTCTTTTTGTCCCCGGTTTCGACGCTGGCGTAGTTCAATTCCTGAATAGGATTTATATCATCCAGCAGTTCCTTGTCAAAAGAACGATTCAGCACCATATCAAAATAATCTTTTAAAGTATCAATTTCTTTTTTGGAAAGAGAATCTGAAAGAAGGGAGATGAAATTTTTTCCCCGGAGGTCCGGAATCGAAAATATAGTTTCCAGCGCGGTCGAATACTGTCCCTGAATGAGATACTGCTGATCCATGAGGAAAAATCCCACTTTGAGGTTGTCTTTCATCGCGGCGTTTTCGTCCCGTTCGCTCTGCAAAATTTTGATGAGCATCACCGAACCAAACACCGCGATAATCACCAAAACGAGGTTTACTCCGATCATCTGGTACAGAAACCGGTTGATTTGCGTGTAAATCGCCGACACCGGAATAATCGACGCCAAAGCCCAAGACACTTCCGGAATGTATACCGAGTAAATAAACACCTTTTTGTCAACCTTGAAGAACGAATAGGAAGAAAGCACATTCTCCCGGTAACGTTCAAGATCGAGTTCGGCGAAAAAATCTTTGGTAAGTACCGCTTTAGGATCCGGGTGGGTGATGAAAAGCCCGTCTTTGTTGAGAAAATAGGATTCCTGATTCGGCAAGGAGGCCATTTCAGTGAGCATATCCTCAAGAAAGGCGATGTCGATGTCCGCGGCAAGGGCGCCGATGTCTCGGCCCCCGGCGTCAAACAAAACCATTCCCGTGGTGGTAACTAAATTACCGGTCCGGACGTCGATGTAGGGTTCGACATACACCGCTTGATGCAGGGTTTCGCCCCCCAAAGCCTGAGACGGATGGGCTTTAAGCTGGATATACCAGGGCCGCTGAGTTTGGTCGTAATCCGGAGGAGGAATGTAATGAGGATAAAAGTAGATATACCCCCCTTTGCTCCAGGGGATGTTGTTGGAACAGTAAATTGTGGCGACCTCGGATTCCGTGTTTTTCGTGCGTATGAGCAGGGTTTCGAGGTTTTCAATATCGATGGGCTGTTCCGCGATGAACGGCGCGGCGTTTATCGACGTGTGCTGAACCATCGTGCGCCAGGCCCGGAATTTCCCGCTTACCTGATCCTGAAAGCGGGAAACGTTTTCCCGCAGAGTTTTCTCGATTTCCTCGTAAGTTATGGTTTTGAAATTAACGTAAAAAAGCGCGGAAAGGCTCAAGGTGATCAGCACAATAACGCACATACTGAGGACCGTAAAAATTTCCGGGAAGGTATATTTTCTTTTTTTCCTTTTCTCCGGAGATTTTCGGTCTTGTCTGCGGGGCTTGAATACCCGGGTCAATCTGCCCTCGGAGGATGCTTTTTCCGGGTCTGCTTTGATCATATTCCGGCCTTCTACGATGCCTGAGACGCTTGAGAAACTTCGGATACAGGCAGGGGGATTGCAATATTGAAGGTGGTGCCTTTATTCGGTTCGCTGTGAACGTCTATGGATCCGCCGAGACCGCGAATCCGGTCTTTCACGAGGTTTAAGCCGATGCCTCGGCCGGCGTGCATACCAGCTTCGTCGGCGGTGCTGAAACCGGGAGCGAAAATTGCCTGAAGCAGAGCGTCCCGGTCGGTCGCCGCGCCCGGGGGGATGAAGCCGAGGGCTTCGGCTTTCGCCTGAATTTTGGCGTAGTCCAAGCCTTTGCCGTCGTCGGTAAGGCGGATGCGGATGTACCCGTTTTCACAGTTGATGCTGAGGGTAATTCGGCCGTCCTGCTCTTTACCCAGAGCTTGCCGTTCTTCCGGAGACTCAATACCGTGGTAAACGGCGTTGCGGATCAACTGCATCAGCACTTCTTTCATTTCCCGCCGGGGACCGTGGTCTATACTGCGGGGATCGATTTTTTCTACCATAAAGAGCACGGATTTAGCCGTATCCGCGGACACTCTTTCGCAGGCTTTCGTGAGGGACTGGGCGAGCATAAAAGCTCCCTGAAACTGTTTCATGTCGGTATTGAAGGACTTAATTTTTTTGATCGCTTCCAGCACTTTTTTCTGGTCCTGTTTTATGCGCCGGAGGCCTTCGTAGAGGCCCACTAAATCTTCGTATACCACGTTAGGCTGATCCCGAATCGACCGAATGGCGGATTCAAGGTGATGCAGTTTTTCCCCGAAGGTTGCCAGCCCCAAAATCACCGCGTTGGATTTGATCGCATGGATTTCTTGGTAGAGGTTTACCGCGGCTTCTTGGGGCTGAATATCATCATCGGTGAGGACGCTGTTGATTTTGTCGAATCCATAGTCCATATCGTCGATAAAATCCTGCAACACCGATGGTTCCGATTGAATAACCTCAAAGAGAAATCGGGCGTCTTCCTGCCGTCTTTCTTCTTCTTCGGCGAGCTGGATTTTGAGTTTTTTTTCGCAGGTAATATCCACGACGCTTCCGAGAATGACCATTTCCCGCCGGCCTCGGCGGACCCCGGTAAACCCGCAACTCAGGGTTTTTCCTGGTCCGTACGCCAGCTCTTGAATCGGATTGATGTCGTCTAAAAGGTCTTGGTCGAACTGCTGGTGTAAAATCATATCAAAATAGTCTTTCAACGTGTTTTGCTCCGATTCTTTCAAGGAGCCGGAAAGCAGGTCGATGAAGTTTTTTCCCTTGAGCCGGGGGATGTTGAATAGGTTTTCAAGAACTTTTGAGTACTGACTCTGGATGAGATACCCTTTGTCCAAAAGAAAAAAGCCGATGTTAAGATTATCCCGCATAGCGCGGTTTTCGTCCCGTTCGTTCTGCAAAATTCGGGTGAGGGTGACGCAAATAATCACCGCGATGACGATGAGGATAAAATCGATGAGGAGCATTTCGATGAGGACGTTGTTGATTCGGGTAAAAACTACCGCTTTAGGGACCATCGAGATAAGAATCCAGTTTATTTGGGGGATGGCGACGGAATAGAGAAAATACTCGCCGTCGGCGTTGTAAAACGAAGTCGAATAAAGAATTTTTTCCCGGAAATCCGCGTACTCGGCGAGGAAGGAATGTTCAAAAAAGTCGGTTTCCTCGAGGGCGCCGGCCTCGTTGAATTTGGTGAGGAGGACCCCTTCTTTATTAAGCAGAAAAATCCGCTCTTGAGGAATCGTAATGTAAGAATCGATGATGGTTTCGATGCGGGAAAGTTCAACCGATCCCGCTACAACTCCGAGTTGTTTGGCTTTATCTCCGTAAACGACTGTCGAAACCGATATGGTGGGACGCTGGCTGGTAGAGCCTCGGAAGGGGGGGCTGTAGACGATGGATCCGGGGCTTCCGTAGGCGAGGCGCACCCAGTCTCGTTGGGTTTGGTCGTAATCCGGCGGGAGGGTGTGGCCGTCGTCGAACACGAGGAAGCCGCCGGGTTCGGTCCATGGAATATCGTTGCCTGCGTAGAGGAGCCAAAAATCGCTTTGGGAGTTTCTGATGCGTTTGAGTTGGGCTTCGATGTTTTTTTTATCCGCCGGAGTTTCTTCCATAAAAGGCGCGAGTCCGAAAGCCGCGCGTTGGATCAGCGCGGAGAGGTTGCGGAACCGGTTGAACAAGCCGTCCCGGGCGTGGGCGATATTTTCAGAGAGTTCGGTTTCGATTTGGGTATAGGCGATATTTCTGAAATTGATAAAAAAAATCAGGGACATACTTATTGTGATAAGTACGATTCCTCCGAGGCAGAGAATGGTAAACATAGCGGCGAAATCCGGTTTTCTTCTGGGCATCTTTTTTTTTCCTTTTTCTATTTGTATCCTTTTTCGATGGTCACCGAAAGCATAAAAATTTCGCTTTCAAAGAGTTTGAAGGGGATGCTTACGATGGTGTCCCCTCCGGCGAGCCAAGAGATTGAATGTCCCTGACCTCGGATGATCATGGGGGGCGAAAGTTTGAGCTGAAGCTGTTCTACCGCGCCTTTTTTGACATTTCCCGCGATGATGTTGACGATTTCGCCTACTGCGTCGGTGACGTCGTCTTCGATATCGTCGTAAGTTTTGCCGGTGAAGCGATTCGTCAATCTGCAGGCGAGATTTTTTTTCATCGAAATGACCACGGCCCCCCGGGCGCCTCCGGAGAAGCCGATCATCGCGAAGAGGTCCCAGCCGGTTATGACCGCTTGGTCGAAGAGGTAGGACCTTTCAGCTACAGGTTCCGCGCCGACGAAATTCTTGAATACCTGCATACAAGCAACGGCAAAGGGCTGTAAGTATTGTTTTACCATAAAAACCCTCTATAAAAAGAGATCAGCTTCGGTTTTTAAGGATTTTTGATACTTTTTCCTTAAAAATTTTATTGTCAATCGGCTTAATGATATAATCGCTTGCCCCGTTTTTGAGAGCTTCGATAACGTTGGCTTTGCCGATTTCGCTGGTGACCATGATAATCGGCACGGTTTTAAATTTAGGGATACTGCGAATCTGCTTCAGGAAATCAATTCCAAGCATTTTAGGCATATTCCAATCGAGAAATACCAAATCTACGGTATGGCTCTGGATCGCTTTGAAGGCTTCTTCGCCGTTCTCGGCTTCCACGTAACTGCAATGCCCAAGCTCCAAGTCATTAAACAAGCCTTTTATTACGCCTCGCATAATCCGGGAATCGTCAACCACTAAAATCGTCATGCTGATCATAATACCTAGCCTCCTTACTTTTAGTGTAATATAATAAGCTTCTTGGTTTTTTGTTTCGTTTATGGCATCTAATTTAGTATAATAATTTATAGTTGAATATTCGTCAACAAAAATTGTGCAAAATTACTAAAAAAATTTTCTCTTCTTAAAAAATGGTATATATCTATGCGGTATATTGATATATATCGTTTTTTAAACCCGGCCTTACGAGCTGACACCCATCATTAGGATTGGTGTTAATCCATCATTTAGATGGATACCGCAGAATATATACTACAGAAAAAAATCTGAATGTTATAACTTTTTTAAGAAAATAAGAATAAAACCCATAACCTCCGGACGGGCTTGCGTTGCTTTTTTTGATATGCTATGCTTGAACCATGCATAAGAAGTCTGAAAGCAAGCATAACGGCCGGCGAATTTTTCTTTTGATAGCTTTTATCGCGTGCGTCTTAGTTGGAGCGGTGCTGAAACTGACGGCTTCCATGATATTACCCTTTACTATTGCAATATTCCTCGCTTTTGTTATGAATCCCATGGTTTCTTTTCTTGAAAAAAAGGGGATAAGCCGAATCTTTTCTATTATCTTGGTGGTCTGTATTATTATCGTTGGGCTGTATGTGACCGGCATGGTGCTGTACGTTTCGGGGCGGTCAATTATCCGGCAGTATCCGAAATACGAGAACCGGCTTACCGAAATATACCTTTGGGCGTCGAGTTTTATGGACCTCTCGTACAACGAAAACATGACGTTTTTTGAAAATCTCTGGTCCCAACTGGGGGTGCGGAACCGCATTATGTCCTTCACCTTTTCTTTTTCCAACAGCTTCATCAGTTTCCTGAAAAACGCGTTTATGGTGGTGCTGTTTTTGGTGTTTCTGCTGATTGAAGCCGCGTACCTTACCGAAAAAATCGAGCTTGCTTTTGAACGAAAATGGTCCGGGCAGATACAAAAAATCGGCGCGGACCTGGTGAGACAGGTAAGCCGGTATCTTTCGGCGAAGTTTTTTATTTCCTTCGCCACCGGAGTGCTTGTGACGGGAGGGCTGTACATCGTTGGCCTTGAATTCGCGGTGGTTTGGGGCATCATTCAATTCATCTTGAACTTCATCCCGAACATCGGGAGCATTGCCGCCGGCGGCGGCGCGGTTTTGTTTGCGGTTCTTCAGTTTTGGCCCCAGCCGGGACCGATAATCGCGGTAGGCGCGGTGATGCTGGCGGTGAATATGGTCATCGGCAACATCCTGGAGCCGAAAATTATGGGAGACAACCTCGGCATTTCCCCGATAATGATCCTCATTTCCCTCATGCTCTGGGGGTGGATTTGGGGTTTTGTCGGCATGATTCTCGCGGTTCCGATGACGGTAATCGTCAAAATTCTCTGCGAAAATATTCCTTTTTTAGAACCCTTGTCCATTCTGCTGGGTTCTAAAAAAGCCACGCTGTCGAAAAGGCTGGAACAGGAAAGCCTGAAACTGCTGGACTAAGGGCTTTACATAATTTTTTTCATTCAGGTATACTAGGGATCCGAAATATTATGCAAGGAGAAAGTATGAAACAAGGTAATTTGAAAAGAAAGATAAGCGTTTTTATCGGATGTATGCTTTTGGCGGGACTGGCGCATCCTTGCGGGCTTTTCGCCCAAAGAAAAATTACGATAAAACTCGCGTCCCTGGCTCCTGAAAATACCGCTTGGGGAGACGCCCTCAACCGGATATCCCGGGCCTGGTCCGAAGTAACCCGGGGCGAGGTTGAACTAGTAGTGTACCACAACGGCGTGGTGGGAGAAGAAAAAGATGTCTTGCAAAAGCTCAAACTCAACCAAATTCAGGCCGCGGTGTTCACGTCTTTTGGGATAAGCCTCTTTTACCCGAAAATTATGACCTTGAGCGCGCCCTTTTTTATCCGTAACGATGATGAACTAAAAGCGGTCCTGGACGAACTCAAACCGGAACTGGAAAAAGACATAAACGCGCAAAATTTCCAAACCCTCACTTGGGTCAAATCCGGGTGGGTTAAGATTTTTTCAAAAAGCCCGGTCTTCGTTCCTGAGGACCTCAAACGCCTAAAAATGGGGACCAGTACGGACACCCCGGAACTAACTCAGGCCTTCAAAAATATGGGCTATAACATGATACCCATCGGAGGAAATGACACGCTGATAGCCCTCAACAGCAATCAGA
This sequence comes from Spirochaetaceae bacterium, assembly GCA_031256905.1. Lineage (GTDB taxonomy): Bacteria > Spirochaetota > Spirochaetia > Treponematales > Breznakiellaceae > JAITHW01. The sequence continues at coordinate 17,266 of JAIRPY010000089.1, forward strand.
TTCAGGCAGTGTACCAAAGCCCCTTAATTGTCGGGTCCTTACAGATTTTCGGGGTAGCCAAACACATGACATCCATGAATGTCGCGCCCTTTATGGCGGGAATTTTTCTCAACCAGCGGGCTTGGCGGACCATTCCGGATCAGTACAAAGCGGAACTTATCCGCCGATCCGATTTGATAGCCAAAGAAATCGACCTTTCCGTCACCCGCCTCGAAGACCAAGCAGTCAAAACCATGACCACCTACGGATTGGTGGTCAATCAGATCAACCCAGATCAGGCGCAACAATGGTACGACGACGCGAAAAAAGGTATTGATCGGCTTCTCGGAACCACCTTCGACCGGAATCTATACCAAAGAATTCAGGGTATCTTGGAAAATTACCGAAACAGAAAAAGATGATGCCAGAATGATAGAAACGAAAGTAAAAAAAAGGCCCCTTCTGTTCAAAACTCAGGGCCTTCTCTCCGGGCTTGAGCGGTGGCTGTGTTACCTCGCCCTGATAGGGCTTGCCCTGGTGCCGGTAGCGGAATCCCTTGCCCGGCTTCTTTTTCAAACCGGCATCCCGGACGAAACCGATACGATGGCTCATCTGCTTCTGCTGGTAGGTCTCCTGTCTGGAATGATTGCGGCGAAAACAAAAGAGCATCTCGCAATAGGCTTGGTGCAGAACTTCTGTTCAGATCGGGTTAAAGCGAGGCTTGCGGTTTTTACCGGATTACTGTCCGCCTTTCTGCTGACGATTATAACCTTTTGCAGTGGGTCCTTTGTGAAGATCGGGCTTTCGCCCTGGCGAATGATTGGGTTTATTCCCGATCAGATTTACGCTTTGATTATTCCCGTAGGCTACGGGGTAATGGCAGTCCGGTTCGCTCTGCAAACCCCGGTTTCGGGACCCGCGCGAGCCTTACCGGTATTGGCGATTCTCCTTGGAACGGTATGTTCCTTTCCGGTGATAGCGAAAATCATCTGGGGTTTCGATACTCCGGATTGGGTTTTTAATCTTACGGAGTCGTGGTATACCTTTGGGTATTACAGTAAAATTCCCGGAATAGTGATACTGCTCATTGCGGCTTTGGGGGGCGCGCCGCTTTGCGTTATGTTCGGGGGCTTGGCGATAGTTCTTCTGCAAGCCTCCGGAGGAGAAATCGACGTCATCGCGAATCAGGTCTACACAACGCTTACAAAAGACAGCTTTATTGCGATTCCCCTTTTTACGGTAACTGGTTTTTTTCTTTCCGAGAGCAAAGCCGGGGAACGGTTGGTGCAGACATTTAAAAGTTTTTTCAGTTGGCTTCCCGGGGGCATGATTATTGCGACGGTGGTTATCTGCGCGTTTTTTACATCTTTTACCGGAGCTTCGGGAGTTACGATTCTCGCCTTAGGGGGTATTCTGCATACGATTTTAAAGGATGTGCAGTATCAGGATAAATTTTCTATCGGATTGTTGACTTCGGTAGGAAGTATAGGATTACTGTTTCCTCCGAGTATACCGATTATCTTGGTTGGAACTGCGAGTCAGACAAATATCATTCATGTGTTTTTAGGCGGCATTGGGCCGGGTATTATCTTGATCCTTGGGGTTATTATATTCGGCGGAGTTGCGTCGATTAAGACGAAGATTCCGGTAGAGCCTTTTGAAATTCGGAAAGCCGGAAAAGCGTTGAAGAATTCTATTTTTGAAATTCTGCTTCCCTTTCTGCTTATTGCGGGATATTTTTCCGGGATCCTTTCGCTTGTGGAAATCGGGGCGGCCGCGGGGATTTACGTTTTTATCGTAGAGGTTCTCATTCATCGGGATATTAAGCTGAAGGAAGTTCCCCGGGTTTTTGCTAAGGCGATACCGATTATCGGCGGGGTTTTATCGATTCTTGCGTTATCCCAAGCTCTTTCGTACTATATTGTGGATACTCAGGCTCCGGAAAATCTGGTACGATGGATGCTGTCGGCGGTTCATTCGAAGTATGTATTTCTTCTGCTTCTCAATGGAACTCTTTTGATAACCGGCTGTCTTATGGATATTTTTTCCGCGATTTTAATTGTACTGCCCTTGGTTATTCCGATGGGGCAGGCCTACGGAATTGATCCGGTGCATTTAGGCATCATTTTCATAACGAATTTGGAAGTTGGATTTCTTACGCCTCCGGTGGGGATGAATTTATTTTTAGCTTCTTATCGTTTCAAGAAGCCTTTTGTTGAAATTTGCCGGTATGTATTTCCCTTTCTGTTTATTCAGTTTGCGGTGGTCCTTTTGGTGACGTATATACCGTGGTTTTCGACGTTTCTCGTGAAACTTTTCACCTGATCCCAGCTTTCCCAAACGGAGTTTCAATTTTTTTGTTTTTCTAAATTTTTCTAAGACGTGTACCCTTCTCATATATTAGAAAAGGTTTTAAAAAGTTAGCCCGCCCGGGCCCTAACGTTGAATCTGCGGGCGGGGAGTTTATGCCATTTATCGTTCCGGTTATATGCGCACTCTTTAGGATGCACATAATCCAGTTATGTGCCGTATGGCCTACCCCATTTTTTATAATATATTTTAAACCAATTATTAAAATCATTTTTATATTTTTCTTGGGCATTTTTTATTACTTTTTCAGGTTCTTCTATTTTATTTAGTCCATAATTTTCTTTTATCCATGTTAAGTATTTTTTATGATTTTTACTTTCAGTATATTTATTATTTTTTTTAAAATATGCGCTGTTTTCATCTACACAAATTTCTACATCGTAAGTAAGTAAATGGAATAATTGCAATATATTTTCGGAGACAATATGCGCTCCGCCTTCATCGCCAAATACGGCTATCGGCATTTTATCCAATGAACTATTATTGTCATTAATCCATATTGAATAAATTGAACCTGAACCGTTTGCTGACGCAAAAGGTATTAATTTATTTAGAAAATCTTCCTTGTCGCACCAGCCGTATCGCAAGCCGTCTTTACAATTCATTTGTATATCAAAACCGTTAGAAAAGTATAAAGAATCAGAAAGACTGTTTTGAAAAACAATCAAATTTTCAAGTTCTTTAGGCAGTTTTATTACACCAATATTTTCTTTTAATTCATTTATGTCCATAATTTTCCTCCAAAAAACGCATGAATTCATTATATTATGATATTTTTATTCTGTCAAGCCCATTTTCAGTCTTGACCAATTCTCTCCGCTTTTCCATGCCATCAGAAGATGTCCAAGCGTTTTTTAATGCAAATTTCGGACCTTGTCTAAAAACAAATTCAGGCGGCGCCTGTTATGTTCGGGTAAGGCCATAAAAGATAGGCGTTTTCCGGCAGTTGCGAGGGCGCAATATTTTACTTCCGGCAAGGTTAAAAATACCGTTTTTTGAAAAATAATCTTACCCAAGCCATTCTTGACAGGCTTTTTCAATAACGATACCCTTGAAACGGTAAGGAGCTTCTATTTGTGGAATTGCGTCCGGCTTTTGTCCAAGAACAGCGGTTAAAACTAAGTCCTCAACTGTACCAGTCCCTCAAGCTGATGGAATTGCCTATTATCGACCTGCGGGACAAAATATATGAAGAACTCGAACGCAATCCCGCGCTGGAAATTATCCGAGAACCCGGCACCGTTTCCCTGGACTCAACGTACAAACCGAAAAAAGAAGAAGACGATTACTTTGAATCGACTTCGGACCCAGGTTTTATCCGGCCCGGCGGCGCCGAAGCTTCGGATAACCAGCTTAAATTCCTCGAAGGCGCGCTGTCCCGTTCAGAAACCCTCCAAGAACATCTCCTGGGCCAGCTCCGGCTTGAGGCGATGGACCCAGAAATTGGTAAAATCGGGGAACTTTTGATCCAAAACCTAAACCCCGACGGCTTTCACAAAGAATCTCCGGCCGCCCTCCTGCCCGATACGCCGCCGGAACTTGTTCAGCAGGCAATATCCATCGTGCAAGCCCTAGACCCGGTCGGAACCTGCACATCCGGCTATAAAGAATCTCTTATCGTGCAGATTCGTCTCCTGCCAGACGCCCCGGAAGGCCTGATCGAGGCCCTGGATTGCTTAGACCTGCTGGAACGGGGAAAATTCAACGCCGCGGCAAAACGTTTGGGCCGGGAGGAAAGCGAAATAAAAGAGATTTTCCAACGCCTCAAGGAACTCTCGCCCTTTCCGGGCCGCCGTTTCGACTCCGGCGATACCCGCTACGTGGTCCCGGATGTGCATATTATCAGAAAAGAAGGGGGCTTCGTCATCCTCCTCAACAACGATGAAATTCCTGTTTTGGGAGTCCATCCCTTTTTCATGGAAATTGCAGACCTTTCTAAAGAAAAAAAGGAGAAAAAAACCCGGGATTTTGCCCGAGAAAATGTAAAAGAAGCCCGCTGGTTTATTCATTCCATCAATCAGCGGAATCATACCTTGCTGAAGGTTTCAAGAGCGATTCTGACGTTTCAGCGGGAATTTTTTCTGAAGGGACCAAAGTATCTCGTTCCTTTGACGTTAAAGGACATTGCCGGCGAACTTGGAGTTCATGAAACAACGGTTTCCCGGGCCGCCAACGGTAAATATATGCAAACCGAATGGGGTATGTTTGAAATTCGATACTTTTTCACCAATTCCATAAGCGGTCCGGGATCCGCCGGGTCCAAATACTCGAAAGAAGGGGTCAAAGAAATACTGCGGGAACTCATAACCGATGAAAAGAGCCGGTATTCGGATCAGGAACTGGTCGGGTTGCTGGCCAAACGAGGCATTTCTCTGGCCCGCAGAACCGTCGCCAAATACCGGAACGAGCTGGAATTAGGCTCTTCCTACACCCGGTAGATAAACTAGCGAGGCCCCATGCCCGGAAATCCGGTGGTACTCGCCGGGCGCGCAAGGTCGTATTCTTTCCCATTAAGGGTCAGCTTGGTCACCCGCAGATACTTGGTTTTGTCATCCGAAGAAACGGAAAAGGCTGAACCTTCAAGAGTTACCCGAGCTCCGTCTTTAAGACTGTCAATAAACCCAATGTACCGATTAAGCCCGTACACATGGTAAGTGACGCCGTTTTGCTGGACCGCCAAATCGCCTTGGACTATACCTAAAGTTCCGGTGATGGTTACCGTTTCCGGGGCCATCGGAGGCGGGAACGCGCCTCCCCAGCCCTGCCGTCTGCCGGGTTGCGCCGAAACCAGCGCAACCAAACTAAGTCCCAAAAGGACGCCTACTATTGTTCGTTTCATACCTATAAGCAAGCAATAACTGTGCCATCAAAATTAAACCACCTTACCCCAATTTTCGGGAATTTCAGCCGGTCCTTGAGAAAATTTTACCCAACTGCTGGGTAAAATGTATACACCGGCTTTGAGAAAATTCAGTCTTTCTTGAGGGCCTCATCGAAGGCGATATTCGAAGGAGCGAAGTCGATTTTCCGCACGAATTCGCAGGCTTCTTTCGCGCCGAATTCTCGTTCCATCCCCGAATCTTCCCATTCCACCGAAAGAGGACCCTTATACCCGAAGGCGTTCAGTTCCCGGATGATGTTCTCGAAGTCCACATCCCCATGGCCCAAAGACCTGAAATTCCAGCCCCGGCGGGTATCGCCGAAGGTCAGATGAGAGCCGAGGATGCCGGCTTTGCCATCCAGAGTAACCCCGGCGTCTTTCATGTGGACATGGTAGATCCGGTCCCTAAAATCCCGAAGAAAAATGTGGGGACTTACGCCCTGCCAGATAAGATGAGAAGGATCAAAGTTAAAACCCAACGTGGACCGGTAATTGAACTCTTTAAGCAGACGTTCCGCCGTATAATAGTCGAAAGCGATTTCCGTCGGATGCACTTCGAGGGCGAATTTTACGCCGTTTTTGTCGAATTCATCGAAAATCGGATTCCAAAGCCGGACAATTTCCTTGAAAGCGTCGTCGATCATAGCTTCGCTCGTCTGGGGGAAGGAATACCAATATTTCCAGATAGGACTGCCCAAAAAACCGGTAACCACGGTAACGCCCATATTTTTAGCGGTCCGGGCAATATATTTCATTTCCTGCCCAGCCCATTCCCGGATTTTTTCCGGCTGTCCGGCGTATCGGCTCGGGGCGAAACCATCAAGCCGGGGGTCCCAAAGATCGCCTACACACTGTCCGGGCAAATGCCCGCTGATAGCCCAGCATTTAAGCCCATGCCGGGCAAGAATACTTTTCCGGTTTTCGATGTACCCCGGATCTTCCGCGCCTTTTTTCGGGTCCAGATGATCTCCCCAACAAGCGATTTCTACGCCGTCATAGCCGAAAGATTGCACTTTCCCGCAGAGTTCCTCAAAACTTAAATCCGCCCACTGCCCTGAAAACAGCGTTACTGGTCTTGCCATACAAACCTCCAGGGCCAAGTATAGCCCGTCCGGAGGTCTTATGCAATAGCGAAGCCTCTTGCTGTATTATTCTTCCGGGACAACTTCCGGGGGGAAGGGACAGCGGTAAGACTCGCCGGCGAGACGCCGGGCGTGTTCAGCTTTCGCGTCCGCCAGCAGTTGAGGTTTCTCCAGCATATCCAGGGCGGTCAGCGCGATGACCTTTCCGGCTTGAAGCATCCCCTTGTGGGCCATCGATGAAAGTCCGCAGGCGACGTGTTGCCAAGAGTGAGAAACTGTCCCCGCGGGAAAGCACGCGGTAAGCACCTGCGC
>JAIRPY010000128.1 GCA_031256905.1 Spirochaetaceae bacterium
ATATAGATTTATTCCAAATTTTCCTCTTTGAGGTAATTCGCCTTTTAAATGATCCCCCTATATCATAACCGAGATATTTTTATCACAAGTAAACTTTCAGAAAACGATATTGCGGAACATTTATTTACGCATATCACAAAAAATAATATAATTGAGATATGTATCTATCTTACGGTTCGTCATTGTATTGAGCCTACGTGGCTTAACGACCGGGATCAATTTTTGTATCCTAACGATACCTATAAGACTGACGCGGAATTTCAGCAAGATTGTCTTGTATTTACGCTGTTTCACGGGCAGAACCGTATTTCTTGTAACGATGGCGCGAATCATTGGATACCGTTTACCGAAGAAGAGGTAGACGCGAAAGAAAAGTTTTCTTCAAACTTTATGAGCTTTTTTCTCAAAGGGAAAATTTTTAGCCCGGAAGCGCGCGCTGTTTTATCTGCGGGAAAAGCGTTGTGGAAATATTATCACAAAAACAGTAACGCTGTTTCCGTGAACGCTTCGTTTTACGACATCCGGGAATATTTTTAGGGGCGCAAGGAGAGCGACGCGATGAACGTAAAATCCGCCGACGAAGATTACACAGCGTTACTTAAAGCTCTGCGGGACGCGCTTAAAGCCTTAGCGAAAAAAATCGGGCCGAAGGTTTACGCCTACGGCTTCTTGAAGGAGTGACTCTGCACCGGGTATTATGCGTCAGCGCGGGCAGACAGCGCAAGTGCGCAAAGTTCTGAAATTGGAAGCGCGATGTCAACAGAAAGGGCTTGCATATTTCGCAGATACACCAGCAGAGTCTCGGCAGGCAAATCGGAAAACGCCTTTACCGCATACCGGTAACAAGCAAGCTGTACCCGATGCGCTGAAGGGTTAAACGCGCGGTCGGTCTTAAAATCGATGATAACGCATCGCCCTTCATGCTCGTACACTAAGTCGATAGCTCCGTGAATCAAGATCGAAGTATTTTCCGCTGACGCTTTTAACGGAAGAATAAAAGGAAATTCCGTTTGCCGGCGGGGAGATATTGCCGCCTGCCGGCCATACGGACTATCCAGAAAACGGCGCGCCAGAGCAAGAGCTTCCGCCGCGATAATTTTTATCTCCCCATCAGACATATCCGTCTGCCGAAACAGCCTGTGAGCCTCATAATACGCGGTTTCAGGCCGAACATCTCCGTCAAAAAGCATTTCGATCATAGTATGACAGAGAGTTCCAAAAGTCCGATGCATTTTATTTTCTTCATCGGCATCCTTATACTTATCCAGAACAGTATCGCTATCAAATACGGGAAGAGAATCGCCTGCGCCGGAATGCCCCGCAAGCTCTTCGAGTTGAGTAGGCGAAACAGAAATACTGCGATTCGGCGCAGATGCGCAACGGGAACGCGCGTAAAATTTTTCCGGAGAATCATATCCGGGAATAAGCCCGCGCAGAGCTTCAATTCGTTCCCGCAAAGTCTGAATCTCCCAGGCGTACTCCTGAAAACCCGGGGACTCCATCGGAATAAGCCGGTACAAAGCCGCAGACGTTCCAGACAAACCTATACTAAGAAGATCGAGAAACGACTTCATTCGGGTCTCATCATCGCCGTTTTTGCGGGGAGTTTTCATCAGACATTCAAGCCGTTCATGGGGTTCTAAATCGATGAGGTTTTCTTCTTCCTTCTTTGTTACTTTACGGCTTCCTATGATGATAAGTTTATCTTTCGCCCGAGTCGCCGCGACATAAAAAAGCCGTTTAAGTTCCGCTTTTTCTTGTAAAAGTTCATGCTCCTTGCGCAGTTCGTAAAAATAGTTTATCTGTTTTTCGTTTCGTTTTGCAGTATCGGATTTAATATTAACGATCAAACCGAATTCATCAGAATCATAAAAGTAAGGTTTATCATTTCGAGGACCCTTGCTTTCCGCGCCGGCATTGGCAATAATCACCACAGGAAATTCCAAGCCCTTACTTTTGTGAACCGTAATAAACAAAACCTGATCCTTCAAAGCCGGTACATCTCCGGTTTCAATTTTGTCGGACGTACCCATTCGGGAAGCAAGGGCATCCAAAAATGCGCCGAGAGTAAGACCCATCTGATCCGCCTCAAGGGCAAGGGCATAGAGATACTCGAAATGCTCAAGGTAAGATTGGCGTTCTTTAGTATACAGAAGATACGTCCGATAACCCGTTTCATACCAAAGATAGGCCAAACCAGGCGCAATACCGCTTAAATCAATGATATTTCGGAGATGAGAAAAAACCGCCTGCCCGCGATAGTAACGTTCCCGTTCCGCCGAGTTGGGAAACCACGATGCCGGAGGATTTTCGCAAAACGGTTCGTCCGGCTTATCAAGCAGAATAGCGAAAACCGTTTCGTCACTGAGTCCCGCAAAAGGCGAACGCAGAACCGTAGCATACGCGTTACTATCCTGCGGAAAAAGACTGAGCCGAAGCGCGGCGTAAAAGTCATTCGCCGGAGCTTCCGAGAAAATTCCGCGAGGGTCCGCCGCGCAAAAAGGAATCCCGACCTGCCGAAAAACCCGTTCATACTGATTTTGATGCGTGGTGGATCTGAAAAGAACCGCCACATCCCCAAAGCCGAATTCCCCTTGTTTGACGCCCAAGGCGATGCGTTTGGCGGCTGACAGGGCTTCTCCGATTTCCTTCGCGGTTTCGCCGTCTTCGTCGTCATCCTGACTGGAAGTGTCGGTGATTTCCTGAATAAACGCTTCCACTCGCGGAGGCGCGTTTTGGGATTGCCGCTTTTTGTCGGGACTAGGTTGCATCGGCGCGAATTCCGCCTCAAACGACTCTTTCGCTCCAGCGAACACTCCGGAAAAAAGGGCGTTGAAAAAATCCACCAGTTCCGGAGCGGAGCGGTAATTCGTACTCAGCGCGATGCGGCGGTTCTCGCCAAGCTCCTCCGCCAAACCCCGAAATACCGCCACATCCGCGCCCCGAAACCGGTAAATTGATTGTTTTTCATCGCCCACGAAAAAAAGTTTATTCCCCGCGAGGTCTGCCGCAGACGTCGCCGCGCCGGAAACCCCGGCGTCATATCTTTCGGCGATCAGGTAAAGCAGATTTTTTTGCAGAGCGTTGTTGTCCTGAAACTCATCAATCATAACCGCCTTGATATGCGTTTTGTAATAACTCCGAAGTTCAGCGTCTTTGGTCAGAATATCCACCGCCAATTCAGCGGCATCCCGAAAGGAGATCAATCCCTGAATCCGTTTGCGTTCAAGAAACAGCTTTTCATACTCATCGAAGATCTTTCCAATAAATAGAATATCTGTTTCAAACAAAAGAGTCTTGGCGAGAGCATACAACTTTGGGCATTGCTCTTTTTTCAATTCTTTCCCGGCTTCTTTGAGTTGTATCAAAGCTGAATCTTTGACATTTCCCGGGAGCTGGAAAGATTCTTTTGATATAAAATATTCCGCGATTTCGATCAGAGGGTTTATATCCTCCGGGGTTTCAGGAAATTTCAGATGCAGACCGGAACGCGCCGCGATTTGAGCTTTTTCTAAGGTTTTAGCGTCTTTAGCTTTTTGAATAGCTATAATACTTTCACACAGTTCCGCTGTTTTTTGGATACTGCTTTTCAACTCTTTTTTGATGTAGTCGATCTGTTTTTGAGCCTGAAGAGCGTAGTTTCCGGGCTGAATGAAACTGAATATAGTCATTGCCGCGTCTGCAAAAAGATCGTTTATGACGATGTCGAAACTGCGGGACGCGACAAGCCGGCGGATTGGTTCTTCTCGTCTGCGGCGCATGACAATTTCTACTGCGGTTTCTGCGGCGGTTCGGCGCAGTTCGGCTTCGTCGATAGTGAAATCCCCGGAAAGACCGTACCGGTAGGAACCGCCTTTGGCAACCGCAGTGCAGAAAGCGTCGAGAGTTGAAATGCGGGCTTGATCGAATTGGGCAAGGCGTTCCTTCGCTAAGGGATCCGAAGACTCCGCGAGACGTTTGAATATCCGGCTGTACATTTCCGCGGCGGCTTTGCGGGTAAAAGTGAGGGTGAGAATTTCGCTGACGTTCAGCCCGCCTTCGGTTGCCAGCCGGATGTACCGTTCCGCCAAGACCGTAGTCTTTCCCGATCCCGCGCCCGCGGAAACTGCAACGTTTTTGTCCGCCCGGAACGCCTCCTCCTGATCCGGATCAAGCCTTACCGATTTCACTCGTTACGCCTTCTGCTGAAAAAACAGCTTTCGTATCAGGTCGAGGGGGATGATGGAAAACGCGCAGATCAGAAGAATACCCCACTGCGCGAGATTTAAACCGTAGCAGTTAAAAACGCCGCCGCCTAAATATACCAACAGTATTTGTACCCCGGTGATAATGCCCAAAATAACGAGAAAATTTTTATTTCCCTTGATGTTGTCAAAGATGTTGCATTTATCAGTTCTGGCGTTAAAGGCGTTGAATACTGCGGTAAACACGAAAAACGCAAAGTATCCGGTATGCAGAGCGGCGTCAGGAAAGTAGGATTTAAAGAACGAAACAAACAGAAACAGTACACTTAAACCGAAGGTCCAGATCGCGCCGGTGAGGATAGAACCCCACATATAGGGGCTGACGATCTGTTCGTCTCTGCGTTTTGGTTTTTCCCGCATGAAACGTTTGAGCGCCGGCTCTCCTCCGAAAGCAAGGGCGGCGAGGGTGTCCATCACGAGATTCACCCACAGAATTTGAGTGATCGTCAGAGGATTTTCCTGCCCGAACAGAGGCGCGATAAAGTTTATCAGCACTGCGGAAACGTTAATCGTAAGCTGGAACACGATAAATTTTCTGATGCTGTTGAAAATCGTTCGGCCGTAGAGAATCGCTTTATCGATAGAATTAAAGTTGTCATCGAGAATGACGATGTCGCTGGCTTCTTTGGCGACTTCGGTGCCGCCGCCCATAGCGAAGCCGACGTCGGCTTTTTTCAACGCCGGGGAGTCGTTTACGCCGTCTCCGGTCATGCCGACTACGTAATTCAGCTCTTGGGTGAGCCGGACTAACCGGCTTTTATCCGACGGCAAAGCCCGGGCGACAACTTTGATAAACGGAATTTTTTTCTTGACCGTATCGTCGGAAAGCCCGGAAAGTTCATCCGAGGTAAGTACAATATCGCTTTCGTGTTTGAGGAGGCCTGCGTCTTTGGCAATCGCGACAGCGGTTTCTCTGCGGTCTCCGGTTATCATCACTACATGGACTCCGGCTTCATGCACTTCTCCAATCGCCGTAACCGATTCCGGGCGCACTTCGTCCCGGATGCCCATAATCCCAACCAGAATCCAGTCGTTTTCCGGCAGAGTTTCGTCGTTTACGATTTTCTCTTCTGACGCCGCAAAAGCCAAAACCCGAATCGCCCGTTCCGCGAGAGCGTCTATTGTATCGTTGAGCTTTTTGTGATCTCCATAAGGTTTCTTATTACCTTCTGAGTCGTAGTAAAATTTGCATTTCGCTAAAATCTTTTCCGGCGCGCCTTTAATCAAAGTGAGGGAATATTCTCCTTCAACGCTGGTCGCGGAATATTTATTCGTGCTGTTGAAAGGAATTTTCCCAATAGTCTTTACCGAAACCGGCGTGCTTTCGCCCATAGAAAAGCCCAGAATAGCCCGTTCTGTGGCATTTCCGCCTATGACTCTCCGTTGATCCCCGGAACCGGAAATGACAGAATCCGTGTTTTGATGAATCGAAAGGGAGAGATATTTTTTCAACTTTTCCGGCACCGATTGATACGTTTTGTATTCTCCGCTCCCGCCGATAAACGTAACGACTTCGAGTTTGCCTTTAGTTATCGTTCCTGTTTTATCGCTGAAGAGATAGTTTAGACTTCCTGCGGTTTCGATGCCCGCGATTTTTCTGACGAGGACGTTATCTTTCAGCATTTTTCCCATGTTCATGGCGGACACAATAGCTATCATGAGGGGAAGCCCTTCGGGGACAGCCATAACGATGATAATAACCGCCAGCATTACTGCGTGAATGACGTCGTTGACGATATGAGACCAGTTGGAAAGATACCCGGCGATTTGGGCGGCATCGAAATCGTGGGCCAGCACGATGCGCTGAAACAGCAGAGCGGCCGCAATCGCTACGCCGCCGATATAACCGAATTTGCTGATCGTATCCGCAAGCCCGCTGAGTTTTACTTTCAGAGGCGTTTCTCTGTCGTCGTCGGTTTGAAGTTCTTTAGCGATTTGTCCGTACACCGAACCGTCGCCGACGACTCGAACTTCCATGACCGCGTTGCCGGAATACACCACAGAACCCCGAAACACTTTGTACGGATTGAGGAAATCCATGGCCCCCGATTCGTCTTTGTAATCCGGGGGAACTGGGGTTTTGGAGGCTTCTTTGGACTCGCCGTTTAGGACTGACTGATCCGCTTTAATTGCGCCGTCGATAATAACGCCATCGGCGGGAATTTTATCTCCGGACTGGAGCAGAATCGCGTCGCCGGTTACGATGTCGTCAATTGGAATTTCGATGATTTTGCCGTTCCGGTAGATTTTGCATAGGATTTTCGACGCTTCTTCCTGCAATTTTTGAAAGGCGTTTTCGTTGCGGTATTCGGAAAAGGTGGAAACTAGGGTGGCCAGCAGAATCGCCGCGGCAATGCCGACCGGTTCATACCAGGCCATTTCGCCCTCGATCCAGCCCGTATAGGACCCAATGACCAGAACCACGTTTACCGCCAGGGCCACGCAGAGAATTTTGATCATCGGGTCTCCGAAGTTATCCTTCAGTTTTTCCCAAAACCCCTCGGTTTTCTGCTCGGTCAGCCGGTTGGTGCCGTATTTTTCCTTTGAAGCCGCAACTTCTGCGTCGGTCAAGCCGAAATTACTCATCAGTTATCTCCTTTTTTTCTCAAAAATGAGAAAAAATACCCAGCTTTACGCTGGTTTTCTAGTAAAACGAATAGGGCCTATTTTGTCAAGATGATTTTTCCGCTTTTTCTCAGCTCTGCATTTTTTGCTGAAAACTAAAGCGAGTTGAAGGGAAAGCCCTTTGTTCAAAACAAAGAGCTTCGGGTTTAGGCTTGGGCGAAGGATTCCCGGACTTCGCGCATGGCTTTTTCCTGAGCCGCGGCGATTCGGTCGCACCATTCGTCGAATTCCGGGTCTTCCCGCTGGAGTTCCGGGTGGGCGAGGACGTGATCGACTGTCGCCTTGACGCCGCGGTCGAAACGTACCGTCGCCTTAAAGTCCGGGACAAGCCGTTTGAGCTTGGTATTGTCAAAAACTACCGAGTTAGCCTTGTCTCCGAGAAGCCCTCCGAGAAAGTTGTACGCGCCGCTCTGCGCGATGAACTCGCTCGATATGTGGACGCCCTTGAGTTCCACGCCCAACGCCTGAGCGATTGCGCCGTAAATCTGATTCCACGTAAGGGTTTCGTCCGAGGTAATCTGCACCGCTTCTCCGATGGCGTGAATGTTTCCCATTAAACCGCAGAAACCTTTCGCAAAATCGCTGTTGTGCGTTACCGTCCAGAGACTCGTGCCGTCGCCGTGAATAATGACCGGTTTGCCTTCGAGCATCCGCTTGAGAACCTGCCAGCTTCCGTTTTTGCCGTGAACCCCGACCGGAACGCTTCGCTCGTCGTAGGTGTGGCTGGGACGGACTATCGTCATTGGGAAGCCGGTTTCGCGGTAGAGTTTCTGCAAAAAATCCTCGCAGGCGATTTTGTTTCGGGAATATTCCCAATACGGATTCGCCAGAGGCGTGCTTTCGGCGATCAGATAATTCGCCGCGGGTTTTTGATACGCGGACGCGGAACTAAAACACAAATACTGTTTCGTCCGATCCTTGAAGAGCCGGTAATCCCGTTCAATTTGATTCGGCACAAAGGTAATGAAATCCGCCACTACGTCGAAAGTCAAGCCCCACAGTTTTTGCACGACTTCGCCGTCGTTGTTGATGTCGCAGACGATCTCTTTCACTTTGCCGGATAAGATATTGTTCCGACTGCCTCGGTTGAGCAGAAATAGTTCGCCGCCTTCTTCCAAAAACCGCCGGGAAATTGCCGCGCTGATCGTTCCGGTTCCGCCGATAAATAAAGCTCTCATCTTTTTTCCTTTTTTTTTTTCTAAAATTTTTTTCTAATTTTTTTTAGAAAAAGATACTTTTCTTAGGGTTTTCCTTTTTCTAAAAAAGATATTCTTAGTATTTTTCTTTTAAAAAAAACAAAACGGGGACAGACGTCCGCCCCCGCTTTTTCGCTACTTCTTAGGAGTCCGAGGTTTTCTCGCCGTTGCGGGCTTTTTTTCAGTTGCCGGTTTTTTTGCGGGGGCTTTTGCGGTTTTTTTCTCGGCCGACGCTTTTACGGGCTTTTTTTCCGCTTTGGGCTTCGCGGTTTTCGCGGCGGGCTTTTTCTCGGCCGCGGTTTTTTTTGCGGGGGCTTTTGCGGTTTTTTTCTCGGCCGCGGGTTTGCGTCCTCTTGCGGGCTTTTCGGCTTTTTCCGCGGCGGGTTTGCGTCCCCGGGCGGGGGCTTTTGCGGCTTTTGCCGGAGCTTTGCGTTTTGCAGTGACGCTGTTTCGGATGACCGCTTGCGCGGCGGCGAGACGGGCTATCGGCACCCGGAAGGGCGAGCAGGAAACGTAGGTCAGCCCGGAGCGGAAACAAAAGTCGATAGTTGCGGGATCGCCGCCGTGTTCGCCGCAGATGCCGATTTTCAGGTCTTTCGACGCGCCTCGTCCTTTTTCGACCGCGCAGGAGATTAAAATTCCGACGCCGCCTTCGTCGATGGACTTGAAGGGATCATCGGCCAGCACCTGTTTTTCAAGGTACGCGGGAATGAAAGAGCCGATGTCGTCCCGGCTGAACGCGAAGGTCATTTGGGTGAGGTCGTTGGTGCCGAAGCTGAAAAAGTCCGCGTATTCCGCGATTTTGTCAGCCCGCAGAGCGGCCCGGGGAACTTCGATCATCGTGCCGATTTTCACGTTCAGATCGACGCCGTACTCGTCAAAAACCTGTTTCAGAATTTCTTCCGATCTGGGGCGGATGAGGGCAAGCTCTTTTTCATCGCATACGATGGGAATCATAATTTCGGGAATTACCGGAATGTTTTGGCGCACGCAATCCGCCGCGGCTCTGGCGATGGCTTCAACCTGCATATCGTAGATTTCCGGGTAGGTGACCGCGAGCCGGCATCCCCGATGTCCCAGCATCGGATTGGATTCGTGGAGCCTGTCGATTTTTGGCTTGAGCGCGTCGTAAGAGGTTCCCAAATGCCGGGCAAGCTCGTCGATTTCCTGATCGGTTTTCGGGACGAACTCGTGCAGAGGCGGGTCAAGCAGGCGAACCGTAACCGGTCTGCCGTCCATGGCTTTGAAGATGCCGAAAAAGTCCTGCTGTTGCAGAGGCAGAATTTCCCGCAGAGCCGCTTTTCGGGCTTCTTCGGAATCGGCGACGATCATTTTGCGGAAATGCAGGAGCTTATTCGGATCAAAAAACATATGTTCGGTTCTGCACAAGCCGACGCCGTCCGCGCCGAACTCGAAAGCCCGTTGAGCGTCTTCGGGGAGGTCGGCGTTAGTCCGCACTTCAAAACCTTTGAGGGTTCCCCGGACAGAAGACGCGCGGATTTCGTCGCACCATTTGAGGAAGGTCTGCACGGTATCGTCGTTGGAAATATCCGGTTCGATGAGGGGAAGTCCGCCGCGATAGACTAAGCCGGTGGAGCCGTCGATAGTGATCCAGTCGCCTTCGCGGAAGGTTGCGCCGCCGATGTCAACTTCTTTGCCTCTGATGGAGACGCCTTTCGCGCCGGCGATGCAGGGGGTTCCCATGCCGCGGGCTACGACCGCGGCGTGGCTGGTCATACCGCCGGTTGCGGTGAGGATGCCTTGGGAAACTTTCATACCGCCGATGTCTTCGGGGCTGGTTTCTTGGCGGACGAGGAGGACTTTTTCGCCGCCTGAATGCCATTGTTCGGCTTCCTGCGCGGTGAAGACGATTCTGCCTGCCGCGGCTCCGGGAGACGCGTTCAGTCCTTTGGCGAGGACTTCCGCGTCTTTCAACGCGTTGGGGTCGATTCGGGGGTGCAGGATTTGGTCGATGTGTTCGGGACCGACTCGGCAGATCGCGGTATTTTTGTCGATGAGTTTTTCCGCGACCATATCGAGGGCGATTTTTACCGCCGCGTGACCTGAACGTTTTCCGTTTCTGGTTTGGAGGAGGAAGAGTTTGCCTTGCTGGACGGTGAATTCCATATCCTGCATATCTTTGAAATGTTTTTCAAGTTTCGCGCGGACTTTGAGGAGTTCGTCGTAGATCGGTTTGTTTTCCTGTTCGAGGGCGGAGATTTTTTCGGGCGTTCTGATGCCTGCGACGACGTCTTCCCCTTGGGCGTTCATGAGGTATTCGCCGTAGAAGAGATTTTCGCCGGTGGACGGGTCTCTGCTGAAGCAGACGCCGGTGCCTGAGTCGTCGCCGAAGTTGCCGAAGACCATTGACTGCACATTTACCGCGGTGCCTTTGATGTTTTTGATGCCGTTAATTTGGCGGTATTTGATTGCGCGCGGATTCATCCAAGAGCCGAAGACCGCGTTGATTGCGCCCCAGAGTTGTTCCAGCGGGTTTTGGGGGAAATCTTTGCCGGTATTGGAGCGGACAATTTCTTTGTAGTCCCGGACGAGTCTTTCGAGATCCTCCGCGTCGAGGGCGGTATCGGATTCGACGTTTTTTTCCTCTTTGATCCGTTTGATTGCCTCTTCAAAGCGGTCGTGTTTTACTTCCATTACGACGTCGCCGTACATTTGGATGAACCGGCGGTACGCGTCCCACGCGAAACGGGGGTTGCCGGTTTTTTCCGCGAGACCCTGCACCGCGTCGTCATTCATTCCGAGGTTGAGTATGGTGTCCATCATCCCGGGCATTGAAACCGGCGCGCCGGAGCGCACAGAAACGAGAAGCGGGTTTTTCGGATCCCCGAGTTTTTTGCCCATTACCTTTTCGAGGCGTTTGAGATTTTTGATAACTTCGGTTTCGAGTCCTCTGGGGTACTGCTCCTCGTTTTTGTAATACTCGGCGCACACTTCGGTAGAAATCGTGAAGCCCGGGGGAACCGGAATTTTGAGATTCGTCATCTCCGCTAAGTTCGCGCCTTTGCCTCCGAGAATGTCCCGCATCTGCGCGTCTCCTTCGGCTTGACCCTCGCCGAAAAAGTAAACGTTTTTCTGCTTTGCCATAAAAAATCCTCCGTGAAAACTAAAGTAATTCAGCAATACCATATTTTTAAAAACGCCGCAAGATCCTTTTCTCCTTTTTTTTTACTTTTTCCCAAAATATTTTTAATTTTTTAAATTCTTTTTTCCGATTTTTTAAATTTTCTTTTCGGCTTTAAATTCTTTTTAAATTCTTTTCTTTTTATCTATATTAAAAAATTTCCTTCTATAAAACCAGGTTAAAAAAACCAGGTTAAAAAATTTAAAAACCTTGCCTTCTCTTTTTTGAAAAAATTAAAAAAGAAAAAACCGGGCTTGACGAAAAAACCGGGGACGTATATTTTGAAAGCTATGCAGTACCCCTTTGAAAAAAAAAATAAAACCAGCCCGGATGAATCCGGGGGAGCGAAAATTCCCGTCCGGTCGGAAATCGCGGTAACGGATACTTGGGATTTGTCCAAATTGTTTGCCGGCGATGCGGATTGGGAAGCGGGTTTGAAAGACTACGAAACTCGGACGGAACAGATTCCAGCGTTCCGGGGAACTTTGGGAATTTCCGCGGATCATCTGGCGGATTATCTCGACTTTTCCAAAAACCTCGGAATTCTGGAAGAACGGCTCAACTACTACAGCGATCTCCGGCAAACCGAAGACGAAGGAAATAACGCCGCCCGAACCATGACGGGCCGATTTACCATGGCTTTCGCGAAAACCCAAGCCGCTTCCGCTTGGGCGGTTCCGGAAATTCAGAGCATCCCGGAAGACCGGATGAAACAGTTTCTCGCCGAATTACGGCTCGCCGAATACCGAATTTACCTCCAAAAACTCCTCCGGTACAAACCTTACATCCTAAGCGATAAAGAAGAACGCATCCTCGCGCTCCATGGAGAAAGCGAAAACCTCGCTACCGAAGCCTTTTCGGTTTTAACCAACGTCGATATGGATTTCGGCGTCCTCGACACCCCGGAAGGAAAACGTCCCCTTTCTCAATCTACCTGGTCGGTTTTCATGGAAAACCCCGACCGGACCATCCGCCGGCGCGCGTATACCGAATTCTACCGGGCCTTCGATTCCCACAAGACCACCCTCGCGGCCCTTTACAGCGGTTCTGTAAAACAGGATGCCGTCAAAGCCCGAATCCGGGGATTCCCTTCCGCCCGCGCCGCGCACCTCTTTCCCGATAACGTTCCCGAATCGGTCTACGATAATCTCATCGCAACGGTCAGCGCGAACTTGAAGCCCCTGCATCGCTACTACGCTCTGCGGAAACGGATTCTCCAACTGGACGAACTGCGGCATTACGATGTCTACGCTCCGATCACGCCGAAAGCGGTAAAACCCGCGTCTTGGGATGAAGCGGTGCAGATAATCGCTTCGGCTCTTTCGCCTCTGGGAAAGGAATACGTCGAAACCCTTCGGGCCGGCTTGCAGGGCCGCTGGGCGGACCGCTACGAAAATAAGGGAAAACGTTCCGGCGCGTTTTCCGCCGGTTCTTACGCCGGAGAGCCCTACATCCTGATGAATTATAAGGAAGACAGTTTGCGGGATATGTTTACCCTCGCCCACGAAGGAGGACATTCCATGCATTCTTGGTATTCCGCCCGGTCGAATCCGTTCATGCATTACGGCTACACCATCTTCGAAGCCGAAGTCGCCAGTACCTTCAACGAGGAATTGCTTTTTCGGTATTTGAAGAATCAGGCGGATTCAAAAGAATTAAAGGCCTATATAATCAACAAACGGGCCGATGATATTCTGGCCACCCTTTATCGGCAAACCATGTTTGCGGAATTCGAACACAGAACCCACGCTTTGGAAGAAGCCGGAAGGCCCCTCACGGCAGAAGTTCTGCGGAAGGAATACCGGGAACTCCTCGGCAAATACTTCGGGCCGGAAATGGTTTTGGAAGAAACCAGCGACCTCGAAGGCCTGCGGATTCCCCACTTTTACCGAGCCTTTTATGTATACAAATACGCGACGGGCCTTTCCGCGTCCTTGGCTTTGGCGGAACGGGTTCTCGCCGGCGGGGCCCGGGAACGAGAAGATTACTTCGGCTTTTTGAAATCCGGAGGTTCCCGGTTTCCCATCGAATCCTTAAAACTCGCTGGAGTAGATATGGCCTCTCCGGAACCGGTCGCCGCAGGATGCGCCGTTTTCAGCCGCCTCGTAGACGACCTCGAAACTTTAATCGGATAAAAAAAGGGCAGAAAATATGGGCGCAGAAAAAGAACCCCGGGCGAAAATTCTTTTGATGAATAATGACGAAAAGAATTCTTTTTGCGGACCCGGCATGATACGTTTACTAATCGAGATCAAGGAAACCGGCAGTGTCCGGTACGCTTGCGAACGCATGGCTATGTCTTACAGCAAAGGCTGGAAATTGTTGCGGATTATGGAATCCTGCCTTGGGTATCCTGTGACGGTCCGGCGGCAGGGAGGCAGAAACGGCGGCGAAGCCCGGCTTACCCCGGAAGGCCTGACGTTTCTGGAAAACCACCAAGCCTTTTTGCAGGATTGCCAAATAGCGATAAAGAAAGTATTCGACCGCTATTACTGCTAGGCTTGGCGTTAAAAGCCCGGGCCTTGAATCCTGCTGGCAGGGCTTGCAAGACCCGGGCTTTTAGGGTATTTTTAAGCTATGAGTAATGAACTTAAAGAACTGCTCATCCAAGTGATTACGTCTTGGCAGGTAATCGGCGTAACGGTGGTCCTCATTATATACCTTTCCTTGGTGTTTTATGTGGCGAAATTTCACAAGGTGTCGATGATAGACGCCATGAAAGCAAAAGCAAAATCCCCAAAACCCAAAAAACCGAAAAAAGAGACTCCCCCGGCGGAAACCGAGGGGGCCCCCGAAGAAGCCGAAGCGTGACGGCCCCCTTAGAGCCGGAAGGCGATAAAGCAGGTCCTTATGGTTTCAATGTGCAAAAAAATGAATCTCCCCCTTACCCTCTTGCAAAAGATCGATCTATAGGTATAATACAATTACCGTATTCAATGCGGCCTTCGATTTAGCTATGAGCAGTACATCGGTACAAGGGCTTATTCAGAAAGCCTATGACAGTTTAAGAGCCACGGATCCCGACACAGCCCTCAAGCTGTTGGAAGAAGCGCTTGTCCTTGATTACGAGCATCCCGAAGTGATGCACGCTTTGAAATGCCTTAACTGGTGGCTTGATAAGATTAAGCGTCTCCCGGACTTTACGAATCCCTATGATCGGGGGGGGTTTATCCTTTCTCAGTGGAAATCGTACTATACGTTTTTGGATCGGATTGGCGAAGACTTTGACCCCTGCCAATACGCCTTGCGGGGCTTTGTGTTTTCCACGGCCCTGCAGTCCTTTCAGGATGTCCTGGGGGACGGGGTGAATCAGCATGATCCGGGGATTTTGTTGCAAGTCGGGCGGTGCTATAAGGGTTCGGGCAACTACGAGCAGGCCCTGAAGTATCTGGAACAGGCCATTCGGTTTAAGCGGGAGGATGGGGAGACCCTCTCGGAGTTGGCCGATGTGTACGCTCTGCTCGAGGAAACCAAGGCGGCGAAGGTTCTCTTTCGGGAAGCTTTTTTCCTGGACCCCCAGGGAGTTGATTTACGGTCCATGGAATCCGAGCTGATTAAACGTCTGCGGAATCGGGTTCGGGAGTTGGGCTATGAGGGACCGGCCTTGGCGGAATGGATGCCCATTTACGGCTGTCTTTTGGGGGTGTTTTCGGTGAAACGGGAATTAAAACCCGTGGAATTGAGCCGTCTCAAACAGTCGATTTTCGCGTTGGAAACCGAAATCCGCAATAATCCGATGCAGGCCTATCTCTTAAAGCCTCGGCTGATAAACCGGTATTTTTGGCTGATCGACCATTACGAAAATACCCGGGAGGACCCTATACAGGTTGAAGAGACCCGGCTGAAAATAAAAGTCCTGGATCCGGCAGTCTATGAGCGGTATAGGAATTAGTTTTTAAAATTAATTTTTTAAATTTTGAAGAAGAAAATAACGCCTTTGGGCGAGGAGTTACCAGATGTCTGAAGCTCTCCTGAAAAACGTGCAGGAACGGCTAAATGAGGAAAAGTGGACCCGGGCCACCCTCAGCAACTATTCGACGGTCCAGTTTGAGAAACTAGACGGAATTCTAAAAGAAGCGATGGAGGATCGATCCACAGCGGATGCGCTGAAGGATTTGTGCGATGAACATCTTATCCACACCAAAAACAGCATCATCGCTCTGTATCTTTCCGGCATGATCGCGCTTTCCCGGCGGATTATCGACGATTCCGCGCTTACCAGCCTAACGGCGATTTTCGTGGATAACCACAAGTGGAACATCGTGCAGTACCTCTGCGACCGGATTTTGGAATGCGGAGAATCCAAATTCGCCCTCCGGACCCTCGCGGAATGTTACAAAAACGACCACCAGGACGACCTGGTCTACGGCGTTTGGGAACGCCTCATCCGAGTCGATCTCGACGAAACGGACATCGCCAAAGCCCTGGCAGAGCATTTTGAAAGGGCCGGCAACCTCGAAAGCGCGGTAGAATATTACAAAAAAGCTCTCCACCGGTACATCAATAAAAAAACCTTCACCAACGTCCGGGAAATTTGGGAAAAACTCCTCGATTTCTGCCCAAAAGACATCGATTTCTTCCTTCATCTGGAGAAAAAAATCGCCAAAAACATCAGCGAAGAAAAATCCGTCCTCCTCCTGCGGGATTTGTTAAACAAAGTCCGGGACGAAAAAAAAGGAGACATCGATACGGCCATCAATTTGCTTAAAATTATGCTTCAATACGACGAAAAAGACGGACAAGCCCGAAAAGAAATCGTCGAATGTTTCAGAACCAAGTACAAAGACCACAGCCAGCTCGAAGAGTACATCCGGGTTTGCAACCTCGGGCAGAACTGGCGGAATATCCACGAAGCCATAGCGGATTTCGAGAAACACATCGCCTTTGATAAGGGAAACTTCGTGCATCACAAAACCTGGGGCGTGGGCCGCATCGCGGAAGTTGAGGGAGACGAAATCAAAATCGACTTCGCCAAACAACGGGGGCATGAAATGTCCCTCAAAATGGCGGTCAACGCCTTGCAGACTCTCTCGAAAAACCACATCTGGGTTCTCAAGGCCACCTGGAAAAAAGAAAAACTCCGGGAAAAAATCAAAAACGATTACCCTTGGGCGTTACGGACGGTCATCAAAAGTTTCGGCAATTCCTGCGACCTCAAACGGATCAAAACCGAACTCGTCCCGGGGGTCCTTTCCCTCAACGAATGGACCTCCTGGAGTTCCAAAGCCAGAGAAATCCTCAAAACCGATAAGTCCTTCGGAGTGAGTCCCGAAAATATCGACATCTTCATCGTCCGGGAACGGCCCATCAGCATCGAGGAAAAGCTCTTCAACGAATTCAAAGCCCAACGCAGTTTCTTCGACCGAGTCGGAACTTTGCGCGCCTACATCGCGCAAAAAGACGCGGAACTCGACACCGAATACTTCACCGAAATGTTCGGGTACTTTTTAGGCTACCTCAAGTCCTACAGCCAAGTAAACGAGTACGTCATCGCCTCGTACCTCTTCGTGAAGGACCTAATCGGACGTTACCCCCACCTGGGACCCGGGCCGGACCTCAGCTTCCTCGAACTGTTTGAAGCCATAGAAGACGTTCCGGCCCTCTTCGCCAACCTCAAGGACTCCCTATTTAAAGAAGAATTGCTCAAACACATCCAGCTCTTCATCCCGGACTGGGCGGAAGTGTACATTAAACTCTTTCCCTCCGCGCTGTCTCCGTCGATCATCCAAAGCCTCAAAGAAAAGCATGAGCAGAAACTCGTGAGTAAAAGCATCCATTGGTTTGAAAACTATCGGGATTATCGGGAAGCCGTGGTTTGGCTTTTCAAAAACAGCCGGGAGGAATCCTGGTTTAAAAAGGCGAATCTTCCTTTTGAAAAACAGCTCATCACCCTGATTCACCTGCTCGATATTTCCTATCGGGAGATCGAAAACCATCGGGATACCTCCGAAAACCGGAAAGTCAACAGACAAGCCTATACCCTTCTTTTTAAAGAGGGCCTGCTCAACGCCTACATCGACGAAGCCGCCGGGGCAGAAGATAAGGACGCAATTATCCGGCTCTACACGTTTATAAACGACGTGAAGGACCTGGATCCGACGGATAAATTCAGCCTCCGGAACCGTATTCTGGAAAAATACCCGGATTTCAAGTTCTTCGGAGATGATGGGATAGACAAAATCGCCGCCGTCAAGGGCCTTATCGTCACCAAAGCGAAATACGAAGAAAAGCAGAAGCAGTTAGCTCATATCAAAAACGAGGAAGTCCCAGCGAATTCCCGGGAAATCGGCTTCGCCCTGAGCTTAGGAGACCTCCGGGAAAACGCCGAGTACAAAGCCGCCAAAGAAAAACAGGAAATCCTCAACGCCACCGTGGCAAAACTAGAAGACGAAATCAACCGGGCCCAGCTCTTCGATCCCCGAACCGTAAACACCCACCGAGTCTCTTTCGGCACAAAAGTGGCCCTCCAAAACGCCGCAGGCCAGCGGGAAGAGTACACCATCCTCGGTCCTTGGGAATCGGACCCCGAAAACCGAATCATCTCGTATCTGTCTCCTTTCGGCGGCGCGATTCTCAACAAAATCCCGGGGGAACGCTTCGACTTTTCCATAAACGATAAAAAAATTTCCTATACCGTCGAGGAAATCACCGCCGTGGATTTTTAAACTCTTCCGAAAGGCGGATGTAGGCTCCTAACCGTAACATTCTAAAAAGATACTTCCGAAAAAAAGGTAGAAAAATGAAAGAATTGATTCAGGCCCTGCCCTTTATCCAGCAATACCGGGGCAAAACTATGATCATCAAATACGGGGGCAACGCGATGATCAACTCCGGACTCAAAACCGGAGTCATCCAAGACCTGCTGTTTATGTCCTGCGTAGGTATAAACGTCGTGCTGGTCCACGGCGGAGGGCCGGAAATCGAAGCGATGCTCGCCGCCACCGGCAAAGTAAGCCATTTCGTTAACGGCCTGCGCTACACCGACGAAGAAACCATGGAAATCGTGCAAATGGTCCTCTGCGGGAAGGTGAATAAAGATATTACCGCCCTGATTCAGATGAATCAGGGCCGGGCGGTAGGATTGAGCGGCATCGACGGAGGCCTGCTCCAAGCCCAAAGACTCATTTCCGATCGGGGAGACCTCGGCTTCGTGGGGGAAATCAAAACCGTAAACCCCGGGCCCTTGGAATTGGTCCTCCAGTCCGGGGCGATTCCCGTGGTTTCATCCGTAGCCATCGGCATCGGGGCCGACTCGGGAAGGGCCCTTAATATCAACGCCGACACCGCGGCCGCCCATATCGCGGGCGCGCTCAAGGCGGAAAAACTCCTCCTTATGACCGACGTGCCGGGACTGCTCCGGGACGTGCAGGACCCGGATTCGCTCATCAAAACCCTAGGCAGAACCGACCTGGAAACCCTCAAAAAAACCGGAGTTATCAGGAAAGGCATGATCCCAAAAGCCGAATGTTGCGCCCTCGCCCTAGACCAAGGGGTCAAAACCGTCCATATCATCGACGGCCGAATCCCCCATGCCCTGCTGGCCGAGATCTTCACCAAAGAAGGAATCGGAACAAAATGCTTTTCTTAGCAAAATGCTTTTCTTAGCAAAATACTTTAAAAAGGAGAAAAAATGAGCGACGTTTTTATGCACACCTACCACCGTCTGCCTATGACCTTCACCCAAGGGCAAGGGGCCTGGCTCACGGATACCGCCGGCAAACGGTATCTGGATTTCACCGCGGGCATTGCGGTAAACTGCCTAGGCCATGGGCATCCTAAGGTGGTACAGGCCCTAGCCGACCAGGCCGCCCGGCTCATCCATGTGAGTAATTATTACCAGAGCGATGTGTCCCGGGCCTTCGCGGAACAGCTCGTCCGAGCTTGCGCCCCGGTAGGGCTTCAGCGGGTGTTTTTGGCCAATTCCGGCGCGGAAGCCAACGAAGGGGCCTGCAAAATCGCCCGAAAGTACTCTCTGAAAAAATACGGTCCGGGCCGGCACAGCATCGTCACCCTGAAAGGCAGTTTTCATGGCCGAACTATTACCACCCTTTCCGCCACCGGACAAGACAAATTTCACCAAGACTTCGGCCCCTTCACCGAAGGCTTCCGCTTCGTCCCCCCGGGGGACCTCAACGCCCTGGAACAAGGTCTCGACAAAACCATCACCGCCGGATTTTTGCTCGAAGCGGTTCAGGGCGAAAGCGGCATCCTCCCGCAGAAGGATGAGTATATCCGGAGAGCCGCAGAACTCTGCGCCGACCGGGACATCCTCCTGATGTTCGACGAAATTCAATGCGGCCTGGGAAGAACCGGAACCTTCCTCGCGTGCGAAGCCTACGGGGTCAAACCGGACCTGGTCACCCTCGCTAAGGGCCTGTCTGCCGGCGTGCCGGTCGGTGCGGTTCTCGCCGGAGAAAAAACCGCGGAGGTCTTCGAGGCCGGGGACCATGGCAGTACCTTCGGCGGCAACCCCCTGGCGGCCGCGGCGGGCTTGGCGGTCCTGG
Source organism: Spirochaetaceae bacterium (assembly GCA_031256905.1). GTDB lineage: Bacteria > Spirochaetota > Spirochaetia > Treponematales > Breznakiellaceae > JAITHW01. The sequence continues at coordinate 19,712 of JAIRPY010000128.1, forward strand.
AAATCGTAAATAACCCGGAATTTCTCGCGGCAATAGTCCGCAAGGGTCAGCGGATCCAGGATACCCTCAAAGCTTGGCATCACCCAAAGATAAAAGCCGTCCGGGGGCGGGGACTCATGATCGGCGTAGACATTACGACAGAGGCCTGGAACATCTTAGAGGCGGCCGCGGCCCAGGGGCTTTTGATCCTTTCGGCGGGGGCCCACACGCTCCGGTTCCTTCCTCCCTATATCATAACCGATGAGGAAATCGATCTCGGTTTAGAACTTCTAAAAAAAGTTCTGGATTGAAGAAAATTCCCGCAATCTTTTTAAAAAAGTCAAGGAAAAAACCTTTAAAAAAAACAAGAACCAGTATATACTTTTTAAAAACGAAAGGGAGGTATTCATGGCTGAAACCTTTGACTTTAGTATAGAAGAATTAGGGAAACGGAACATCAAGTCTCCGATAGTTCTCTCGAAAACGCCGGGCGATTTCGTGGCGAACTACGTTACCGACGACCAATTCATCCGCCCCCAACCCGAAGCGGTCCTCGGAGACCAAACGCCGGTCCAACGAAGCCAAGTTTTTGAGTGCGCAGGGCCCCGGGAAATGATCTATTTTTCTCCCGCGTACGTCCATGCGGGTATCGTTACCTGCGGGGGCCTTTGTCCGGGGCTGAACGATGTCATTCGCGCCATTGTGCGTTGCCTTTGGTATCGCTATGGGGTCCGCCGCATTACCGGCATCCGCTATGGGTACAAGGGTTTCCTCCCGGAGTATCAGTATTCAACCCGGGAGCTTAATCCGGATAACGTGGACAGCATCCACAAACTTGGAGGCACTTTTCTCGGGAGCGCGAGAGGCGGAGGCAAAGAGGTCAGCAAAATCGTGGACGCGATGGAACAGCTCAACCTCAATATGCTTTTCACCATCGGCGGAGACGGAACTCAGCGGGGGTCCCTGGACATCGCCGACGAGGTAAGCCGCAGAAAGCTGAAAATCGCCATGGTCGGCATCCCGAAAACCGTGGATAACGATTTCTACTTCATCGATAAATCCTTCGGATTCGATACCGCGGTGGCCAAAGCGGTAAACGTGGTCGCCTCCGCGCACATGGAAGCGGTTTCGCAGATCAACGGCATCGGTCTGGTGAAGCTCATGGGACGGGAGTCCGGGTTTATCGCGGCTCACACCGCCCTCGCCAGCCATGAGGTCAACTTCGTGCTTATCCCGGAAGTGCCCTTCAATCTTGAAGGACCCAACGGCTTCTTTCATCACCTCGAAGAACGGCTGAAAAGCCGAAAGCACGCTTTGGTAATTGTCGCCGAAGGCGCCTTGCAGGATAAGCTGATCAAGGAAATTAAAACCGACGCCGGAGGCAACGTCAAAATGGCGGATGTGGGAACCTACCTGCGGGATCGGATCGAACAGTACTTCGCGGAGAAAAAAATGGAAATCACCCTGAAATACATTGATCCGAGTTACATCATTCGTTCCGCGCCGGCCGAACCGGGAGATTCGATTTACTGCGAACGCCTGGGAAACGCGGCGGCCCACGCCGCCATGGCAGGAAAAACAAAGGTGATTATCGGGCTGGTCCAAAACGAGTTCATCCACCTGCCGATGAAAGCCGCGGTTTCCCAGCGCAAACACGTAGACCCGGAAGGCAATCTCTGGCGGGACACCCTGGACGCCACGCAACAGCCTTCGCTCATGGTAAACCAGTTCGAAAACCCCGCGCAATCTCCGGAGTAGTCTTAAAAAAGAGCTGGAGCGATGGAGCTTCAGCTCTTTAAAAAATCTTGGAGGATTTGTGATCGACTTTAAACCTGTCGGAATAGAAAATTTTTGGGATGTCCTGGATTTATCGGTAACCGAAACGCAAAAAGAGTATGTGTTTGATAACGCGCTTTTACTGGCTCAAGCTAAAGTTCAGCCCGAATGTGTTCCGATGGCGGTATACGCGCAGGAGCTTCTCGTAGGATTTTTAATGTACGGCCTCGACCAGGCCGATGGAAATTATTGGATTTACCATCTCATGATCGATAAAACCCATCAAAGAAAAGGATACGCCAAAGAAACATTCGCCAAACTACTGCAGAAAATACAACAGGAAAAAAAGCCGGGAAAAATACTGCTTTTGGTAAATAAAAAAAACGTCGGCGCCATCGCGCTGTATAAACAATTCGGATTTAAATGCACCGGAGAACAGTTCAGCGAACATTCCCGGGGAGGAATTCTATATCGGGAATTCTTCCGCCGTCAGCGAATAAAACAAAAGGAGGACCTGCAAGAAAATATTATGGAATTGCTTTTTTGATTCTAAAGGGTTTTTAAATCTTGACCCTTCAGAACTCAAAGACTATACTAAAACCATGAAGGTAGTTGTGATCGGCGCCCAGTGGGGTGACGAGGGAAAAGGGAAAATTGTGGATTATTTGGCAAAGGAAGCGCAAATAATCGTCCGTTTTTCAGGCGGCGCAAACGCAGGGCATACCATCGTCATTGGAAATGAAGAATACGCGTTGCATCTCATCCCGTCCGGGATCCTCTACCCGGATAAAATGGTCATCCTGGGGGCGGGCATGGTAATTGACCCGGCGTCGCTTTTCGGCGAACTCGCTATGCTCAAAAGCCGGGGCATCGATACCACAGGCCGAGTCCTCATCTCCGACCGGGCGCACATCGTACTGCCTAAGTATATCCAAATCGATAAAGATCGGGACCTGGCAAGAAAAAAACCCATCGGCACCACCGGCCGGGGCATCGGCATCACCTACGCCAGGAAAAGCGAACGCGAAGGCCTCCGAATCGCCGACCTCGCCTGGCAGGACAAACTCAATGAACTCGACAAGCCGGACCGAGACTTCCTTGCCCAGTATAGCGACCCCCTCCTCGCCAGGGCTATCGACTTATCGACGTATCTCGTCCATCGTAAAAACTCCCAAATACTGTTTGAAGGCGCCCAAGGAACGCTCCTCGACCTCGACTTGGGAACCTATCCCTTTGTTTCCAGCGGCGTTTCCTGCGCCGCCGGCGCGGCCATCGGCGGTTGCATCGGACCCCGGAATATCGATAAAGTGCTGGGAGTTTTCAAAGCCTATTCCACCCGAGTCGGCAACGGACCCTTCCCCAGCGAATTCGATCCGAATTCCGAAGACGACCTCTGCCGATTCGTCCGCAATACCGGCCGGGAATACGGCGTCACCACAGGCCGCCCCAGACGATGCGGCTATCTCGATTTAGTCGCCCTCCGATACGCCTGCCTCACCAATTCTATCGACTCTTTAGTAATGACTCACCTCGACGTGTACGATACCCTAGACGAAATTAAAGCCTGCATCGCTTACCGCATAGACGGCAAAATGGCGGAAACCTTTCCCGCCTCTATCGAAGCCTTAAACAAGGCCAAACCAGTGCTTCGCAGTTTTCCAGGCTGGAAAAAAACCCTTTCCGGCGCATTAACCTACAACGAATTCCCAGTCCCAGCCATGGAATACATCGAATTCATCGAACGATTCTGCGAAACCCCAATAGACATCGTATCAGTAGGCTACGACCGGAAAGAAACCATTATCCGAAAAAGCCCCTGGACCAAGTAAACCTTCCCAAATAAAAAAAATGGATGACTATAAAATCGTAGACGGGAAGAAGTTGCGGTACGGTTATACCACGGGAACCTGCGCGGCGGCCGCGGCAAAGGGCGCAACCGCGCTGTTGTTCGGCGAGGACTGCGGGGAAGTTGAAAT
>JAIRPY010000136.1 GCA_031256905.1 Spirochaetaceae bacterium
CGTTATCATAGATAAAAATATATCGCTTTTAAATAAAAATTGCAAGAGGGTAAAAAATAATTTCAGCGGAATTTTCTCGCGGCGGATGCGTTTCAAAGCGATTTGAGAAAGGGTCCGCCTTCATGCTCAAACGCTCCTTCATCGCTACGAAATCAGATTCGTTTATCTCTATGCTTCCCCTCCAAAGATTATTTCACTTTAGCATAGTTTTATTTCTTTCGCTCCCTAAATGCTCTTACCCTGGTTTTCAAAAAGTTCAAGCAGACATTGCGCCTAGCGCGCCGGTTTTGGGGATATTGATTCAAGGGGCTACTATATGCTTTTCCGGAAGTTTTGCAGGCTTCTGCGGAAGTTTTGCAAAAGATCGTGAAAAGTCTTACTCGCCTTCTTCATTCGCAGTAAACGTAAAGCCCGCCGATAAGACCGATTCGTCTAATGGGACAGTACGATTAAGGTGATACCAAAAACCCCATGGGACTTGCTTTTTTCGAGGGGCTGATACCGAAAAAACCCCAGGGGACCTGCTTTTTTCAAGGGGTTGATACCAAAAAACCCCAGGGGACCTGCTTTTTTCAAGGGGTTGATACCGAAAAAACCCCAGGGGACCTGCTTTTTTCAAGGGATTGATACCAAAAAACCCCAGGGGACCTGCTTTTTTCGAGGGGTTAATACCAAAAAAACCCCATGGGGCCTGCTTTTTTCGAGGGGCTAATACCGAAAAAACCCCATGGGACCTGCTTTTTTCGAGGGGCTGATACCAAAAAACCCCAGGGGACTTGCTTTTTTCAAGGGGTTAATACCAAAAAAACCCCAGGGGACTTGCTTTTTTCGAGGGGCTAATACCAAAAAAACCTCATGGGGCCTGCTTTTTTCGAGGGGTTGATACCAAAAAAACCCCATGGGGCCTGCTTTTTTCGAGGGGCAAAGGGTTACCCCTTATCCTGCCCGTACCAATCCAGCTTGCGGGTCAGAAACATCACCAAAGCGACCACCACAAAGGCCCCGATAGAACCAATCAGCAGCGCATAAGACTCGGCATTCAGCACCGCATACAACAACACATAAGAAAGCAGAGCCACCAACCCCATGTACCAGCTTTTGTTCCAAGAAGGCAACAAAGATCGGGAATATAACGTCAGCATAATCGTTACCGCCGCCGCCGAGAGTAAATAGGCCAGGTAAAACCGCATCTGCTCGGAAAGAGAAAGCAATAACAAATAAAAAACAACATTCCCAATCCCGGAAAGTAAATACGGTACCGGATGAATCCGCCGGCCCGTAAATACTTCCAGCAAAAAAAGCGTCAAAAAAGGCACAATCAAAAAAAGAAGGGCGTACTTGACCGCCCGGGTGTTCAGCGAATAGGCGTTCACGGCCCGATAAAAATTCAGCCCGAAAAGGGAATCCGAAAAATTCCATTCCGTCCCGTCAGCTCTCCACTGGGCCGGCAAAGACGCATCCCGACTCGAAGACGAAGAATTCAAAACCATCCCGGAAAGGCCTCCTTCGGTTTTCCAAAACAACGGAATGTCCCGGCTCAAATAACTAATATCCCACACCGCGTCAAAACCGCTGTCCCGAATATTCGCCTGATTAGGCAAAAAAGCCCCCTGAAACGAAGGAGACCCCCAATCCGCGGAAATTGTAATATGGGTGTCCTGGCCGGCCGGCAAAAACCGCACATACTGCCCGCCCTGGATAGCAATATTTATAGCGAAGGACCCTTCCAGGCCTTCGGCCTCCCCCAGAGCCGCGTACATCCCGCTGTTCAGGGAACTGCGGTTGAAACTGGCGATGTTAAAGCCTCGGTTTCCGGGCTGAAAAAATAGTTCCCGGCCCTTCCATTGAGCTTGGTTTATTTTCCGGATTCCCTTTTGGCTTGAAAGCAGGATGAGCAATTCCGCCTGATTCAAAAAAAGCTCCTCGTTGGACCTAAGGGATGCCAGGGCCGGAGCCGGCTCAAAATTCCCGGTAAGCTCCAGCTCCCCGGAAAACAGAGGCACCGAAAAAATACCCCGGCGGCGGATTTCGGTTTTGAAATTCCCGGCCAGACCAAGTTTTTGAGGAGCTATCGTCAAAATAAAAGGAACGTTGATAATTTCGATTTTTTCCCCGTCCCGGTCGGTTTTGGTTCGGACTTCTTCGGTTCGGACTCCGGGGATCGTCAGCAAGGGTCCGGCTTCGAGGAGCTGTTTGCCCCAGGCTTCCATAATATCGGCTTCCGCGGAATTGGCGGTCTGGCGCCGTTCGTCTATCATCCCCCGGATCATCCACAGCGGAATAAGCAACAGCAGAACCAGCAGGATCAGCATCAGAATTTTGAAGGTATACCCCTGGGTGAATTTTTTTACCGCGGATTTTTGCGTTTCTTCTATTTTTTGCGTTTCTTCCATGGATTATAGTAAAACCCTTTCCCGAATAAATGCAATAGGGCATTAGAAGAGTTATTTATGAAAAAATAAAAATATTTGTTGACAAGAAAAAAGAAGCCATGCTATGGTTACAACAGTTTGATTATACGAACTGAATCCGTGTATACGGACAATATTACCCTTAGGAGAGTCCCCGGTGATCCTCGCGCTTGAATCTAGTACCGCTTCGGCGAAAGCTTTGCTGTATAATCCCAAAACCGGGATTACCGAACACGTAGCGGCTCAAGCCTACGGCGAAGACGCTTGGCCCGCCCGGGGCATCCATGACCCCCAAGCGGTGGCCGGGTGTACCTTCGCTCTGGGGCGCCGGGTCTGCGAGGGATTCCGAAAGGTAGAAGCCATCGCGGTCTGCGGAACGTATCACAGTGTGGTCCTGTGCGAGCGGCCCCGTCCTGGAACCCCGGGCGGGCTCCGGGCAATTACGCCGGTTTATACGTGGATGTCTCCGATTGCGGAAACCCTGGCGGCCGCCCGGCGGTCCGACGCCGGATACACCCGGCAATATTACCAACGTACCGGATGCATGGTTAACGCGCTTTATCCGGCCTTTCAGCTCATGGCATTACGCGACGCCGGAGTCGGCTTTGAAAACACCCGGATAGCGAGCGAAAGCGGTTTTGTTTTTTCTCAGCTTACCGGCCAAGCGGTTGAAACCGGGTGTACCAATTCCGGGGGCGGGCTTATTAACCTGCAAAGCCGGGATTGGGACCCTCAGACAATTGATGAGATCGGCTTGAAGGAAGAGAACCTAAGCCCCCTTGCCATGTATCGGGATGCGCGTCCCTTGAGTTCCGCTGGAGCGGCTTTGCTGGGCCTGCCTTCGGGCATACCGGTACTGCCTTCTTATCCTGACGGCGCGCTTAACCAAGTGGGTTCCGGCGCGCTCGGAAACGGCGCCATGACCTTTTCGATGGGCACCAGCGGGGCGTTGCGTCTTTCCGTTTCCGCGCCCCTAGTGCCTGAAACCCCCGGAACTTGGTGTTATTTATCTCCTTCGGCGTGGCTTTCCGGCGCGGCGGTGAATGGCGCGTGCAACTGTGTGGATTGGGTAAAAGCGATGCTTTTTCCGGCCGCTTCGTATTCTGAAATCGAGCGCGAAAAACCGAAGTTTCAGAATATGCCGTACTTTCTTCCGTTTATATTCGGCGAGCGATGTCCGGGCTGGAACGACGCTAAAAAAGGCGGGTTTTATGAATTGCGGTCTCATCATACGCCCCAGGATATCTATTACAGTGTGCTGGAAGGAGTGTTGTTTAACGTGTATCAATGTTATGAGCTTCTTTGCAAGACTGCGGGAAAACCTGAACAGATTCAGCTTTCCGGGGGAATCCTTAATTCGGCGCATTGGAAGGAGATGTGCGCGGATATATTTGGGCGGAGCCTTCACTGCGCGAAGATTCCCCAGGCCTCCCTGGCCGGGGGCGTGGTTCTCGCTATGGAGGTTACGGGTTTTTTAAGCTCGATAGAAGATCACAAAGTTGAAATTGATGAAATCCTTCAGCCGGATATGAATAGGCATAGGATATTCATGAAACGGTATGCAAAATATCTGGAGTATTACTGGGGGATGTAAAGGAGGAAGAGCATGGGTAAAGGCCTATTATGCCGCGGTCTGCCGGCGACAGTTTTCGTCATCGTTCTTTTTGTCACCGGGTGTTCTGGGAAGAAGGATTCTTCGGGAGCGGTTCATCTGAAACTGGCGAATGTCACGTCGGATTCGGCGGTGCTGGCCGGAGATGAATTCAAGCGGATCGCTGAAGCCGAGGCGGAAGGAACTCTGGTCATCGACCATTTCCCGAAAAACCAGCTCGGCAACGATCTGCCGGCCGTGGAAGGCGCGATTGTCGGCGATATCGACATCGCGGTCAGCTCGACAAGTTCGATCTCGGAGCTGTATCGCGATTTGTATTTGTTTGACGCTCCTTTTTTGTTTCTGACTTCCGAGGATGCGTACAAACGGCTTGACGGCCCGGCGGGGAAAAAAATACTCGAGGGACTGGCTTCTATCGGGCTTAAAGGTCTTACCCAGTGGGAAAACGGTTTTCGTAATTTCACGAATAACAAAATTCCGGTGCGTCTTCCCGGGGATGTCAAAGGCATGAAGGTGCGCACGATGAGTAACGACGTTCATCTGGCCGCGTGGCAGGCCTTCGGGGCAAATCCCACGCCGATGGCTTTTAACGAGCTTTTTACCGCGCTTCAGCAAGGAACGGTCGACGCGGAGGAAAATCCTTTAGGCATCATCGATTCAAATAATTTTCAGTCTATACAGCGATTTGTATCTCTCACTCAGCACGTGTATACGCCGTATATTATGGTGATGAATCTTGAAAAGTATAATTCTCTTACGGATGTTCAGAAAAGGGCGATTGATAAAGCCGTCGCGGAATCGACAGTGTTTCAGCGCAAGAAATCTCAGGAACTGGAAAAAAACACTCTGGAGAAATTCACCAAAGAAGGAGTTACGGTTATCGAGCTGACTCCGGATGAAAAAGCGGCCTGGCAGAATATCGTCGCCGGCAGTAATATATTCGATCTGGTGAAGAAGAAACTCGATCATCCCGAATACGTGGACGAGATTTTAAAATGAAAAAAAATATTCTGAAATGGCTCGATGAAAACGTAGAGCGGTATGTGTGTATCGCGTTGATGTCCGGGATGACCGTTATCCTGTTTATACAAGTTGTGATGCGCTACTTTTTTTCCAATTCCCTTACCTGGTCGGAAGAGCTGGCGCGGTATATGTTTATCTATTTGGTATATTTCGGCATAAGCTACGGGGCGAAAATCCGCCGGCATATCAAAATAGAAGCATTCCTCGGAGTGTTTCCGAAAAAACTGCGTCCGGTCGTCGAAATTCTGGGGGATCTTCTTTTCCTCGCTTTTGCCGGATTTATTATATACACCGCATGGCAATGGGTAGGCCGGCAGATCAAACTGCACCAGAGAAGTCCTGCTCTGCACATACCGATGTGGGTAATATACGCCGCGCCGTTTTTGGGATTTATCCTTACCGCGTTTCGGCAGGTACAGACAATTATCTACCGTATAAAACTGCTCCTTAATTCGGAAGGAGACTCTTTATGATCAGCGCGGTATTGTTTATATCCATGGCCGTTTTTTTATGTTTTAACGTTCCGGTGGGTATTGCCATCGGTATGGCGGCGGTTTCGGCGATTATCGCGGGAGGCCGGCTTTCTCTGGGTTTTGTGTCCCAAGCTCTGGTCAACGGCGTGGATTCCTTTCCTATTATGGCGATTCCGCTTTTCATCCTCGCCGGAGAATTTATGGGACAAGGCGGAGTTTCCCGGCGCATTCTGAATGTGTGCAACGTGTTCTTCGGACGAATCACCGGAGGACTCGCCATCGTAACCGTAGCGGTTTGTATGTTCTTCGCCGCGGTTTCCGGTTCGGGACCTGCGACCGTCGCCGCAGTGGGTTCTATGGTCGTGCCGACGATGCTCCAAAAAGGATACAGCAAAAGTTTCACCCTCGCGCTTATTGCCTGCGCGGGGAGCATCGGCGTCATCATTCCCCCAAGCATCCCCATGGTCATCTACGGCGTTTCTACCGGAACGTCCATCAGTACCATGTTTCTTGCCGGTTTTCTTCCGGGCATCCTGATAGGATTCGCCCTCATGATTTTCTGTTACGGTTACTGCAAAAAACAAGGCTGGAAAGGAGACAGCGAACCCTTCACATGGAAACGCGCGGGACGCGCGCTGTGGGACGGCAAATGGGCGTTGATAAATCCGCTTATTATCTTAGGCGGAATTTACGGCGGATTTTTTACTCCCACCGAAGCCGCGGCCGTAGCGGCGGTATACGCGTTTATCTGCGGCGTTTTTATTCACCGGGAAATGGACTTCAAAAAAATGATCGCGACCATAGGCGGAGCTTGTTCAACCACCGGCACGACGATGGTGATTCTCGGATGCGCCACCGCGTTTACGCAAATTCTCACCATCGAACAAATTCCCCAGATGATAACCCGCTCGATCCTGGGGGTGAGCGATAACGCAGTTATACTACTGCTTTTGATAAACCTATTTCTGCTGATTGTCGGTTGCGTTATGGATACAACTCCGGCAATGCTTGTGCTTTCTCCCATTCTGCTTCCTATCGGACTTTCTTTGGGATTAAGTCCTGTGCATTTCGGCATTATCATGGTAGTCAATCTTTCTATCGGATTTATCACGCCTCCTTTGGGCATCAATTTGTTTGTGGCGTCCCGGGTGGGCAACACAAAATTGGAAACGGTAACGAAAGGCATTATTCCTTTCCTGATGGTGATGATCGGATGTCTCATACTGGTAACGTATATTCCGAAAATTTCTATGTTCCTGCCGGACATATTCGCAAAAAAATGAGAGGGAGTCCATGAAAGTTATCATTACTGCCCGGAGTTTCGCGCAGGCAGACGCCGAACCGCTGAATATGCTACAAAACGAAGGTTTCGACCTTGAGCGGGTTACCGATATGCGCGAACTTCCCCAGCGTATAGGCGAAGCGGATGGCATTATTGCGGGGCTTGAGGCGTACGGAAAAGAATTATTTTCGATAGCTCCTCGGTTGAAGATTATTTCCCGATACGGCGTAGGATGCGATGCCATCGATCTTGCCGCGGCAAAAGACGCAGGCGTCGTGGTGACGGTTACGCCGGGGGCAAACAGTGATTCTGTCGCGGATTTAGCGGTAACTCTCCTGTTGAGCGCGGCCCGCCAGGTTCCCCGGATGGACGCGAGTATTCGGGCGGGAAAACAGGAACGCCCTCTGGGGGTGGAGATGTGGCGGAAAGTAATCGGCGTCATCGGAACCGGCCGAATCGGTAAAGGCGTCATTGAACGACTTCGAGGATTTCAGATGCAGGTGTTGATGTTCGATATTTATCAGGATAACGCATTCGCCCGAGAACATAACGCGAGGTACGTTCCTTTGGACGTTCTGTACCGGGAATCGGATTTCATTACTATCCATTCGCCCCTTACAGAAGAAACGCGGAGTATGATCGGGAAAAACGAATTTGCCAAAATGAAAAAAACAGCAGTCATCGTGAACACCGCCCGGGGAGGCATCATCGATGAAGCCGCGCTGGCGGCCGCGCTGGCGGCCGGGAGTATCGGCGCGGCGGCTCTCGACGCAACCATTACCGAACCGCCGTACGGAAGTCCGTTATGCGCTCTTCCCAATTGCATTCTGACTCCCCATGCCGGCGCGGCGACGTATGAAGCATCCCTCAACATGGGGCGTATGTCGGCGCGTAATGTAATCGATTATTTCCGCACCGGAACGTGCGCGAATGCAGTGTAAAATAAGGAGAAAAAATGAATTCAGTAGTGAAGACATTGTGCAAAAACGTTTCGCTTCCCAGAATGTTCACTGCCCGGCAACGTTTCGACGCGCAGTATATCGACAGTAAAGCTGTTCCCGAAACCCTTAGGAGCGAACTTTCAAAATTCGATTCCCGCATTAAAGCGGGACAACGGGTGGCAATTACCTGCGGCAGTCGGGGGCTGGCCAATTACGCGCTGATTTACAAATCCATCGCCGATTGGGTAAAGGCGCAAGGCGCGAAACCTTTTTTGATTCCCGCTATGGGCAGTCACGGCGGAGCTACTGCGGAGGGTCAGCGGGAACTTCTTGAACGCTACGGACTCACCGAAACGTACGCCGGATGTCCTATTATTTCCAGTATGGAAACGGTTGAAATCGGCCTAAGCGAAGGAGGGCATCCTGTACGGCTGGATAAACACGCGGCGTCCGGGGACGCTATTATTGTCGCGCATCGGGTAAAACCGCATACCGATTTTCGCGGGACCTATGAAAGCGGTCTGATGAAGATGATGGCTATCGGACTCGGTAAACGGGAAGGCGCGGTTCTCTGCCATGCCGATGGTTTTGCGGGCATGGCGAAGATGATAGAACAGTTCGGCCGAACTATTCTACAACACGCGCCGATTGTCTTGGGACTTGCAATCATCGAAAACGCTTATCACCAAACGTGCCGTTTCGCCGGGATTCCGCCGGAAAGTATACTTTCTGAAGAGCCGAAACTTCTTGAATACGCGAAAAGCCGAATGGCGAAGATCCTCATCGACTCGTGCGATATTCTGATTGTAGACCAAATCGGCAAGGAAATTTCCGGAGACGGCATGGATCCGAATGTTTCCGGCGCAACACCCTGCGCGCCCTATGTTTCCGGCGGACTTAGGGCGCAACGCACCGTCGTTCTGAGGCTGTCGGAAGAAACCCACGGACAAGCGGTCGGCATGGGCGCGGCCCACGCAATAACCCGCCGGCTCTTCAACGCCATCGACTACGACGCGACCTATGTAAACGCGCTAACATCCCGGGTAGTCGATTACACCCGGATTCCGCCTGTTATGGACAACGACCGCGAAGCAATACAGTTTGCCGCGCTTTCTGCATCGTCGGTTGATATGAATCATCTGCGAATCATCAGAATACAGGACACCGCATATATTGAAACCCTATGGCTTTCCGAAACCCTCCTTGCAGAAGCGCAGGCGCATTCTGCTATTGACGTTCTCACCGAACCCCGTCCTTTTCCTTTTGACTCGGACGGTAATTTGCCGAATCTGATTTAAAAACGTAAGCCCGGAAAACGTTCCTGTTTTTTGCGCATCGCATAGTCCTGTTATGCGTTGCGCCAATGGGTCAGATAATTTCTTTTGCCTCTTCATACAAAAGCTGAAATAGTTTTAACTCAGCGATTAATTCCTCTTTTGTAAATGTTTTCATGCCTGTTCCAGACAAAATAATTTCTCCTTTTGCAATTCCGGTTTAAATTAATTCTTCCCCAAACGTTGTTCAGATAATTTACAATATTCCGGGGATAATTCAATCCCAATATAATCTCTCCCTAATAAACTAGCCGCTACGGCCGTTGTTCCGCTCCCCGAAAAAGGGTCAAGAACTAATTGGGCAAAAGTTGATGCAATAATTCTATCAATCAATGCGACTGGAAAAGGCGCAGGGTGAATGTTATTCATCTCTTGGGTAAATTCCCAAACGTCTCCATAAGCATTTGCTTTTGGCACTAATTTAAATTCCGGTTTGGCAATTAAATAAATTACCTCATAAGTTGGTAAAAAATAACCGGGATTAAAATTAATTCCGCCTTTCCTGCGCCAAATTATAATTTGACGAACAGGAAAACCGGAAACGATGTCTTGCCGATCTTGCAATATCCCTGCTTGGACACGCCATTTATGGTTGTAAAAAATTGCGCCATTGTTTTTTATCAAACGAAACATTTCAGCTAAACAATCACGTTGCCATTTTGCATATTCTTCGTGGGGCATATTATCATTGTGGTGGCTATAGCCTTTTACGAGGGCGGCGTTTTTCCATTTACCGCCTCGGCTGTCTTTCATGCCGTTGCCAGTAGAGTTTTTTAAATTATAGGGCGGGGATGTAACAACCAAATCCAAACATTCATCGGGCATTTGTTTCATAACTGAAATACAGTCCCCGCATATAATTTTGTTGACGAAATCCTTTGGAAATATCATATTTTACCCCTTAATCACGGTTTTATGATTTATTACTTTATATTATGCTCT
>JAIRPY010000035.1 GCA_031256905.1 Spirochaetaceae bacterium
CGCGATAAAGGAATTGCGTAGCAATTCCAGCGGCGGGCAAAATGTGCCGGAAGAAAAACGCACAAAGGGGCGTAGCCCCGACTGCGTTTTTCTGTAGGCCAAGCCGCCGTAGGCGGCGCAGCGCATACAATCCTGTTATGTGCAGTGCTGGCGTACACCATAATTTTATGATTGATTATATTCGAATACGCATTTTTCAAATTCCCTATTTATTAAGTCATTAATATTTATAAAAACACTTTGACAGCCTTCATCAAAATAATTTGAACCTATTTGCAATAAGAGTATTTTATTTTCATCTTCCATAAAATTAATTATTTCTTTTTCAGATGCTTGACAATTTGAATATATACCATATATTTTTGAAAGTTCATTCCCTTTAAAATAATTCCATTCCTTTTTTCCCTCATTTATTTCGTATCTTGTTTCAATTGTCTCTGTATCCATTTTATATTCTTTGACTGTTTTTCCATAAAAGAATGAATTTGTATGCTCTTTTACAATACGGTTCAATGAATTTCTATTTTTTTGCGTATAAAAAACAATGCCGTCATCGCCATGATTTTTTGTAAAAAAATAAAGAAAACCATTTTCCGGCAATAATCCGATTTTATCACACGGCTTTATTTCAGAACAATTCAATTGTGCCATAAAATTATATCCATCCGGATATTCAATATCGGGGGGTAAATCAACAATCGGCCCGCCAATCATTGAACAGCCCACAGGAATATTTATATCCAGATAATTATCATATTCGATTTTGTCTCTGTTTCTTAATTCATCTATTGTCAAATCCAGGGAATATTTTTTAAACGTGTCCACTTGTTTCATATAATGTTCATCTGAAAATATTTGGCAATATTTCCTTTCCGAGGTGGTTATTTTAATAATTTCATACAAATCTTTCATGGGTTTCTCCTATGGTCTTATCGTATTATGTTTATATGTTTTTGTCAAGTCCTTTTTCAGTTTTTTTCAAAAAATTTAGCCAGCATTGCACATAACGTTCCGGTTGTATGCGACGTTTTGACCGCCGCGATAAAGAAACCGCGCAGCGGTTTCAGCGGCGGGCAAAATGTGCCTACGAAAAACCGCACAAAGGCCGTAGGCCGACTGCGGTTTTTCATAGGCCAAGCCCGCTACTGCGGGCGCAACGCATACAATCTGGTTATGCGCAGTAGCCCCGTACCCCATTATTTTATACATTTTAATTTATTTTATAATTTTAATTTCATTTTCAAATTCTAAAAAATCTTCATGTAATCCTTGAATAATTTGTTCCGAATGTTTTCCATTTTCATCTGTCTTCAATAGAATCCAATTTACCTTATCTTCCTCCATATTGCGATTGCCCTCATCAAATAATTCGGTTACATTATACATAATTCCTTTTGAGAATGATAACAAAAAATCCAAAAACTTTTCCTCGCCGATTATTTTAGAAATTTCAGAAAATTTATCCTCAATTTCATCATCAAAATCTGAAGCCATTGAAACATTTTCCTTGGGAGATTTTGTGATTTCAAAAAGTCTTTTCAAAACAAGAAAACGTCCAAATTGCGGAATATTTTCTTTTATTTCACTAAATGCCCATTGCAAAGGATTCTTCGCGCCCGCTTTCTCAAGACGGATTACCAAATTCTCCAATTCTGATTTTTGGGTTTCAGTTAATTCAGAAATGCCCTTTACAAAAATTTTTTTATACGGGGAAGCGTCAATATATTTTTCTAAAATTTCCATTTTTGGACTCCTTCAAGGGTTTTAATTTATTATAACCGTTCTTTAACACTTTTTATGTTTTAATAATAACTTATTACAGCCCAATTCCTGAAAAATATTTTATACCCTCCGTTATTCCACAATTCTAGTATTTCGTTATTCGTATAATATCTATTTCCAATATACTCCTCCCGGTCAATTATCGTTTTTCTTGGATTATCGATTTGTTTTTCCTGTAACGAATCATACAACATAAATCCCTTTTCATCGTATCCGATAATGGTAAAATAATGCTGTATATTTTTTACTTTTACAAGTAATATTACAGGAGTTTGGTTGTCAATCTGGTTTTTTAGCCATATTATTTTTTCATTGTTTGAATATAATTTTAAACTGTATTCCTTGGTTTTTATGTTATATTTATGCAATAATTCAATTATACCCTGGGGAAAGGTTAAATTTTTTATTAGCCTCCATTTGGTTTCTTTCGCCAGTATTTCCGGGTCTTTTATTTCTCCTGTCAATATATTTATGACGCCCATAACGGTATAGGGAGCGCAATTATTCAATGTTTGTCTATAATATATTTCATTAGATATTTTTAGATATTTTAGTGAATTAGTATTTTCCATAATTTTTAATCCAACTGAAGGAACGGTTCTCAAAAATACCATTGTAAAAACAAACAATAATACCGCAAAAAATATTGAGATTTTCTTAATATTTTTATGTAAGAATCTATTCATAAAATTATTTTATCATATTATTCTTATTTTGTCAATATATTTAAAACGTTAAATTACGATTTCGTATAAAGCCTGGAAAGGAGCTTGACATTTCGGCGGGGTTCGGCTATGTTTAAAAGCGTATTCGGGGGTGTACCGGTTTCGACTGGTACGGTTCGGGATGCAGGTTGCAGGTGGAGGGCCGATCTCCTGATTCGGCAAACATACAACTGCCAAAAACGACAGTTATTCCGATTACGCCTTAGCCGCGTAATTCCGTGGAACCTTCCCGCCGCTCTGAGGGAGGGCTTCCGCGTAAAAATCAGGGCTGGTTCCGTTGCGGATTCGGACGCGGCGGAATGAAAATCTCCCGAATTACGGATGCGCCGCCCGCCGCGCCGCTCAGCCCATCCCGACAAAATAAACCGCGGCTAAACCTGTAGAGATTTGTATTTCGCGTATTAGGACGCGGGTTCGACTCCCGCCACCTCCATCTTTTTAGAAAAAAGCCTAAGGGTTTTTCCGGGGCCCTTTTAAGTTTCCGGCTTTTTCTCATTTTTAGAATTCGGCTTCTAAAAAACAGCTTTCCCGCTCTTTTCTTTAGAAAATTTAGAAAAATATTTACTTTTAAAAGAACAGTGTGGTATAATCCGGGAAATGTCTATACGCGAAATTATCAGATTGAATTATCGACAGTTTCTTTTTGTATTTTTAGCGTTTTTTATTATGGTGTTTGTGGGATATTTATATACCAGCAGAATGGTCGGAGAACAGATGCTGATCAACGGCGAGGGCCTCATTCAGGTAGCCGAAGCCGGCATCAAGGCGGAATTATCCCAAGCCGAAGGATTTCTAACCGATACCTGCCTTTATATCGAAGATATGCTTCCTAAAAAAAACAGCCAGGAAGAAGTCCAGGGGCTCCTGCGATGGATAACTTCTCAAGTGTACCACAAAAAAGAACGGGTTATTCACGGATTAGTCGGAATCTACGGCTACCTTCGGGGTGTATACGTAGGCGGAATGGAGGAATGGATGCCCCCGGCGGATTTTGATCCCCAGAGCCGCCCCTGGTATACCGGCGCGCTGGAAAAGCAGGGCGGATTTCACTATACTGGGTCCTATCATGATAAATCTACCGGAAAGCTGGTGGTTTCGCTGTCGAAAGAAGTAATTACCACGGCCGGAGAGCGCGCCGGGGTTATCGCTATTGACATCGACCTTTCCGAGATGGCTCCGCTGGTGAGCGATTTGGGCAGTACAAGCGTCAGTTATTACGGCCTGGTGCTGGATGAGAATCTTGATATTATCACCCACAGTCAGGATAAGAATCTTATCGGCCGGAATTTTGCGTCGGTTAATGAAGATTGCGCGGTGGTTGCGGAAGCTCTGGAACAAAACCAGGGCCGGATTTCCGGGATGGAATTCACGAATCACAGCGGCGCCCGGAGCATCGTGTTTTTCGGGAAAATTTTTAACGGCTGGTATACCGGAGTGATCACTTCGGTTTCAAGTTTTTACGCAAAGGTGTACCAAATGGGAATCGTAATTTCCGCGCTCGGGGCGGTGATGATGCTTCTTCTCAGTATGTCCCTGGTGAGCGTCTACAGCGCGAAAATGCGGTCCGAAGAAAAAAATAAAAGCAAATCCGACTTTCTAGCGAGGATGAGCCACGAAATCCGCACGCCGATGAATGCAATTGTGGGCATGACAGAACTCATTCTGCGGGAAGACTTGCCCCCGGATATTTGCGAGTACGCTTTAGGCATCAAGCAGTCGAGCGCGAATCTGCTTTCGATTATTAACGATATTCTCGATTTTTCAAAAATAGAATCCGGGAAGATGAAAATCGTGGAAATTCCCTATCTTTTCGCCTCGGTAGTGAACGATCTGGTGACGATAATCCGGATGCGCCTCGGGGAAAAACCCGTGAGCCTCCTGGTTGATATCGAACCGAATATTCCAAGCCGGCTCGTCGGCGACGAAGTGCGGATCCGGCAAATTATCTTAAATCTCTTGAATAACGCCGTAAAATATACCGAAACCGGCTCAATTACCTTTTCGATTGAAGGCGACATCCATGACGAAGAAGAACGGCACATCCTTTTAAAAATTACCGTCGAAGATACCGGCATCGGCATTAAAGAAGAAAACTTTTCCAAAGTTTTCGGGGATTTTACGCAGTTCAATATGAACCGGGGCATCGAGGGAACCGGACTTGGTTTGGCCATATCCAAAAGCCTCTGCGACGCGATGGGCGGCGAAATATTTTTCACCAGCGAGTACGGCAAAGGAACGGCCTTTACGATTCTTCTGCCCCAAAAGATAAGCGATTCCGCGCCGCTGGCTTCGGTTTCAAGCCCGGAAACGAAAAGGTCCTTAATCTACGAAATGAACGAACTTAATGCGTTATCGGTTCAGCGCAGTCTTTACGCGCTGGGCGTTCCGAATCATTGGGTTGCGGTTCAATCTGATTTTCATGAACTGCTGAAACAGCAACACTATCCGTTTATTTTTGTGTCCTATATTTTGTATGAAGGAGCGAGAAAAATTGTTCAGCGGCTGAGGCTTAAATCAAAACTGATCGTAATGAGCGGCGGTTGCCCGGAACTCGGTGTGCGGGATGGGGCGATCCTTGCTCTGCCGGCTCACACGCTTTCTATCGCGGACGCGCTGAACCACAAAGCCGAACCCCGTCCTCACAAACGAGAAGAGCCGGCGCGGTTTATTGCGCCATCCGCGCGGATTCTCCTTGTGGACGATATTCCTACGAATCTGAAAGTCGCGGAAGGACTTATGTCGCCCTTCAAGATGCGAATCGACCTCTGCAAAAGCGGCGCGGAAGCCGTCGAGCTTGTCCGAACAAACGGGTACGATATTGTATTTATGGATCACATGATGCCGGGGATGGACGGAATTGAAGCGGCAGGACGGATCCGCGAACTTGGAGGAGAGTACTGCAAAAAATTGCCGATCATCGCGCTCACCGCAAACGCGGTATCCGGAGTGCGGGAAATGTTTCTTCAGAATAATATGAACGACTTCCTGCCAAAACCGATTGATATGTCCCGATTAACCAGAGTTCTGCAAAAATGGCTCCCCCGAGAAAAACAGGAACCCTACCGAAAAACAAAAAAAGCCCCTCGGCCTGAAGAGACAGAAATACTGCCTGCCCTAGCCGGCATCGACGTGAAAAAAGGTATTGCTATGACCGGAGGAACTCTGGACGGATACCTGCGTACTCTGGCTGTTTTTCTCGAAGACGGAAAAGAGAAACTGCCGGAAATCCGCGCCTGCCTTGACGCAGGAAATATACCGTTGTTCACGACGTTTATCCATGGGATCAAGAGCGCGGCGGCCAGCGTCGGCGCGGCGGAATTCGCGGATTCCGCAAAACGCTTGGAAACTGCGGGAAAAAACGAAGATACCGCGTATATCGAACAGAATACCCCGGAATTCCTTGAGGATTTCGCGCTTCTCTTGGAAAGCGTCGAGCAGACCGTTACCACTTCCCGGCGCAGTGAAGCTGTCTTCCCGGATGCTCTACGCGAAACCCTTACCGAACTCAAAATCGCTTTGGACGAAATGGATATGGGAAAAGCGGAACACTGCGTAAACCTTCTGCAAAAAAGCTCGAATAAAACAGACGCGCTTTTTCAGGCTCAGGTAAATAAAATCGTGCAGTGTATTCTGCTGTCCGACTACTGCGACGCCATAGCCGAAATTGACAGCCTTCTATACGAAAAGGAAAAAGTATGAATAGAAAAAAAATAATCCTGGTGGACGACGATATTACTAATCTTACGGTCGGTAAAAACGCTTTGATAGAAAAACACGATGTGTTTACGATTCCCTCCGGAGAAAAGCTGTTCAAAATACTTGAAAAAGTCACCCCGGACCTGATTCTGCTGGATGTGGAAATGCCGGTAATGAATGGTTATGAGGTCATAAACGCGCTGAAAAAGCAGGAAAAGACCGCGGCTATTCCGGTTATCTTTTTGACCGCGCAGAACGACGACGGCAGTGAACTTCAGGGTTTGTCCCTAGGGGCGATAGACTACATCACCAAACCGTTTTCGCCGCCCCTTCTGCTGAAGCGCATCGAGGTGCATCTTCTCGTTGAATCCCAAAAACGGGAACTGACCGAGTACAACACAAATCTGCAAACTATGGTCAGAGAAAAAACCCGGGAAGTAGTAAGTCTGCAAAATGCTATTTTGCGGACTGTCGCGGAATTGGTGGAATCCCGAGACGCTATCACCGGAAGTCACATCGAGCGGACTGAGCGGTATCTGAAAATCCTCGTGGAGGCTCTGAAAAAACAGAATCTGCATCAAGAGGAAATCGCGCAGTGGGATACCGATATATTGTTCCGTTCCGCCCAACTTCACGACGTCGGGAAAATAGCGATTAAGGACGACATCCTTTTCAAACCCGCCAAATTAAATCCCGAAGAATTCGAGGAGATGAAAAAACATACCACCTTTGGAGTTCAGGTAATCGAAAAAATCGGGGAAAGCACATCAGAACGGATATTTCTGGAACACGCAAAAATTTTCGCCGGAACGCATCACGAAAAATGGGACGGCACCGGTTATCCTAAGGGGCTTAAAGGCGTGGAAATCCCCCTGCAAGGACGACTCATGGCGATTGTAGATGTATACGACGCGCTCCTTTCAGAACGTCCGTACAAAAAAGCCTTTTCCCATGCCGAAGCGGTGGCTATAATTAAGGGAAGCCGAGGAATCCACTTCGACCCGGAACTTGTGGACCTTTTCTTATCGGTAGCCGGCAAATTCGCCGCCATTGCCCTGACGGATCCCGCCTCCGGGTAAGACCCGAGGGTTAAAAGCCCTCCAGACTAGCCCTCCGCCCCGGCGGACTGGAGCATTGCCGCATAGGGGCGGGGCTCGATTTTATCCTCCCCGATGCCGAGACTGCGCAGAAACGTCAAAAGCCGGGACCGGGAAGCGGCGACAGTTTCAGGCGAATCCGTACCCCCAAGGATTTCCAGCTCCGCAAACCAGCCGAGGCCGGTAATTTCTGCAAGCTCCGCGGTGACTCCCTCCCAGTCCCAAGTCCAGCCCTGTTTGCGCTTGCCTATTCCGGGCGCAAGCCCCAGGCGGCGCAGGAGTTCCTCAAAATTTTCGAGGTCTGACACCGTAAATTCTCGTTCGTCATTTACTTCGAGGCCGTTATAAATTTTTTTAGTTTTATAGGTTACCGTGACGGTCCGGGCGGATTCGCCTTGGGGAGTTTTTCGGGTTTCCTGTCTGATGCGGACTCCGTAGTCCGGGGTAATTTGCCCCTTCGGGTTAAGCCAATAAACGTCTGATTTTTCAAAAGAACCGGAAAAAACCGCTAAATCCGTAAGTTTTTTCCGTATCAAGGCCGGGTCCTCGACCCGGGCTTTCAATTCAATTTCCGTAGCCATAACAGCAGTATATCAAAAAAACGTTTTTAGGTAAAAAATCATCTTTTAAAAAATTAAAAAAGCCGAAAAAAAATACTTGTGTATCCCGATGCGGGATTGTATATTTTCAATAGAAGAAAAAAGGTAAAAATACCGATAAAGAAATATTATGAATCGTCGATATATTTTACCTTTTTTATATATGCTCATCGGTGCGGCGGCAGGTATCGGCGGGGATGAAACGATTCATATTGTGCAGAGAGGGGAAACAATATATTCCATAGCCCGGTCCTATAAGGTTGACCTCGATGGACTGATGCGTTTCAACAGCGTTGAGGACCCGCAGAAATTGCGGGTCGGTCAGCGGCTCGCTATACCGGGAAACGGGTCTGCTTTCGACTACCGAGTAGCCAAAGGAGATACCCTCTACAGCATTGCAAGGCATTATGACATTACCTTGCAGACCCTGCGGAATGCCAATAATATTTCCGAGAGTTATGTACTGAAAGAAGGGGATCTGCTCAAAATTCCTATAAAAGCCCCGGCCTCTGAATCGACCGGCGGTTCTCGGATCCCGGCTCCGGAAAAGCCTGGGAGTTCCGGGGGGGGATCAATCCCGGCATCCCCTAAGCCCGGGGATTCTTCGGTACGGTGGCCTGTATCGGCGAAAGAAGTCCTGTATATGACCGGAAAACTTTCCGGCGTGGCTCTCCTCGGAGAGAAATCCGAAGCGGTCCGAAGCCTCACGCAAGGCATCGTGGTATCCGCAGGTCCGTATCGGGGCTTTGGCAAAGTCGCTATTGTCCAGGTTTCCGGCGGATATTTGTATGTGTACGGAGGTTGTGAAAGTTTATCGGTAAAAGAAGGAGATAAAATAACGGCCGGCGCGATATTGGGCCGCTTAGGTATCGACGCGATTTCCAAAAGGGCCCAACTTTTTTTTCTGGTCTACCGGAGCAACATCCCGATTGATCCCGCAAAAGCGCCCAGGACGTAATTTTTCAGTTCCGGGTTTGACCGATAGGCTTTCATATAGTATACTATATGCATGACAAAAATACAGAACGCCTCAAGGGAGGTTCTCATGGCAAAAACGAAAGTTTCCCCAGACCCGGACCAGCGGATCAGCAAAAAAAAGGAATTGTATCCAATGGGCGATGCGGAAACCAAGAAACAGTATCCCAAAACCCGGCCTCAGCACACCCGGGCGTCGAAGAGCCTCAAGAAATCGAGGCTTCCCAAAGAAACAGATCCCTTAGCGTTGTATTTTAAGCAGATTTCAAAGTTTCCCCTGCTGACCGTAGAGGAAGAACAAGTTATCGGCGAAAAAATCGTCGTACTCAGGCAAAAATTACAGGACCTCCGCCTTATGTACGAAGGCAAAGAGGACGAAGGAGCCTACAAAAAAGAACGAACTCTGCTGGACGGGGCCCTCCAGCTCTACAAAAATAAGATGATAAACTCCAACCTGCGGCTGGTGGTCTCTATCGCCAAGAATTATCAGCATCGGGGCTTATCCCTGCTGGACCTCATCGATGAGGGCAACATCGGACTAATCGAAGCGGTCGAACGATTCGACTACACCCGGGGGTGCCGGTTTTCCACCTACGGCACGTGGTGGATCCGGCAGGCTATTATTAAAAGCATCGCGGACAAGGGGCGGGTGATCCGCATTCCTATTCATATGCTCAATACCATAAAAAAATGCTATTTTGTGTCAAAACAGCTCACTCAAGACTTGGGACGGGACCCCAGTAACGAGGAACTCTCCAAATACCTGGGTCTGCCCCTTTCTAAGGTAAAGGAAATTGTGAAACTTTCCCAAGAAACGACGAGTCTTGACACAATTGTGGACGACGGCAATCTCACCCGTTTGGCGGACCTCATCAAGGACGAACATCTGGAAGAACCCTTTGATATGGCTTTTTCGGTAACGGTGCAGGAAGCTATGGGAGACATCCTTTCGTACCTTTCCGAACGGGAAATGCGGATCATGCAACTTCGATTCGGCCTTACCGGCGAAGGTCCTTTAACGCTGGAAGAAACCGGCAAAATTTTAGGCATCACCCGGGAACGGGTCCGGCAAATTCAGGAAAAGGCGACCTATAAATTGCGGAATCTCAAAGAGCTTCACGAACTAAACGATAATCCCTAAACCCGCCAGAGGCATCCATCGCCAGCGATCCATGGGCCCGCGGCGTCGCCTCTGAAAATTTTTCAGAGGCGAGGCCCTAACCAAAAACGTAAGCCGAAAAAAACTTGACACAAGGTTAAAAAAGAAATACGATACCTACTTCTATGTATGACGATAAACTTCATGAAAAATGCGGCGTTTTCGGGGTTTTCTGTCGGGATTCGGCAAAAAACGCGGCTTCTTTAACGTATTACGGATTGTTCGCCCTCCAGCACCGGGGTCAGGAAAGCGCAGGCATAGCCGCGGTCAAAGATAAAACCCTCGAATGCTACAAAGGCATGGGTCTCGTGGGAGATGTATTCGACCCCGCCCGGCTTAACCAAATACAAGGGTCCATTGCCATAGGTCATGTGCGATATTCTACATCCGGGTCCAGCAGTATAGAAAACGCCCAGCCCTTTATAAGCCGGTCCAAACTTGGTTCGGTTGCTATCGCGCACAACGGCGCGCTCACCAACGCCGATGTGGTTCGGGAACTCCTCGAAGACGCGGGCATAGGCTTCACATCATCCTGCGACAGTGAAGTGATTATCAATCTCATCGTCAAACATTACAAAAAGGGCCTCGAAAAAGCCCTCACCGATACCCTCAAATTCATCCAAGGGTCCTACGCTTTGACCATCCTCACCGATGACGCCCTAGTCGGCGCCCGGGACCCTAACGGCCTCCGCCCCCTCTGCCTCGGCAAACTCGAGGATGCCTGGATCCTCGCAAGCGAATCCTGCGGAATAGACGCCGTTGGCGGCGCCTTCGTCCGGGACATCGAACCCGGAGAAGTCATTATCATCAATAAAGATGAAATTTTCTCCTTCAGTTTCAGCGAAAAAACCCGGCGAGGCGTCTGCGCCTTCGAATACGTCTACTTCGCCCGCCCGGACAGCGTCATCGATGGAGTCGACGTATACAGCTCCCGGCTCCGGGCCGGGGAAATTCTCGGCCAAGAATCCGCCGCGGCCGCGGACGTAGTTATCGGCATCCCGGATTCCGGGGTCCCTGCCGCTATAGGCTACAGCAAATCAACCGGAACGCCCTTCGGCGTAGGCATCGTCAAAAGTAAATACGTGGGACGTACCTTCATCGCCCCAAGCCAGGACCTGCGGGAACAAGCGGTATCGGTGAAACATAACGTTATCCGAAGCGAAATCGCCGGAAAACGAGTCGTCCTCATCGATGATTCCATCGTCCGGGGCACCACCAGCCGCCGGCTGGTCTCCCTGCTCAGGCAGGCCGGAGTCAGCCAAATCCACATCCGAATTTGTTCGCCGCCGGTCAGATTCCCCTGCTTTTTCGGCATTGACACCCCGGGCCGTAAAGAACTCATAAGCAACCTAAACGGAACCGCCGAACTCCGGGACGCCCTCGGCGCGGACAGCCTTGAGTTTCTTTCGATAAAAGGTCTGCTGGAATCCCTCGGAACCGAAGACTACTGCCTCGGATGCTTTACCGGAGAATATCCCATCTCGGTCCCCGGCGTAAAAGATTAGCCCCGAAATTTCGGCAACCAGACTTTCGCGCCGAATTTCCACTCGAAAGAATAGCCTTCGGCCCCGGATTTAAGGGGCCGGAGGACCATATTGGCTAACATGGCGGCTCTGAAAAAACAGGGCGGCGGCGGCGGCAGGTTTTCGGCAAAATCCGGGAGAAGCCCCGCGCCCAATACTGTTGAAGGAAACCAGACCCCCGGAGCGTCAAGAGAAATTGCCGGTCCAGCTAACTCGGGACCGAAAAGCCGCAGAACCGTTGTTCCCGAGGCGTACCGCAGAACCCGAGGTTCTCCGGGGATGAATGTTCCCGGTTTGTCCTTATTCCTACTGGCTTCCCGCAGAAAGACCGCTAGGGTTTTTAATTCCTCAAGGCTTAAAGGACGGCTGAACGCCCCCAGGGGCGCGACGGCCGGGAAAGAATAGGCCCCGATTACCCCGGCCTCGAAAAGCTGTCGTTTGTACGCTTCGATTCCGAACAGCGCATCCCGATGCGGAATAAGCGCGACAAAACGGATAGGTTTTGACGATACCTTTGTCATGTACTATAGTATATATAAAGGCGGATTTTCGGTGTTAGGTTTTATAAGGAGAAACTATGCGAGTTATTTTGATTATTTTACTGGCCTATCCGGTCCTGGGTTTTGGGTGGGAAGGCGCGCCGATTACCGCGGACCCGAAGACGGTTTTGCAGTATCCGCAGGAACGTTGGCGGGATGCCCGATATGAGTTGTTTCGGTGGGCGGATTTTCCGTCGATTTTGATTTTCGATACCGCAAGTTATGAGATTCAGGATAGGTTATTTAAACGGCTTGCGTTTTTTGTGGAGAAAGCCGGGTTTCGGGGGCGGCTTGCTTTGAATGAAGAGATCGCAGACCAGCACGGCTGGAACGCCCATGATTACCGGCCGGAAGATATGTCCGCGTTTTTTGAGAAAGCTCGGCAGACTCGGTTTACCCTTAATTGGGAGGAAGGCGAATTAGCCGATATTTTGCTGACCGCCGGAATTTTGCGTCAAAGCGAAGCCGGGGAGTTTCTGCCAGGAACCGGCGCGATGGTTTCCATCTCCCGGGAATCTCCGGATTATTTGCGGTCCCGTTTCATGGTTCACGAGGGATTCCATGGCATTTTCTTTATCGATGAAGAGTTTCGGACCTTCAGCCGCCGGCGGTTTGATAATTTTCCTTCTTTAGGTAAACGGTTTATTCTTTCGTTTTTCGATTATCAGCATTACGATGTGAAGGATTCGTATTTAGTAGTAAACGAATTTATGGCTCATCTGTTGCAACAATCGGTTTCCCAAGCGGGGGAGTATTTTGGGAAAACCTTGGCTTCCCGGATTGACGCTTCGTCGTGGCGGCGCGCGATTTTGCCTCCCAAAGATGAAGCCACCGGTTCCTGGCCCGATCTTGCCAAGGCTTTTCAGACGGAAGCGGCGGCGTTTTCCGAATACGTCAACCGGCGATGGGGTTTCACCGCCGGCCGAGTATGGAAATAAACGTCACCGGGCCCGGTACACGAGGCGTTCGTGTAAGGCTTGGGTCGGGCGGTTATTTCCCGGGGGATTCGGGTAAAGCGCGGTGAAAGCGTCGATTTGTTCTTGGGACATTTCCAAATACTGTTCCGAAACGCTCCATTTTACGCCTTCCGAGCAGGGCGGCGTGGTGAGGGACCCGTCGTACCGGAACAGAGAGGCCCCGGTCGTGGTAAGTTCGGTAAGGTCCAGGGGTTCTTCCAATTCGTTTTCCGCGCCGGCGGTCTGGGGCAGGCGGGTGAAGGCTTCTTTAAAAGTTTCGTTTTCCGGTCCCGGGGCGATCAGGAATCCCACCACACTGAGGTTATTATCCGGGTCCTGGTGAACCAAGTGGACTTCCATGGCGGCCGGTTCCCCGTTGATGGTATGTTCGCTGGGGGCATGGAAGTGGAACTGCTTGAGGGTATAAGGCACGCCGTCCAGAACGATGTAACCGCTGTCCTCGGTAGGGATTAACTCGATGGTATGCCCGTTATTTTCGATTTTGAAGGCGGCCCGGGTATAATAAAATTCCGGTTTTGCCGGCGCGCCCTCTGGGGCGAGGTCTGCGGTTACGATGTCGATGGGGGACTGGGCTTGGCCGTTCCGGGCGAGGGTGTAGGCCGGATTCAGGTCCGCCCAATATTCGGGTCCCACGTCTCCGGCGTATCCCCAATGTTTTTCTTCTTGGGCTGGTGGTTCCGGCTGTTTTTGCGCCGACTTGCATCCGATTTGGATCAGCATCAACCCCACAATGAGCAGGGGCAGAAGCCCTTTTCTGTTTGCCATAATTCTCTCCTCTATTTTTTTATAACCTTATAAAAGGACCTAAGAAATGTCAATAAGTTATTGTATATTTTGGATAGGCAGGGTATACTATTTTTTAAAAAAAGATACAAAAAAAAAGAAAAAGAGGAAAAAATGAAACATCCGCATATTCATCCTTTACTGAAAGAGATTGCCGCTATATTTACGGACCATGGAAAGCAGGCGTTTTTGGTGGGCGGGGCGGTTCGGGATATGATTCGGGGCGAGGAAGCTCAGGATTGGGATATTGCTACCGACGCGTCTCCGAAAGAGGTTACCGATATGTTTGCGAAAGTTATTCCTACCGGGATCAAGCATGGAACGGTAACCGTCCGGTACAAAGGCCATGCCCTGGAGGTGACCACCTTCAGGACCGAATCCGAGTATGACGACGGCCGAAGACCGAATAAGGTTGATTATGTGTCTACTATCGAAGCGGACCTTTCGCGCAGAGATTTCACGATGAACGCGGTGGCCCTGGCTCTGCCTGACGGGGAAGCCTCGGATCCCTTTGACGGAACCGGAGATATTGAACGAGGAATCATCCGTTGTGTGGGCAATCCGGAGGAACGTTTCGGAGAGGACGGGCTTAGGCCTTTGCGGGCGGTTCGTTTTGCCGCGCAACTTGGGTTTGAAATTGAAGAGGCGACCCTGGGGGCGATCAAACCTTCGCTCCCTACTACCGAAAAGGTTTCGGTGGAACGGATTCGGGATGAGCTGGACCGGATTCTTGATTCCCCCAAGCCTTCCCGGGCCTTTCGGCTGATGGAAGAGACGGGTCTGCTTCAGCTTTTGCTCCCGGAGTTGGCCCGGGGCCGAAATGTGGAGCAGAAGGGGTTTCACTATTTCGATGTATTGGATCATTCTTTGGTGGCCTGCGATTTTGCGGCCCAGGAAAACGCGCCGCCGGCGGTTCGGCTGGCGGCGTTGTTTCACGACATCGGCAAAGTCGATACCCGTAAACTGGACTCCGCCGGAATCTGGACGTTCTACAACCACGAACAGATTTCAGCGGACCTCACCCGGGAAATTTTACTCCGGTTTCGGTATCCCAACGGGGTAATCGACAAAACAGTCCACCTCATCAAAGAACATATGTTTCACTACGATGAAATCTGGACCGACGCGGCGGTCCGCCGGTTTGTCATCCGAGTGGGAGAGGAAAACCTCATCGACCTCTACCGCCTGCGCCGGGCCGACGCATACGCCACCAGCGGCATCCCTCTGCCCCGGGATTTTCTTGTCCCTCTGATCCGCCGGGTCAACGGAATTTTATCGTACAACAGCGCGTTTTCCATAAAGGACCTGGATATTGACGGCCACGACCTCCTCAGCATCGGGGTTCAGTCAGGACCGTACATGGGCATTATCCTCAAAGAACTGCTCGAAACGGTCCTGGATGATCCCGAACTTAACACCAAAGAAAAACTGCTGGAAATCGCAAAAAATCTCAGCAAGCGTTACGGATAAACTTTTTGCCTGATCCCTCGGCGGGTCGGGCGCAAGAATCTTCGAACCCCCTTGCTTAAAAAGGCTGAATATTCTATAACCTAAGGAGTATGGATGGCATGAAATTTTTTGGTCCTTTTTGTCTGATTCTGACTATGGTCGCCTGCGCGTCGAACCCTGAAATTCCTCCGGAATTGACGCCTCCGGAACTTATTCAAAAGGCGCAAGCCGCATCGGATAAGAATAAATATACCCAGTCTCTGCGGTATTATGAGGCTATCCTCGAAAGGTATCCTTCGTATATCGATGAAGTCTGCGCGGCGGAATACGAAATAGCCTTTATCCACTATAAACAAAAAAAATACGCCCTCGCGGAAACCGAGTATACCGCATTGCTGGATCGCTATACCGGGCAGGATGCCGAATTGCTCCCTCCGCAGTTTAAACGCCTCGCGGAAATCGGTCTGCAGAAAACAACCGAAAAACAGCGCAAGAAAAAAGCCTAAAAATTGGAAATTTCCGTAAAAATGCGCTATCCTTTAGGTTGTAAAGCCTTAAACATATCGACAGCGCGTAAAGAGGAAAAAAGGGGAAATATGCAGTTCAGGTCCACCAAATCCGAGGGTTCATCTAAAACGCCGGTTTCGTTTAAAGAAGCGGTTCTTCGTTGTCTGCCCCCGGAAGGGGGACTGTATGTTCCGGCTTCGGTGCTGGATATGCGGCAGTTTTTTCTTTACATGGATGAGCATACCACCTATCCTGAGCTGGTGGCAACGGTCGCTCCGGTCTTACTGCAAGGAGAACTGAACCCCTTTTCCGCGTCTCGAGTGGCGGAAAGCGCGTTTGACTTTGAACCTGAACTGAAGCAACTGGACGAACGTTTTTCCATCTTGACTTTGTATAATGGGCCCACCGGGGTTTTCAAAGATTTCGGGGTGGCCTTTCTCGCGTCGGTGGTGGAAGAGCTGACCAAAATCGGGAGCCGGATTATGGTCCTGTCTGCGGCGAGAGGAGATACCGGCGTCGGCATCGCCCAGGCCTTTTACAAACGCCGGAACAGCATCGCCGCGTTGCTTTATCCTTCGGGTCCCATCCGGGGGCTGAAACCCGAAACCTTTGTCCCTAACGGGGGAAATTGTATTCCTATTCAGGTCCGAGGGACCTATGACGATTGCCAACGGCTCGTCATAGAAAGCATCAACGACCGGCCTTTTGCGGAACGTTATTCCCTCACTACCGCCAACGGCCTGAATCCGGGACGGCTTTTGCCCCAAGCCTTTTATTATCTCTATGGGTTTATCAAACTCAAAAAGGTTCTGCAAGGAGATTTATTTTTCAGCGTCCCCTGCGGCAACTTCGGGAATTTAATATCCGGTCTCTATGCCTGGAAATTCGGGATGCCGGTAAAGGGATTCGTCGCGGCGATGAATGCAAACGACGCCTGCGGCGAGTTTTTCCGGGGCAAAGAATTCAAAGCCCGAAGGCTTATTTCCACCCTGTCCCCGGCTCTTGATGTGAGCGTTCCCTCGAATTACGACCGGCTTTCCTCGTTTTACGAGGAATCCCCAGCGGTGATGCGGAATATGGTCTTCCCCAGCGCGATAGACGACCGAACCACCCTCGATACCATAGCTCGAGTGTGGAAACGTTACGGAGTATTGCTGGACCCCCATAGCGCGGTGGCTTTTGCCGGCGCGGAACGATGCGCGGACCAGCAGGATATGTCTTGCGGAGGCGCGCACTTTGTGGTTTTAGCGACCGGGCATCCCGGAAAAGAAGCAGGCCTGGTCTCGAAAGCCGCCGGCGCGGAGGTCCCGATTCCCGAAAAACTCGCCAAACTTCAGACCCCGGGAGAGCCCTTGGCGTTCATCGATCCTCAACTTGACGCTTTGGAAGCCGCCATCGCAAGCTCTTTTTGATTTTTAAAAAGGAAAAAAATGAAAAAAAAAGGTATTTTATTTTTGCTGACCCTTATTCTATTACCCCCTTTTTGGCTTGCCGCTCAAGAGGAAGAGTCTAGTATCAAGGAAATAGAAGAAAAAGTAGAAAAAGAAGAAAAAGAAATAGGAAGCTGGTTTCAGTTTGAACTGCCGGACGTCCATATCACGATTCGGCTGGGCATTACGGCCGGGATTATTCTCATTCAGGTGTTGCTTATTCGGCTTGTGAATTATCTTTTCGGCAAATTACAGAATAAAATCACGCTGTACGGCAAAAAATACATCAAAAGCCTGACGATAAAGACCTATCGGCTCTTGGAAACCAAGCAAATTCTCAATGCTATTTATTTTATCCTCAAGGCCCTGCGGTATATTATCATCGCGTTACAGTTATACCTCGCGCTTCCGATGATTTTCCGCCTCTTTGAACCGACGAAAAATCTTTCCAACACCCTTTTCGGTTACATCCTCAACCCCTTAAAAAATACAGGGTTGGCGATTATTAAATATATTCCGAATCTTATTACAATAGCGGTTATTATTATTATTTCCCGATATGTGACTCGGTCGATGCGGTTTTTCGCAGATCAAGTCGAGCGGGGAAAACTGGTCATCCCCGGATTCTACCCCGAATGGGGACAACCAACCTTCAATATCTTGCGGGTCCTGCTCATCGCGTTTACGGTAATTGTGATCTATCCGTACCTGCCCGGCTCGGATTCCGACGTGTTCAAGGGGGTTTCCGTATTTATGGGCATCCTGTTTTCGATGGGCTCAAGTTCGATTATTGGGAATTTGGTTGCCGGCATCGTGCTGACCTATATGCGCCCCTTCAAACTGGGGGACCGCATTAAGATCGGGGATACGGTGGGCTTTGTCGTAGAGCGGTCCGCTACCATTACCCGCCTGCGGACCCACAAAAACGAGTACATTACCTTTCCGAATTCGTCGATTCTCACTTCAAAAATCACGAATTACCATACCGCCGCGGAAAGCGATACTGATCGGGGGCTTATTCTCTATGGGACGATTACGTTTGGCTACAGTACCCCTTGGCAAACAGTCCATTCGATTCTCATTGAATCCGCGCTGAAAGCCAAGTACGTCGAGTCGGACCCCATGCCCTTTGTCCTGCAAACCAAACTCGATGATTTTTACGCGCATTACGAGATCAATGTGTACACAAAAGCGGTCGATAAAGTGCCGGCCGTATTTTCCGAGTTATACAAAAGTATCCAAAACGGGTTTCATGAAGCCGGACTGGACATGACCGTGGCGTATTTTCGCTCAAATGCGGTTTCTTACCCGGAACCTCTTCCTCAGCCTACCCCGCTCAAACGCGCGGACCTGACAGAAAAATTAGAAAATTTGGAAAAAACAAAACCAGAAGAAAAATCCGATAAGAAAGGAAAACCCAAAAAAGGAGGCGCGTAAATGCGGAAATTTAGTATTGGGTTGGCGGTGTGGGGAATCCTGATGACCTCCCTGTCCGAACCTTTACCGCCGCCGGGGATTTTCGAAGCTCCGCCGGTTGAGTCTTCGGAAACTGAACTTCTCGAGGAAAGGGAAGAAGAAATTGTGCTGTTACCCGAAGGCGCGGATCTGCCGGTTTCGGCTTTCGGCGAGATTTGGGGGTATTTGATAAGCGGCCGGGAGCAATCTTTCAGACCGGATCTGCCGGTTTCGGATATTGGCTATTTCGGGGCGGAAGTAAACATCTACGGCCAGCTTGTAGGCGTGCCTAATCCCAAAAACATTCCGGGTTTTACCGGACGGATTCACTTGGTGGTGGGCTGTAACGGCCAGGCTTTAAGTCACTTCGCCCTTATGGAAGGAAGCGAAATCCGGCGGAAGCTCATCGCCGACCTGTTGTCTGCGGCATCGGCTTTCGACGGATTGCAAATTGATTTCGAGAACGTGCCGGCCCGGGACGGCAACGCGTATCGGTCTTTTCTCGCTGAACTGAGCGAAAAACTGGGAGCCGCCAAAATGTTTACCGTGGCTTTAGCGGCCCGATCCAGAACGCTGGAAAATGACGTGTACGATTATGGAAAGATCAAAGATCTAGTGGACCGAATTTTGGTGATGGCCTATGACGAGCATTGGTCTGGAAGTAAACCCGGTCCTATTGCATCCCTGGATTGGTGCCGAACTGTTGCGAATTATGCCTTGAAAATTATAGGACCGGAAAAACTTATTATGGGAGGGCCCTTTTACGGCCGCAGTTGGGGGAATTGGAATCCGAGTCAGGCCTACATATACTCAACGATTCAGCGGATCCGGGACGAACAGCGTATCGCCGATGTCCGCCGGGATAAAGGCATCCCGAATTTCGTCTACACCGCGCCAATTACCGCCACCGTCTACTACGAAGATGACTATTCCATCTCGAACCGGCTGGAAATCTATCGGAGCTTAGGCGTCCGGGGCGTCGGTTTCTGGCGCATCGGGCAGGAAAGTCCTACCATCTGGAAGTTTATAAAACTTCTCGGGTAACAGAGAAGGAACAGAAGCCCTAGCCAGCCACTTATCTCACAATTTTATTTAATACTTCTTTCGTTGAATCCATCTTAAGGGCATCATCTCGATCAGGTTTAATCTTTTCTTTTGATTTTTATTTCTTTTTATAAATATGTCGATGAATAAAATATAATACAATAGAACGCCTCTTTGTCCTACATTAACGCTATAACATTCGTACGAAATGATGTTTCGTTGTTTTGAGTCTCCATTCGCCCTAAATACCAATGGGAATTCTGCAAAGATAAAAGCGAGACATGGTTATGGATTAGTGTCCACTAAAATGGAGACGTTTTTACCCGCTTGAACTTCCGCCTGAAAGCGTCTATCGTAAAAGCATGGCGAATAAAAATCTGGACAATGCCAAACGGCAAAAAAACGATGAATTTTACACTCAGCTTACGGATATAGAAAAAGAGCTGATACATTACCGGGAACATTTTCGGGGAAAAACTATTCTCTGCAACTGCGACGATCCCCGGGTAAGCAAGTTCTTCTACTTTTTCTTTTCCAGATTTCACGGTCTTGGTTTACAGCGGCTCATTGCCACTTGCTATAAAAACCTGAATCCCGATTTATTCAGCCAAAACCTT
>JAIRPY010000059.1 GCA_031256905.1 Spirochaetaceae bacterium
AACGCGGTCAGGCATACTCCTGAAGGATGCCGTATCAGACTTGGGGCGTATCGGCGGGAGAACGCAGTAATACTAACGGTCAGCGATAACGGCCCGGGCATTGCCGAAACGGATTTGCCTCACATCTTCGAGCTGTTTTATCGCGGCACTTCTTCCCGGCGGGAGCAGGGCTTAGGGCTTGGACTTGCGGTCGTGAAATGGGTGATCGATTCTCACGGCTGGTCTATCGCGGTACAGTCAAAACAATACGGCGAAACCGGAACCTGCTTCGTTATTACTATCCCAAAGTAAGCCTTTGGGTATCCGCGCCCCGAAGGGGGTTTGAAAAAAAGGCTGATGGGTATATACTTAAGTATGCCATTTTTTCAAAGGAGTTTATATGAATAAAGCAGTATTGAAAAGTATCGGCGCGGTGGCCCTGATGTGCGGAATGGTCCCGGGAGGGTTTGGGCAGAGTCTCGTTACCATAGGGGATTATATCCTGCGGCGGAATGTTTTGGTCGGGTATCAGGGCTGTGACTCGATGGCAAACATTCCGGGGAATCTTGGAATTACCGCCATCGCCGATGAAGCCTTTTATCAAAAAGGGATCACCGGGGTAATTATCCCCTTCGGGGTTACCGCTATTGGGAAGTGGGCCTTTTACAACTGCGACAGCCTGACGAGCGTAACGATTCCTTCGAGCGTTGCCGCTATTGGCGATGGGGCCTTTCAGGAATGCAGTAACTTGACGAGCCTTGCTATTCCGGCCAGCGTTTCTTTTATTGGGAATGGCGCGTTGGCTATCTGCCAGAAACTGACATCGATTTCCGTAGCCGGCGGCAATGCCGAGTATCGCAGTGTTGATGGTTTATTGTTTGACAAATCCGGGAAAACCCTTATTCAATGCCCGGGAGGGAAATCCGGGGTATATATCATTCCCGAAAGCGTTTCCGCCATTGGAGAAGGCGCGTTTTGGGGGTGCTCTGGTCTGACGAATGTTATTATTCCGGCCGGCGCGGTTTCTATTGGAGATTACGCGTTTTTCCGCTGTACCGGCCTGACCAACGTAACGATTCCGTCCGGAGTGACCCTGATTGGAACCGGAGCTTTCCGGGCTTGTTACGAGCTGACCAGCGTAACGATTCCTCCGAGCGTTGTTTCCATAGGAGATGAGGCCTTTGACGCTTGCCGGAAACTCAAAGCGGTTATTCTTTCCCGGAAAACCCGGGTAGGCAGTGAGGCTTTCCCCAGCGGGGTCCAGATCATCTACATCGACTGATAGCCGGGGTAAAAAAGGGACGACTCCCAGCAGATGCTTGATTTTCCCTCTTGCAATTTCCTGAAACATCTGATTTAATAAAGAAAATATTGTAAGGAGTAGTTTTATGAAACAATTTATCTTTTTTGTTCTAGTCCTTTCCTGCGCCGCCGGTTTGGTTGCCCAAGACCTGCCTGAACACCGCTTCGTATCTGGGAATTGGAGCATTCAGGGCGGCCGGGTGTATCAAAACGACGCCAACGCCCGGCTCGCTAAGGTAAACATCAAAGTTCCCCAATCGGGTCCCATGCTCTATGACTTCAACGCCCGGTACGAAGACGGCGCCCAGGATGGTCAGGGCGGGTTCGGCATTCACCTTTTTGCGGATTCCGCTTTGAACACCCCGTCCTGGGGATGCGGTAAATCTTACCTGTTGTGGCTTAATTATGACGAAAGGCCCCTCAAAAATTCGGGTATTCAGCCGGGACTGACCGGTCAGGTTTATCGAAGTATTTCCAACAGTCAGATGGAGTTGCTTTATTCGGTGGACCTTAACGATTACGCCGAACTCCTAACCCCGGACAACCTTTCTTCAGAAGTTCCTTTCAAGATTTGGGTTGACGGCGATACCGGAGAAGTTCGGATCTACGATCCCACGGATCCCGACCTGGCCACGTATTATTATTTTTCGGTAGACAAGAAGGACCTTCCTTTGAAAGGCGATTGGGTTGTAATGCGGACTAACGGCATCAAAATGTCTTTCGCTCCGGAAGAAGAGTAATCTATGGTTCCACGGCTTTCAGCCGTGGTTTTTTTTCTAATACTCCCCTAGTTGACTCTTGATTAGTAAAATAATACCCTAGGTTAAGGAGATTATATTTTGAATAAAGTACGCAAAGCCCCTTGGACCAAAGATGATACCGCATTTTCGATTCTCGCGTTGCCCACGACGATATGGTATATCCTATTTTGTTATCTGCCGATGTTCGGCATTATCATCGCCTTTAAGGATTACCGAATTTCCGGGGGCTTTCTGCAAAGCATTTTGTCCAGCCAGTGGGTGGGGTTTCAGAATTTCAAGTTTCTTTTCAGCAATAAAGACATTTGGATGATTCTGCGGAACACCCTGAGTTATAACGCGGTGATGATCGCGGTGGGAACTTGTTTGACCATAGGTTTGGCGATTGTCGTTAATGAACTGCACAGCAAAATGGCCGCCAAGCTCTATCAAACGATTCTCTTTTTTCCTTACTTTTTGTCTTGGGTTGTGGTGTCCACCTTGGTGTGGGGTTTTCTCAGTTACGACATGGGGATGCTGAACAACGTCCTCGACGAGCTGGGCGCGCCGATGCATCGATGGTATATGGAGCCGAAATTTTGGCCCGGATTCATGGTTTTTATGAGTCAATGGAAAAACGTGGGGAACGGCATGGTGATCTACCTCGCCACCATAGCCGCCCTTGACAAAACCGTGTATGAAGCGGCTATCATCGACGGCGCCACCAAGTGGCAACAAATCAGCCGCATCACCATTCCCATGATGAAGACTATTATCGTCCTTCAGTTTATTATGGCTATTGGGCGGGTGTTTTACTCGGATTTCGGTCTGTTCTACCAGGTCCCCCGGGATTCCAACTCCCTTTACACCACCGTCTCCACTTTGGACGTTTTCGTGTACAAGCAACTCAAAAGTTCCACCACCGGCATGGCGGCCGCGGCGGCCATGTTCCAATCCGTCACCGCCTGTGTGATGACCTTGGCGGTAAACCACATCGTCAAAAAAATCGACGACGAAGTAGCCATGATCTAATTTTTTAGGAAAAAAGATTTTAGGAAAAAAAAGAAAAAAAGATGAAAAACGAAAAGAAATGGCAGGATTCGGTTTTACGGTTCACCCAAGTAAGCCCGACGACGAATATGCTGTTCCATCTGTTGATGATCGTCCTGTCTTTGGTTTGTCTTGTGCCCCTGGCGTTGGTGCTGTCGATTTCGCTTTCCTCGGAGTCGGCGTTACAGGAATTTGGGTATCGGCTTTTCCCGAAAGCCTTTTCCCTCGACGGCTATGCCTATCTCTTCAAGCAATCCGATACAATCCTGCGGGCCATGGGAATGTCGATAATGGTAACCGTAGTCGGCACGGCCCTGTCGGTAATCCTCAACGCCCTTATGGGCTACGTGCTTTCCCGGCGGGAGTATAAACTGCAAAAAATTTTCGTGTGGTTTGTCTTCATCCCGATGATATTCAACGGCGGACTGGTCTCTTCGTACTTTATCGTGTCCCAATTTTTAGGTCTAAAAGATACGGTATGGGTTTTGATTGTGCCTCTGGCGGTATCTTCCTTTAATGTGATTCTCTGTAAAACTTTTTTCCGCACTACGATTCCGGATTCCCTCATCGAATCCGCAAAGATAGACGGGGCCAGTCAAATGTCGGTATTTTTCACGATTGTCCTGCCTCTGTCCCTGCCGGTTCTGGCGACTATCGGCTTGTTTTCGAGTTTCGGCTACTGGAACGATTGGTTCACCGCAATGCTCTACATCGATAATCCGAATCTCTACACCCTACAGGCCTATTTGAACCGCCTTTTGGGGGACATCAACTTTCTAGCCCAAAACGCCGCGCTCTTGGGAGTGTCCCAAGCGCAACTCCTCGCAAGTATGCCGAAAGAAGCGGCCCGCATGGCGATTGTAGTCGTCGCGGTTCTGCCGATAGCCTGCGCGTATCCCTTCTTCCAACGCTACTTTGTGTCGGGCCTTACCGTCGGCGCGGTAAAAGGGTAAAGCAAATTTTTATATGAAGGAGAAAAAATGAAAAAAAACGTAATTCCTTGGAGCGCAGTTCTGATGATCTTGGCGGCCGCGGGAGGCTGTTCCAAACCCGATTCTTCCGCCGGGACTTCTTCCGGAGGGTCCAGCGGAGTTCCTACGGTTATCTGGTGGCAGATCGGCAACACTCAAGCCGGCCTTGCAGAGGACCTCAAAATCATAAGCGATTATTCGGAGCAGAAAATCGGGGTCCGCTTGGAAGTCAAACAAGCCGGCTGGGGAGAGGCCGGCACCCGGTTCACCACCATGATCAACGCCGGAGAATATTACGATATTCTCTTTACCGATTTAGGTTCTTACAACCGATTCGTTTCCCTCGGGGCCTTTAAAGATATTACCGATACGGTAAAAACCGTAACGCCTAAGCTGTACGATGCG
The DNA here is from genome assembly GCA_031256905.1 of Spirochaetaceae bacterium. GTDB lineage: Bacteria > Spirochaetota > Spirochaetia > Treponematales > Breznakiellaceae > JAITHW01. The sequence continues at coordinate 4,445 of JAIRPY010000059.1, forward strand.
ATTCCTCAAATACTTTGGGACGGCGTAAAAATAAAAGGGAATATTTATTCCGTGCCAACCTATAAAGACTCCTCGAAAACCGCCTATTACTTTTGGGATCACGCAATAGTAACCAAGTACGGAGTCGATCTTAATCAATCGGCTTGGTCTTATCTGGACCAGATTTTCCGCAAAATTAAAGAAGGAGAAGGCCGCCGATACTACCCCATGATCCTCTACAAAGGCAGTAATACCTTCATTTTCGATATCTTTGATTCCCTCGCGGCGGACTTAAATCCTTTAGGAGTAGAACTAACGGATCAAAATCACCGGGTAGTCAATACCTTAGAAGACCCCCGAGTGTTAGAAAAACTGCGGTATCTTCACACATGGTTTACCGATGGCATCATAAACCCGGACGCCAATATCGCGGATAACGAACCTCCTTATCGGCCCTTCTTTATGGCCCAAGCATGGCCCTCGGTCGCTTACTCTTACGCGACTTCCGCAGGAATCGATAAGTATGACGCCGTTAAATTTTTCGGCCCTTCTTATTCAACCGCTTCGATTCAGGGTTCGATGAACGCCATCAGCGCAAATTCAAAATACCCCGAAGAATCCCTCAAAATCCTCGAACTCGTTAATACGGACACAAAATTCCGGGATATGATCGGATACGGCATTGAGGGAAAACATTTTGAATACGTAAACGGCGGCTCGGCCGTGAAAAGACTGGGCCCGACCTGGTCTTTGGTAAATTATCAGGAAGGAGCGTTCTTCATCGAAACCCCAGAAGATACCGTTCCCCCAGGATACTGGGACGAAGTACGCCAGCTAAACGCGGAAGCGGAACCTTCGGTAATGCTCGGATTTATGCTCGATGTCGAACCTATCCAAAACGAGCTGACCAACTGCCGTAGCGTTTGGGCAAAATACCAAACCGACCTCGTCACCGGCGCAACCAACCCAACGGACATTATCCCCCAAATCATGGCGGAACTCAAAACCGCAGACTTCGATAAAGTAAGGGCCGAAACGCAACGCCAAGTCGACGCCTTCTTCGCCAATAAATAAACCCAAAAGATATTTTTCTTTTTAGAAAAATATCTTTTCATTTTTTAAAAACAGCTTTTAATTAAGGTAGAAACTTTAATAAAATTTTTAGAAAAAAGGAAAAAAAATGCTGATCCCGAAAGTAGAGCCTCGAATAAGCCAATACTTGGCCTATCTCGAAAAGCGGTCTTATCGAAAACTGAAGGACCTTCGTTTTGAGGTTTTTGAAACCTCAGAAACCCTTCGCCGGCCCCCGGAACCGGCGGCCTGGAAACCCCTCCCAACCCCCGGACCCTGGGGAAAAGAGTGGACTTGTTTTTGGTTCAAAGCGGAATATACCGCCCCGAAGGAGGCCCGCCCGATTTTTCTGAGGGTGCGCCCTAATGCGGATTCTTTAGCGTTTATCGATGGGAAACCCGCCGGAGCCTTTAATCGGTTTCATGAAAAACTGCGGATCCCCGGGGACGGCCAGGACCATGTCCTGCACGTGGAAGCCTATTCCGGGCATTTCTACGGCGGATGCGGACCCTTCGAGGGAACTTCGATTGTCGTCAACATCGGGAAAACCCTCACCGATTTCCCCAACACCTTTGACGGCGGGGACCTCCTTGAACGCCTCGACGAGATTCACGGCTTGTTCTACGACGTTAAAGTTTTGTTCGAGACCAGCAAAATGCTGGATCAAAATTCTCTGCGGAGGGCCCGCATTTTACAGGGAGTCCATTCCGCGCTTATGGGCGTGAGTTTTCAGGCCTCCGACGAAGACCTTGAAGCTCAAGCCGCCGCGGCCCGGGCTAAGATCGCTCCCCTCTTGGCGATGAAAAACAGCGAAACGACTCCCCGAATCCACCTGATAGGTCATGCCCATATCGATCATGCTTGGCTTTGGCCTATCGGCGAAACCGAAAGGAAAGCCGCCCGGACCTTCATGAATATGACTCGTTTCATCGAGGAATACCCGGAGTTCGTGTTTATTCAGTCCCAGCCGTGCCAGCTTGAAATCGTTAAAAACGAGTACCCCGATGTTTTTTCAGCTATAAAAAAAGCCTATTCTACCGGCAACTGGGAACCCAACGGCGGAATGTGGGTCGAAGCGGACTGCAATATCCCCAGCGGGGAATCTCTGATTCGGCAGTTTCTCGTGGGCAAGGCGGTAAACAAATCCCTCTTGGGCTATGAGGCGGACACTCTGTGGCTTCCGGATGTGTTTGGTTATTCCGCGGCGTTGCCCCAGATTCTTGCGGGATGCCGCATCAGCTATTTCGTCACCAGCAAAATCAACTGGAACGATACGACTCGGTTTCCCTACGAAACGTTTATATGGCGCGGTCTCGACGGCACCGGCCTGAAAACGCACTTTCTGTCAACCCTCGGCCCTGGAAGCGGCTACAACGGCCGGGTAACGCCGGAAGAACTCACCTGGATTTGGAATTCGGTTCAGCATAAGGAAGTCCAATCGGCCTGCGTTAAATCTATCGGCGAAGGCGACGGCGGCGGCGGGACCCTCAGAGCAGACCTCGAAATGGCCCGGCGTTTGAAAGATCTCGAAGGCGCGCCGAAAGCCGCCTGGAAAAAAACAGGCCCGGCCCTCAAAGACATCTTCGATACCGCCGGGGAACTCCCGGAATGGCGCGGCGAGTTGTACCTCGAACTGCACCGGGGAACGTATACCACCCAAGCCCGGACAAAACGTAATAACCGGAAACTGGAATTCGCTCTGCGGAACGCCGAATTTCTCTGTTCCCTGGGGTATATGGAAAATCAGGAGTATCCGAAAGACGCGCTTTTGAAGGCATGGAAACGAACTTTGACGAATCAGTTTCATGATATTATCCCCGGCTCTTCGATTCATCGGGTTTACGTCGAAGCCGAAGCAGATTCCACCCGGACCCTAACCGAGTTGGCCGACCTTACCGCCCAAGTCAAGAAAAATTTACTGGGCCCCGGCGGCGGAGTTTTAGCCGTGAATGATTTATCTTGGGCCCGGCAGGAGGGCCTCCGCTTTTCCGCCCCGGAAAACGTCTCCGCCCTGGAAGCCTCGGACGGGACCATCTACCCGATTCAGCGGTACACCGATCTGGCGGGAGCAGAAATCGCGTTTTGTACGCCGAAACTGCCGCCCCTCGGTTGGGCTTCTTTTTTACCGGTAACGAATACCCAGGCCGGAACTTCGCCATTTCGTTTTACTCAGAAAAAGCTGGAAACTCCGTATTACTCTATCGCCTTTGACGATGCAGGACGCATTACGAGTCTGACGGACCTCCGGCAGAATCAGGAATTGGTCGCCCCCGGAGGCGTGTTTAACGGCTTCATCACCGCAGAAGACGTGCCGATTTATTGGGACGCCTGGGACATCGACGCGGATTGGACCGAACATCGGGTCCAAGAAACGGGCTTGCTTTCCACCGAAACCTCGGACGGACCTTTGTGTTTCCGTTTGCGCCGAAAATACCGCATCGCTACGAAATCAGTCCTGACCCAGGATATGGTATGCTACGCCCATAATCCAAGAATCGATTTTGAGACCCTCGTTACTTGGAACGAAACTTGGCGGCTTCTCAAAGTCGAATTCGATACAGCGATCTCCACAAATCAAGCGCGATGCGAGGTGCAATACGGGCATCTCCTGCGGAATACCCACAAAAATCTTCTACAGGACCGGGCGCGGTTTGAGGTTTGCGCGCATAAGTGGATTTCCCTAGAGGAAACAGGCCGAGGCATCGCTTTGCTCAACGATTGCAAATACGGGCATGACCTGGACGGCGGCCGAATGCGCTTATCTTTACTGCGATCCCCTATTGCGCCGGACCCGGAAGCGGATCGGGGGGAGCATCGGGTTACCTATTCGCTCCTGCCTTTTGCGGGGACCTTCAGGGAGGCCGGAATCGTGCAGGCCGGATACGAACTGAACGCGCCGGCTTCCGCCGAATTCCTCCCCGGAACCGGGAACCCAAAAGAAGGGTCCCTTTGCACTGTCGATGAGGGGATTATCGTGGAATGCGTGAAAGCTCCGGAAAATAACGCCGAAAAAACTCTGGTATTCCGGCTTTACGAAAGCCTCGGCGGGAAAACTTCTTCGGTAATCCGCTTTTCCCAAAACCTAAAATCCGCGGCTCAAACCGATATGCTCGAAGAGAATCCCCAAGCCCTGCCGGTCAACGGCAAAGAGCTGAACCTCGACTTCCGGCCCTTTGAGATAAAAACCCTTTTGCTTACTTTTTAAACCCCGAAAGACCCAGGCCCCGGGTCTTTCGGCCGGGGCCTCCCCCGGAGGCCCGGATTCGTCTGCGCCCTTACCGGGGCGAGTAAAGATACCGGAAGTATTCCATATTGGTTGAAAGGGTCATATCGAGTTTCGGCAGAGCGGCTTGGTAGGATTCCAGGGCCCGCCAAAACTCGAAAAAACTGCGGTCCCGGTTATACGCGTCCGCGTAAATCCGGGTAGCTTCGGCGTCGGCGCCGCCTCGGATACTTTCGGCTTTTTCGTAAGCCGCGGAAAGGATGGATCGCCGTTCATTATCCATTCGGCCGAGCCATTCCGCTTTTTTCCCTTCTCCTTCGGATCGGAAGGCTTGGGCTATTTGGTTTCGTTCTTTGATCATCCGGGCGTAGACGCTTTGGGTTAGTTCGTCGGAATACCGAATCTGCCGGGTTACCACGTCGATCAGCTCGATGCCGTATTCCGGGACCATCCGCCGGGACCGGGCGAGAATTTCTTCTGCCATCCGCCGGCGTCCCCGCTGAATCGGCTCCGCGCTTCCGCCGGTTTGAATGAGGGTGTTGATTTGGGAGGCGTCGATGCTGTCCCCGATGCCTAAACGGTCCGGGGAATCCGCTCGTTCGAGGATTATATTGGAATTCCGGACCGTTTCCCGCAGATAATTTTCGGCGACTACGGTTCGGACTTCGGAATCGATAATTTCTCCCAACTTCGAATAGGCCGCGTCGATAGTGGAAATGGATTCGTAGAACTTTTGGGGGTCCGAGATGCGCCATCGGGCGGTAACATCCACCCAAATGTACTGTTTTTCCCGGGTGGGCATACTTTTTTGTTCTCCGTCCCAAGCCATGATTCGTTTGGGGTATCGGACCGCTTCGTCGATGACCGGCGCTTTGAAGTGCAAGCCGGCGTCGGTTACGGTTCGGATGATGCGTCCCATTTGCACGATGACCGCTTGTTCGCCTTCGTCGATGACGTACAGGGGTCCCAGCATAATAATCCCGGCGATAACCGCTACCGCCAAAGCCAAAATAATCCCGGCTTTTTTCATACCTTTAGTATAGGATAAAAACGAATCCCCGGCAAGGCCGCCGCCGGGTTTAGGGCCTGCCTCTTACCCCTGCTTAAGCTCCCTCCTTAGCCATGCCTAAGCTCGCCTCGGACGCATGGGTTAGAACATCTCTAACCCATGGGGTAATTCACCTCTAACCTATGCGTTAGAGAGACTCTAACCCATGAGGTAGCTCACCTCTAACCCCTGCGTTACCTCGCCTCGGACCC
>JAIRPY010000083.1 GCA_031256905.1 Spirochaetaceae bacterium
ATGGTATTGGATGCTCGGAAAGAAAACGATGAGCTTACCCTTGCCGATTTGTACGATAATGATTTAATGCCTACTGCGCTCAAGAAGGCGCATCAGGCTCTGGACAAAGCGGTAGACGCGGCGTACGGGCGTACTTTCGCTAACGACAGCGAGCGGGTCGCGTATCTGTTCGAGCTGTACCAAAAACTCAGCGGGGAGCTTTTCCGGGACGAGAAAAAACGCGGCAAAGGCAGAAAAAGGTGATATGCAAAAAGTTTTACCCTGCCGATACCGGCGCGGGAAAGATCGGTATCATAGGGCCTTTCATATTTATAAGGATCGACAGAAAAACTATCTATTGACGGATGCGCTGGAGATTCATTTTTGAATATGGTGAAGTCTAGTAATTGGTATAAGCAAGGCGGAGGAGCGGAAGGCACAACCGTTGACTTCATCCAAAAAATTACCGGGTTAAGTCTTGAGGATCTTCGGGGGTTACAAACCTAACTCCTGCCATGTCTCCTTAGAGGGTATAATTCAAAGCCGCATGGACTCGTTTTTCGAGTTTTTCCGGGGTGACCGGCTTGAGGACATAATCCTTTATCCCAAATTTGGAAGCCTCCCGCACCAATTCCAGGTCTGAATGGGAAGTGATGAATATCACCGGAATATCCTTAGTATCCGGGTTCTTTTTTACGGTTTCGATGAATTCAAAACCGGACATTCCAGGCATCTGAATGTCCAGCAAAATGAGCGCGACCTTTTCCTCCGCAAGGACGGATAGGGCAATTTGCCCCGATTTGGCAAGCCGGACATCGAAGGTTTTTTCCAAAATAACTTTGATCGTCCGCAGATTAGACGCCATATCATCCACTGCCAAAATTATCTTTTTATTTTCCATAATTCTACCCTTTTTTCTTTATTCTTTAAAAGTATATCAGAAAGCGAATGTTTCAGCTATCCTTCGGAAGGGATTTAGATGTTGCCGGGGTACACATAGGATAGTCGTTTTCTTGCTTCGGCCGCCGCGGCAACAATCCGCCGAGGGTCTGTCGGCGGAGCTTTCCAGCGATAGTCCGGATGATATGCCGTAAGATGCCATGGAAGGTCCCGGGAAATCCCGCACAGCACGTCCGCACAACGTCTAAGTTCGTCATCGCCGTCGTTCAGTCCCGGCACAAGGAGGGTCGTCACTTCGACATGAACGCCCATCTCCCAAGCTTTTGCGATGAAGCCGGTTACCGCAGAAAGATCCCCGCCTAATATGTTAGCGTAGGTTTCTTCGGACCCGCTTTTTAGGTCGATGTTTGCGGCGTCGGTGAGAGCCAGAACCGCGGAAGCCGGGGCCGGCTCAAGGCATCCGTTACTTACCAGCACGTTGGCAACCCCGGCAGACCGAGCAAGCCTCATACATTCAAGAAGATATTCAATGTGTACCAGCGGTTCTGAATAGGTATAGGCAATTTGATTATACCCCGAAGATAAGGCCCGGCGAATCAGCTCCTGCGGAGAAAGGTAGCGCGCCGCCGAGTCCGGGTTTTGGGAGATCCGCCAATTCTGGCAAAAAGGACACCGTAAGTTGCATCCCGCAAAACCTACCGAAAGAATCATCGACCCCGGGCGAAAGTGATAAAGGGGCTTTTTTTCGATAGGGTCCAGATTCAGGGCGGTAACTCCCGCGTAATAGGGCAAAACTCCCTCCTGATTTTTGCACCCCCGGACTCCGCAGATTCCTCTGCCGTTTTCGGGAATCCGGCAGGCCCGGGGACAAAGCAGACATTGCAGGGGATTTCCGCTCTGGGCGTAGAGCATTTTTTGCATAGCTTACCCCGGAGTTCGGGCAATGAACCGGATAGGATCATCCACTTCAAAGGGTTCCAGGATGACTCCCCGGGCGCCTTTCCGAATCCATAACTTGACCAGCGGCGCGGTATTGCCCGATTCGGTCACGGTCTGACGCGCTTCTTCCGCGGCCAGGATGTCTTCGGCCTTAAACTCCATGACCTTTGGCGTCCCGCCGAGAGGATCGGTTATAAGAATTACGTTGTTTTTGTCCGCCGGACTTTGCCGGAGGCATCCAATAAAAGCCACGCCGTTCTTCAAGCCTCCCCGATCAGAAGCGTAGCGCGCAATGCCATACAACGGCAGAGTCTCAAGATAGCTGGTAATACCCATGATTTCTCCTAGGATATTCGAGTATAAGATTTTCCCCGGGACTTGTATATACCCGAGAAAAAATTTTAAAAAAACGCTTTTGGGTGTTGACTTTTTTTCCCGATTTTAGTATATATAAAAGTACGCCGCTGTAGCTCAGTTGGTAGAGCAAAGGACTGAAAATCCTTGTGTCAAGAGTTCGATTCTCTTTGGCGGCATATTACTTTTTATAGGGCCGAAAAAGTTGAGTCACTGCCGAGGCATCTTCATACAAATACCGTAAATACAGCCGATTCCCAAGATCCAGCCGCTCCCATAGGCCGTCTTTCTGTATTTCCATCGCCATCCAGACAATATCTTCCCGGCACAGCACATCCCGAACCTGCGCGAACAGATACAGCCCCGCAGGAAGCTCGCAGGCCTCCCCGGACGCCGCCGTCGGACCTGCCCCGGCAAACAAAAGGGGTCCCAAATACCGATCATACTCAGGCTCAATGCTCAAATACTGATCCGAAGCAATCTCAAAACAAAACAAGGCCTCCTCCCGAATCTCCTCTGCGCCAAAAGGTTCGCATTTCGGGTCCGGGCGGTAATATAACGAACCGTAAAGGTCCAATCGTATAATATTAAGCGGATTCATACTGCCATGATACTCAAATTTTCTTCTTTTTAAAAGAGGTTTTTTCTCCTCTCCTTTTTCCCTTCTTTTCTAAAAAAGATAAAGCATTTTGCCTGATCCTTCCCGTATTTATACGGAGGTATCTATGAAAACCCATAGTATTGCGGTCCTGATATTGTGCTTATGCGGCTGTTCCAATGCAGGAGAAGCCGGAGAAGCAATACAACACGTGTTCGGAACCGCCGGAGAAGCTCCGGTGTTCCTCAAAGCCAAGGCAATTTCTTCCGAAGAAATAACCTTCCGGTTTTCCCTGCCGGTGAAGGTTCTTTCCTTGCGCTTCGATCCATCCCTGCCGGTACAGTCCATCCGAGACGGCGCGGTCGTGTATGTCCAGGTGGACGGCCGAGGAATCGGCGTAGGAGAAAGAGTCGCCGCCGACATCCTCGTGCAAGACGAACGGCGCAATACCCTCAACGCGCTCGTTCCCTTCCGTACCTGGAACGACCGGCTTCCGTCCTTGGTCATTACCGAAATTCGTACCGAATACGCAAAACCCAAAGCCGAATTCGTGGAAATCAAAGCTCTCACCGGGGGAAATCTCGGAGGCCTGAGGCTTTTCATTGCCAGTAACGGTTTGGAAACTCCAGTCTTCGAGTTCCCGTCGGTGGAAGTCAAAGCCGGAGAGTACATCGTCATCCATCTGCGAAGCATCGAAGAAGGACTCGTCAACGAAATCGGCACAAATCTCCGGGCTTCCCGGGGCGCCGACGCCCAGCCCGACGCCCGGGATTTCTGGATCCCGGATACCAAAAAACTAATCCGTAAAACCGACGCGGTTTTTTTCCTCGATCAGGACGATAAAATCCTCGACGCAGTGGCGATGAGCGAAACCCGAGAATCCTGGGGAACTAAAGCGGATGTAGCTAAGGCCGTGGAAATGCTTGCTCGGCAAGGGGCATGGCTGGGGGCAAACGGAGGCATCCTAAGCCCCGGAGACGCAGTCCCCAGCAAAGACGCCACCGCAACCCGCAGTATCTGCCGGGACGAACGCCTGGCCGACAGCAATCGGGCGGCCAATTGGTACATTACCGTATCCAGCGGCGCCACTCCGGGAAAACCTAATAACCCAAAACGTTACACTCCTAAAAAATAAAAAAACGCCCCAGCCTTGGGGCGTTTTTTGTTACATGGCGGTGACGAGGCAGTATCGTTTTTTGCCGGCTCTGAGGGTAATTTCTCCGGCAGAAGAAAGGCGGTCCGGGTAGATAAACGCGGCCGGGTCGGCTAGAGGAGCAAGCTCGCCGGCGGAGTTAGAAATGAAGGCCCCGCCTTGCTGAATCAGCCGGCGGGCTTCGCTTTTACTCGAGACCAGCCCGGCGTCGGCGAAAAGGTCCGCCGCGATGTAGCCGGCGTCGAATTTTCCCCGGGGCAGGGTTCTTTGGGGCATTCCGCTTTTGTCGCCGTCTTCGCCTCCGAAAGCCGCCCGGGCGCCGGACAAGGCTTTATTTGCAGTGGCTTCTCCGTGGATGAGCGCGGTGACTTCCCAAGCAAGCCGTTCTTTTGCATGATTCGGATTGCGCCCCGAAGCGGCAAGGCTTTGACATTCCTCGAGGGGCAGAAACGTAAACATCAGCAGAAACCGCAGGACATCCGGATCCGGCACATTCCGCCAATACTGGAAAAATTCATACCCCGGGGTGAGGTCCGGATCAAGAAAAAGCGCGCCTTTTTCGGTTTTGCCCATTTTTTTGCCGTCCGAAGTGGTTACCAGCGGGAAGGTCAATCCGAAAACCTCCGCGCCCTCGATGCGGCGGATGAGGTCCTGCCCCGCCACGATGTTGCCCCACTGATCCCCTCCGCCGATTTGCAGACGGCATCGGTAACGCCGGTACAGTTCCAAAAAATCGTAGCTTTGCAAAAGCTGGTAGTTAAATTCGATGAAAGACAGCCCGGTTTCCATCCGCAGTTTGTAGGCTTCAAAACTGAGCATCCGGTTGACCGAGAAATGACTGCCGATTTCCCGCAAAAAGTCAATGTAGTTGAGGTTTGCAAGCCAATCTTTGTTATTGACCCATCGGGCGGATTCGCCTTTGAAGCCGATAAACCGGTCGAGTTGGGCGGTTATGGCTTCGGCGTTTGCGTCGAGTTGGGGGTAATCGAGCATTTTACGCATTTCGGTTTTGCCGGAAGGGTCGCCGATGCGGGCTGTGCCGCCTCCGATTAGGGCTATCCCTGGGTGCCCCGCGCTCACCAGGTGCCGGTACGCGAAAAACGGCACCATATGCCCGATATGCAGGCTCGGCCCCGTGGGGTCGCATCCCACGTAAAAGGCAACCGGACCTTCGTCCATCAGCCGGGAAAGCCCTTCGGGGTCACTGCATTGGTGAAAAAAGCCCCGGGCTTTTAGGTTTTCAAGGGCGGGATTCATTCTTTTCTCCTTAATTTTCATCGTTACACGGCAGGGTCCGGCCCGAGGTACTGACGGACCAGGGGCAGGAGCTGTTCCTGCCACGCGCTGGATTTGTGAATCCAGCCTTTTACCCCTAAACGGCGGGCTTCGTACTCGATTTGAGGGGATTGACTGCTGGTAAGAGCAATTATCGGGATAATGTACGGATACCCGATAATTCGCTTAATAAATTCATTGCCGTCCATATCCGAAAAGGACAGCCCGGTAATGATAAGTCCCACCTGTCCTGCGCTTACCTGTCCCAGGGCTTCTTCGGCGTTATCGAAGCTTTCCACCTCAAAGCCGTGTTCCCCGAGAAATGTTTTGACGAGTTTCCTGAAGAATTCGCTGTTGTCTACATGGATAATAGTTTTCATTTCTTCATCCTTTATATTTTTAAACTGAAAAGAATAGCCTTAGTCGGCGACAAAATGCTGGTGTACCAAAGGCAATAACATTCCCTGCCAGGTTCCCGATTTTATGACCCATCCTTTAATGCCTAAATCGATCAGTTCATCGTCGGTGCGGGTGGATTCTGTCGAGGTAAAAGCGACAATCGGGATGTTAAAGGAGTAATCCATAATCCGCTGGATAAATTCCTCCCCTTCCATGTCCGGCAGAGACAGTCCCGTGAGAACCAAGCCGACCTGCCCTCCGCTGATAATTTCAAGGGCTTCCTTGGCGAGGTTGAAACTTTCCACCACATACCCTTGTTGCGTAAGAAACTTCTGTACAAGTTTCCTGAAAAAACCGCTGTTGTCAACATGGATAATCGATTTCACAACGCACCTCCGCTTTTTAAAAGAAAAAAATCAGCTCCCCCGAATTCCCCCTTTTCTTCCTATCCAAGTCGGAATAAAACTCAAAGTCAGGGCAAAAGGAAAAGTCAAGACTTGGGTCGCCTGATTCTGCTGGTAAAAACCCGGAAACAATTTAATCACCATAGAAAGAATACACCCGAAAAACATATATGTCCAGATCGCCCGCAATAATTGTTCCGCAAAAAACCGTTTTTTCGGAGTTTTCCCCGCCCCAAATACCCAACCCAACGGAACGGCCGCTAACAGCAACGGACTAACATACAGTAAATTGCTGTTGTGATACGTGTAATCATGATCCGTAAAAAAGGTCATGAAAAAAAGAACAGCCCCTCCGCCGCCGAAAAATAACCCCAGCAGACTTTGGCTCAAACCGAAAATCAGCCGGTAAGGTTTCGGGCGGTTTCGGGCTAACAGCCCGCAGAAGAGAAGCGCGCCGGCTATAACGAGGCCGACAGGCCCTTCCCAAAGCCCTTGCGTCCGGGGCGCCTCGAGAACCGCCGGGCGGTTTCGGGCGCGATGGAGGACCTCTTCGCGTTCCACGAGGAGCCGCTCCTCTCCAGCCGGGTCCCGATACCGGAAATCCCGCAGATCCCGCACAATTTCCGAAGGCAAAAACATCTCTTCCCACATGGTAATCGGTTTGTCAATCCCCTGGCCCATTAAAAAATTGAGAAGCCAATCCATAAACGGTGAAAACCACGTGTGCCGCCGGACGTGTTGCCGCAGGGTAAACCGCCCCGGCGCGTTCCCGTAACGTTCCTTGAACTGCCCATCTACCGCAAGATCGATAATATCCCGAATCCGAGTGGCGCAATTGTCCCGAAAATGGTGATAGTAATAATCCTTATTTTCGGGAAGTACGTTATGTTCCGCAAATTTGCGGACTTCTTCTCGTTTTTCCGGCGCGACATCGAGGGTGTAGACGGTAATATCCCGATTCGTGGCGGCGTATATTCGGTAATTTCCCTCCGCCGGGGACGCTCCGCAGGTATACAAGAGGCGTCCCAAGGCAAAATTGGTGAAAAAATTCTTATTTTCAAAGGAAAATTGACCGTAATCGTAGAAAACCGCCTTACCGGTCCGGGCATCCTCAATAACCAGCGCGATATGCCCCCACCAAAAGTAAAGTTCGTCCCCTGGACCGATCAGCGCGATCTTGAGGGTAAGATATTCTCCGCTTTTTTCCTCCGGGTAGCCGAAACTTGGCGCGAGGAGGCAGAGCAGGATGAAGAGGAGCTTCCGGGGAATCATATAGTGGACCGGACGAGTCTGAATCCGAGTCGTCCGTTTCGTCCGGAGGGGTTAAATTCGAGGCGGCTTGCGGACCTCAGCCCGGATCGGTAATCTCCCCAGCTTCCGCCTCGTTCTACCCGATGGGACCCGGAATCTGGTCCTGCCGGGTTATTTTCCGAATCCGGGCCGTACGCTCCGTACCAATCCCAGCACCATTCCCAGACGTTGCCGTGCATATCGAACAAACCGTAAGCGTTGGGTTGTTTCTGCCCGACCGGGTGAGTATGTTCTTTGCTGTTATCCCAGAACCAAGCGGCTTGATCCACGGCTTTTCCTGAGTAGAAGGGTTCTTGGGAGCCGGCTCGGCACGCGTATTCCCATTCGGCTTCCGTGGGCAAGCGGTAGCCGTTGGCGTTTTTGTTCCAGGTTACGAGCCATTTTACGGTATCGAATGCGCTGGTATTGTTTGGGTCTTTTTGCCCTTTGCTGATGCTGTAGGCCGGGGTTAATCCGTCTTGTTGGCTTTTGCGGTTGCAGAATTCGACGGCGTCGTACCAGCTTACGCATTCGACCGGCAAGGTTTCACCTTTGTAATAACTTGGATTCTGCCCCATCAGGGACTGATAGTCTTTTTGGGTTACTTCATATTTTTCCATATAGAAGGTTCCGACGGTTACTTGATGCTGGACTTCGTCCTTTCCTCGGTCGTTTTCGGTATTTGGGCTACCCATCATGAAGGTCCCGCCCGGAATCCTGACAAATCCGCTTGACTGCGCCTCAAGAACCGGGATAATTGTCGCCAGAAGAGCATAGACTATCGCATATTTCATACAATACTCCTCCCTGTAGAAATCTTAATTTGTATCATACTATAAAATATACTGAATGTCGAGGTTGCAGGCTGGGTCTTTTTTTATGAAAAAAATTTCGGGATGCCTTACGCGGGTTAGCCCCCGCGCAGGCCGATTTCTTAAATCAGGCCGTATTTTTTGAAGCCCTTGAAGATGCCGTCGTCGGCGAGGTTTGCGGTTACGTCGTCGGCGATGGCTTTGAGGGCGTCGTCGGCGTTGCCCATAGCGATGCCGACGCCTGCGGTTTCGATCATCCGGCGGTCGTTATCGCTGTCCCCGAAGGCTATCGTGTCTGTCAGCGGAATCTTATGATATTCAGCGATGTGCTTTACTGCAAAGCCTTTGTGAATGCCCAAGGGACCGATTTCTCCGCCTTCCGCGCCGGCGTAGGGGAAAGACCCGCGAAATATCTCGCATTTTCCGGCAAAAGTCTGAGC
>JAIRPY010000057.1 GCA_031256905.1 Spirochaetaceae bacterium
ATAACTAAAAGCGTTCGGTTTTTGCCGACTTCCTCTGACAGAAACGCTAACTGCTCGTGCATAAACGTCTGCGTCGTAACGTACAGGTAATCCCGCTCGGTAGACTTTCCGTGCATCCAGTAAAACGTATCCGACGGCGCGTAGGTGAAGCCTTCCAGTTTGCAGACCGCTTCCGCAAGCATCGCCGGATTGTACGCTTTGTTGATGATCCAGTTTCCCCATTTGTCTTTTTGCAAAAGCGATGGGGCAAGCCGGTAACCTGACCTCTCGAAGCGAGGGCTAAAACCAGGCTTGATTGCCGTCTTCCCAAAGGCACATTTCTTCAGGCTTGAAGAAGAGAGGGATTTCCCGGTCCGCTGAAGCGTTTGAATCCGAGGCATGGACGATGTTGAGGGTTGTGCTGGAAGCGAAGTCTCCGCGGATAGTGCCGGGCAGAGAGTCGTTCACGTTGGTAGAACCGATCATCCGGCGAACCTTCGATACCGCGTCTTTATCCTCCAGAATCATCGCGACTATCGGACCAGAACAGGTATAATCCACCAATTCTTGGTAAAATTTTTTGCCCTTATGTTCCGCGTAGTGAGTTTCCGCGATTTTCTTGTCCATTCGGATCATTTTAAGGGCTATGATTTTAAACCCCTTCCGTTCAAAGCGATTGAGAATTTCCCCCATAATGCGCCGGTGGAGGACGCCGGGTTTTAACATGACAAATGTTCGTTCCATATATTATAATTTCGGAATTTTTTAATTCTTTATTCTTAAAAAATTTTTAGAATATTTTTAAAAAGAAAAAAATCTAGCAATAAAAATATTTTTAAGCTATGCTGAAAGGATGCGCTACCTGTCGATGCTTTTTGGAATTATGGGAAGCCTCGGGCTGTTCCTGTACGGCATGAAAGTGATGAGTTCGGGCATCCAGAAAACCGCAGGCTCCCGGTTTCAGCGGGCCTTGGGATTCATGACCGGCACCCGAATCAGCGGAATCCTTACCGGCTTTGCGGTGACCGCGATTATCCAATCCTCGTCAGCCGCAACGGTAATGGTGGTCTCCTTTGTCAATGCGGGTCTCCTCACCCTTACCCAGGCTATCGGCGTGATTATGGGCGCGAATATCGGCACCACCGTTACCGCCTGGATTGTTTCTCTTGTGGGTTTCACCTTGAGCATTTCCGCCCTTGCTCTGCCGGCGGTGGGTCTGGGCTTTATCGCGAGTTTTGTCAAGGGGAAATACCAAAACGCCGGAGAAGTCATCCTCGGATTCGGCCTCCTTTTTCTCGGCCTCGACTTCCTTACCAAAGCCATGCCTACCCAAAGCGCAGAGCAATGGCGGTTTCTCGCTTCTGTTACTGATTTAGGGGTGTTCTCGATTCTCATCGGCACCGGCATTGGGCTGGTCCTAACCTTACTGGTCCATTCCTCGAGCGCGTCGACGGCTATCATCCTTACGATGGCGCACAATACCCTTATTCCTTACGAAATGGCGGCGGCTATGATCCTCGGCGCGAATATCGGCACCACCCTCGACGCCGCCTTGGCCGCTATCGGCGCGAAAACCGCCGCCCGGCAAGCCGCTTTGGTTCATATTTTGTTTAACGTTATCGGCACGGTTTGGGCCCTGCTGTTTTTCAAATTTCTGCTTATCCTGGTCGACCGGGTGTCGCCGGAAGGCGTTACTGCCCGGCTGGCTATGTTGCATACGGTCTTTAATGTGCTGAATACTCTGCTTTTTCTGCCCTTTGTGAAACCTTTTGCCCGGCTTGTGACGGTTCTTGTTAAAGATGACGGGTCTGTTCCGCAGGCCTATACTTTGCCGTATCAATCCGGTTCGATGCAGGACACTCCGGAATTGAACATCCTTCGGGCGGAAAAGGAAATTCGGGATATGGCGGAACTCGTTTTTACGATGTACCGCCGGATTCGGGAGCCCTTGCGGAATCCGGGGGAAGGGTCTATGGCGGAAGCGGAGATTGCCGCGCTTCTGGAGGAAGCGAAGGCCCGGGAACAGCTCGCCGATGATATGCGGGAGGAACTCACCCGGTTTTTGATTGAATGTACCCGTCAGCAGTTGAGTCGGGAATCGGAGCATCGGGTGTCTCAGTTGTTGCGGATTTTGGCGAACCTTGAAGACATGACCGATGACTGTTACGGCGTCGTTCTGATTCTTGAACGAAGCGTGAAGAAAGGCCTGACTTTTAAACGTAAAGAAATTGAGGCGATGAATCCTTATCTTGCCTTGGTTGAGACGTTTCTCACCCTGGTTCGGGAGCATTTGAGCGGAAGTCCCGGGGATCTTCGGGCTGGGGAACTCCGTCAGGCGGAGGAGCTTAAAAAAGAACTCGATAAATCCCGGAGCCGGCTGAAAAAACTT
The DNA here is from genome assembly GCA_031256905.1 of Spirochaetaceae bacterium. Taxonomy (GTDB): domain Bacteria; phylum Spirochaetota; class Spirochaetia; order Treponematales; family Breznakiellaceae; genus JAITHW01. The sequence continues at coordinate 2,369 of JAIRPY010000057.1, forward strand.
GGGCGCAAACGCATCGAAGCCGGGCAGGATGTAAAAACAGAACTGCTGTTTATCGACTTGGTCCGGCGCATCGAACAGCTGGGCGATTCCTGCGGTAACATCGCTGAACTGCTGACCCGGCGGCAGTAAAAGCCGGCTTGGGCTAATCGGGAAAAATGTTTTTTTTAACCTCCCGGATAAAATCGAGGGTATTGAGGACCGAAAGGCAGTCTTCGCAGAAACCGGCTAAATCTTTTGTCATTACTCCGGATTCCACCACCGCCAGAACCGCGTGTTCCAAAGCCCCGGCGAAATGTATGAGTTTTGGAGTCCCGTCAATTTCGCCGCGTTTTCTCAGCGCGCCGGTCCAGGCGAAGATCATAGCTGTCGGGTTTGTAGAAGTTTCTTCGCCCCTCAGATGGCGGTAGTAGTGGCGGGTTACGGTGCCATGGGCGGCTTCGTACTCGAAACAGCCGTCAGGACTGACCAGCGCGCTGGTCATCATCGCCAGGGAGCCGAAGGCGGCGGAAATCATATCGCTCATTACATCTCCGTCGTAATTTTTACACGCCCACACAAAGCCTCCCTTTGAGCGAATCGCCCGGGCCACCGCGTCATCAATCAGAGTGTAGCGGTAAGCAATACCTACCGCTTCGAATAAGGGCTGAAACTCGCTGTCAAAAAGGTTCTGAAAAATGTCCCGAAAGGTCTGATCATACTGTTTCAGAATCGTGTCTTTTGCGGCGAACCAAAGGTCCTGACGTTTATCCAAGGCGTAGCGAAAACACGCCCGGGCAAAAGAAGCGATAGAATCCCTTCGGTTGTGCAGAGCTTGCAGAATGCCGGGGCTTTCAAATTCGTATATGGTTTGGCGGACCGGGATTCCGGTTTTGGGAGTGAAGACCAGCTCGGCTTTTCCCGGAACATCCACGGGATATTCTGTCGCCCCGTACTGATCTCCGTAGGCGTGCCGGGCGATGGTGATAGGCTTTTCCCAAGAACGCACTGCGGGTTGGACTCGTTTTACCAAAATCGGTTCCCGGAAGACCGTGCCGTCTAAGATCATGCGGATTGTGGCGTTGGGGCTTACCCAAAGTTTTTTCAGATGATATTCTTCCATGCGTTTGGCGTTGGGCGTGATGGTCGCGCACTTAACCCCGACCCGATGTTTTCGGACCGCATTTCCGGCGTCCATCGTAATGCGATCTTCTGTTTCGTCCCGGTGAAGAAGCCCCAAATCGTAATATTCGGTTTTCAGGTCCACAAAGGGAAGAATCAGTTCTTCTTTAATCTGATTCCAGATGATTCGGGCCATTTCGTCTCCGTCCATCTCGACAATCGGATTCTGCATAGTAATCATAGTTTTTCCTTTTCTACGGATTTGGCAGTATACCCTATTTTCTTTGTTTTGTATATTTTTCGATTTTTTAAAAAAATTGAGAAAAAAAAAGAGAAAAAAATTGTATTATCGGTTATTGTATGATAGACTTTATAAGAAAATCGCTGGGTTGAGGAGGGACCGGAAAATACTTAGGGTCCAGCAAAACAGCGAGAATTTAAAACCGGGAGGAATGCCGTTTTGCCCTGCCGCCCCCGCTAAGGGTTTACGGCGGATGTTCGATGAACATAATGAATTTTATGGAAGAGAAAACCGCGTACGACCGAGCCATCGAAGATTATACGCAGGCAATAAAGCTTAACCCTAACGGAACCGAAGCTCACTCTAACCGAGGCGTTGAGGATACCCACAAAGGCAAATACGACCGAGCCATCGAAGACTTCTCCAGGGCCATCAAGCTCAATCCCATGGACGCCGAAGTGTTTTCCAACCGAGGGGTCGCCTACGCCTACAGCGGAAATAACGACAAAGCCCTAGAAGACTTCTCCGAAGCCATCCGCCTGCGGGAACGATATACCTTAGCCTATTATAACCGGGGAGTTTTCTTCTATAAAAAAGGAGACCTCGATAAATCCTTGCAGGATTACACCCAAGCCATCCTTTGCAGTACCGAAGACGCCCCCTCGTATTACAACCGCAGTATAGTTTACGCTGAAAAAAAACTTTATGATAAAGCCATCGACGACGCGACTCAGGCCATCAAGTATAACCCCAAGTATATGCCGGCCTACGTGCTGAGAACGATCCTCTACGCCGAAAAAGGAGACCTCCAACAGGGAATGCAGGAACTAACCGCGCTGATCAAACAGAATCCAAGCCATACCCAATTGTATATAAACCGGGGAGTGATGTATTACAAACTCGGAGATTCCCCCAGGGCCCTCGAGGATCTCACCGCCGCCATCAAAGCCAATCCCCGATACGCCATGGCCTACATCAACCGAGGCGTAGTCTACGCCAAAACCGGCAATTACGATAAAGCCCTAGACGATTATACCCAAGCTCTCAAATACGGATTTTCTTCTCTGGCCTACATGAACCGGGGCATCGCCTATATAACCAAAAAAGATTACCTCCATGGCCTCGAAGACCTCACCCAAGCCATCGCGCTGGCCCCGAAATGCCCGGAAGTCTACTCCAACCGAAGCGCGGCGTACTTATACAAGGAAATGTACGCCCAAGCCGTCGCAGACGCCGCCAAGGCGATTGAACGCAACCCCCAGTATATGCCGGCCTACGCAAACCAAGGCGCCGGGTATATCTATTTGGAACAGTATGACAAAGCGATTGAAAGTTACACCCAAGGGATTGAACTCAGTCCGAACTCCGCGGATTTGTATGCCAGCCGGGGCCATGCGTATTTTAAAAAAAAAGCCTATGACGACGCCATAGCCGATTTTACCCAAGCCATTCAAGTGGCCCCGGAAAACGCTCAACTTTACATCAATCGAGGCAACGCGTATTATCACAAACGAGATTACCAGCGGGCTATCGAGGATGCCTCGGAGGCGATCAAACTCAAGCCGAAACTCGCGGAAGCCTACTCCAACCGGAGCGCGGCCTATGTGCAGAAGCGGGATTATCGGCACGCCATCGAGGATGCGTCCGCGGCGATTGCCCACAATCCCGGCATGACCGAAGCCTACATAAACCAAGGCGTCGCGTACGTCCAGCTCAAGGAGTACGTTTTAGCCCACAAAACCTTCACGGATGTGCTTAAAATCAATTCCCGGTTGCCCCAGGTTACGGCTATGCTTGAAATGCTTCGGGAGCTGGTGTAAAACCCTCCGGGCTTTACAAGATTTGTTCGTCCAGGGGCATCCCGCCTGGGACCATGGGAAGCACTTGCTCGTCCTGATCGAGGCAGGCGTCGATGACCGCCCCTCGGCCGCAGGCCAGTTCCCCGGAAGCTTTATCCAGCGCGGCGATGAAGGATTCCTCATCCTGGGCAGAATAACCTTCAAGTCCGTAGGCTTGAGCGAGTTTCACAAAATCGGGAGGACCCTTCAGGATACTTTCGGAGTAACGTTTATCATAGAAAAACCGTTGCCATTGCCGTACCATCCCCAGGACATGGTTGTTAAAAATAATCACCAGCACTGGGATTTGGTAATTTTTCAGGGTGGCAAGTTCCGCGCAGTTCATGCGGAAACTGCCGTCTCCGGTGAACAATACCACCGGTTTTGCGGGATTGCCGACCCGGGCGCCCAGGGCGGCGCCGAGACCATAGCCCATCGCGCCTAGGCCCCCGGAGGAAAGAAAGGACCGGGCCTGGCTAAAGGGATAAAATTGGGCGGTCCATATTTGGTGCTGACCCACATCGGTGGCGACGATGGCGGTTTTACCCAGACGTTTCGCGGTTTCCTCAAGGATAAACCGAGGGTGCAGGCCTGGGGGATTTGGCTTGTGGGTTTCGGGAATCTGGGTTTTCCATTCTTCGATTTCGCCGTTCCATTCGGTCCTGACTGGGTTGGGCAGGCGGGCGAGGACTTCCCGCAGGGTCTGCCGAATATCCCCGATCACCCAGGTTTCAGCCTGAATATTTTTATTTATTTCCGCTGGGTCTATATCGAAATGAAGGATTTTGGCTTCTTTGGCGAATGTGTTGGGACTGCTGGTTACTCGGTCGGAAAAGCGCGCCCCAATGGCGACAAGTAAATCCGCCCGCTGGACAGCCTTGTTGGACGCGACGGTTCCATGCATCCCGATGAGGCCGGTATGCAGGGGATGCTCCTTCGGGATGGACCCGATACCCATCAAGCTCAAGGCCACCGGCGCGTGTAAGCCTTCGGCGAGGAGCCGCAGTTCATCGGAGGCTTGCGAGATAATCACCCCTCCGCCGGCGTAGAGGAGGGGCCGTTTCGCTTCGGCGAGCATCCCGGCGGCTCGGGCTATGTCTTCTTCGGTGAAGGTGATGCGTTTATTCCGTTCCGCGAGGCGTTGCGATCGCCCCTGCAGAGCCGGGGAAGGCTTAGGATTGCCCGAGGCGGAGGTAATATCTTTGGGAATGTCAATGAGAACCGGCCCCGGTCTTGAAGATTGGGCGACGATAAAGGCTTCCCGTACGACTTCGGCAATTTCGTTTACATCTTTGACGATCCAGTTATGCTTGACGATAGGCATGGTGATGCCGGTAATATCCACTTCTTGGAAGCTGTCCTTGCCTAGCAGGGAGGTGCTGACGTTTCCCGTGATGGCCACCAGGGGGACTGAATCCATGGCCGCGGCGGCGATGCCGGTAACGAGATTAGTCGCGCCGGGGCCCGAGGTTGCGATGCAGACCCCGACTTTGCCGGTAGAGCGGGCGTAGCCGTCAGCGGCGTGGGCCGCGTGCTGTTCATGGCTCACCAAGATGTGGCGGATGCGGTCTTTGTGCTTGAAGAGTTCATCGTAGATGAACAGGACCGCGCCGCCCGGGTACCCGAAAACCGTATCGACCCCTTCTTCAATCAGGGCTTCGATGAGGATTCGCGCTCCGGTGTAATGCATACAATCTCCTCGAGATCCGCTTACTCTTTGATGTTATACTTTCTGCGGAATCTTTCTATCCGTCCTGCGGTATCGACGAGTTTTTGTTTGCCCGTGAAAAAGGGATGACAGGCGGAACAGATTTCAATTTTAAGGTCCCGGGCTGTTGATCTTGTCTCAATGACGTTTCCGCAGGCGCAGGTAATTTTGGCCGCCTCGTATTTGGGATGAATTTTTTCTTTCATCTAGGAACTCCTCAAAACCAGTTTTAAAAACCAGTTTTTTTCTATCTGAAAAACCAGTTTTTTCCTATAAAAATCCAGTCTTTTTTCCGGCCCAAACTGGCTATAAGCGGGCTCAATCTTGAGCGGCTAGACCGGTATTCATGGATTTTAGGAACGCTTCATTATTCTTACTTTTTTTCATTTTGTCAATAAGGAGTTCAATGATTTCGACATCCTCCATGGGATTGAGCACCTTCCGCAGAATCCAGAGTTTTTGGAGTTCTTCTTCGGTGAGGAGGAGTTCTTCTTTTCGGGTCCCGGATTTTTTGATGCTCACGGCCGGGAAGAGCCGGCGGTCCGAAATGCGGCGGTCCAGCACGATTTCCATGTTGCCGGTCCCTTTAAATTCCTCGAAGATTACTTCATCCATGCGGCTTCCATTTTCGATGAGCGCGGTGGAAATAATGGTGAGACTCCCTCCTTCCTCGATGTTCCTAGCCGCGCCGAAAAACCGCTTGGGCCGATGGAGGGCGTTGGAATCCACGCCCCCGGAAAGGATTTTTCCCGATGTGGGAACGGTCTGGTTATAAGCTCTGGCAAGACGGGTGATGGAATCCAGCAAAATCACCACGTCTTTTTTGTGTTCCACGAGGCGTTTGGCCTTTTCCATGACCATTTCCGTGACCTGCACGTGCCGGGAGGACTGTTCATCAAAGGTCGAGGAGATGACTTCCGCCCGGACGGTCCGTTCCATGTCGGTAACTTCTTCGGGACGTTCGTCGATGAGCAGGACGATGAGGTATACTTCCGGGTGGTTTTTCGTGATGGCGTTGGCGATCCTCTGCATCATGATAGTCTTGCCGGTCCGGGGGGGCGCGACAATCAAGGCCCGCTGACCCTTGCCGATAGGACAAAAAAGGTTGATAATCCGAGTCGAAACATCCTCGGTGCTGGTTTCCAAATCGAGTTTGCGGTTAGGATACAAAGGCGTAAGGTTGTCAAAGGGAATCCGGTTTTGCGCTACCGTGGGGTCATCGTAATTCACAGTTTCCACCCGAAGCATGGCGAAAAACCGCTCTCCCTCTTTGGGACTGCGAATCTGCCCGTATACGGTGTCCCCGGTTTTCAGGGCGAAAAGCCGAATCTGGCTGGGACTGATGTAGATGTCGTCCTGCCCGGGGAGGTACGAATTTTGGGGGCTTCGCAGAAAACCGTAACCATCCGGCAGAATCTCCAACGAACCGTAGGCGTAAATGATGCCGCCCCGTTCCGTATGGGCTTTGAGAATACTGAAAACAATTTCCTGCTTCCGCAAAACGACCAGGTCTTCATGGGAAATAGTATAACAGTTCGCCACTTCCCGAAGGTCTATCATGTTGAGCCGGATGAGTTCGTTGATGCAGAGCCGGGGTTTGCTGTTGTCCTGATCCGCTCTGGGTTCGGGTTTGCCGTAAATGTCCGGCATAGACGGAAGGTTTTTGGGCAGACCCGGCAGGGAAACCGGAGATTCCGCCGGATCCGTTGCCGGCCCGGCCGTTCCGAAAGCATGGGTCCGGCTGTATACCCGCCGGGTTCGGGATGGAGGATTCGCCTCGGCCCCGGCGTTTTCTCCCAGAGGAACGATTCGTTTTGGACGGGCCCGGACCAGGATCCGCGGTTTTTCCTCGTTCTCTTCTTCGAGGCTTTCCTCTTTTTCCTCATCTTTTAGCGATTCGGGAGAATTTTTTTCTGCCCCTTCGGGCCTTTCTTCCCCCTCGGCTCCTTCGGGCCTTTCCCATTGCGCCATATTTTGGGCTTCTGGGTCTTCGGCGGCGGGGGGTATAAGCTCTTCAGTCATTTCTGATTTGCCTTTTCTTTCTGTTGCCATGATCACCTCTATCTAGTGTGCTAGTTTTGCTAGTTTTTTAAAAAGTAATATGCGAACTAATCCGTTAAAGCCAAAAGTTCTTTAACCGCCTCTTCCGCCGCGGCGGTCCGCACACCTTCCCGGGAGAAGGGGTAATGAAACCTTCGGGCTTGGGGAGGGCGTCCGGAAACGGCGGTTCCTATCCATACGGTTCCTAGGGGAGTATCGGTTCCATCTCCTTCGGGACCGGCGATTCCGGTGACGGCGGCGGCGAAATCCGCGCCGCTCCGTTCCAGCGCGCCCTGAGCCATCGCGCAGGCGGTTTCCGGGCTTACCGCTCCGTACCGGCGGAGGAGGTCCCTATCGACTCCGAGCATGGCGGTTTTCGCCTCCAGGGTATAGCAGATAAACCCGCCCCAAAACACCCGGGAGGCCCCGGGCACCCGAACCAAGGCATCCGAGGCCAGTCCGCCGGTACAGGATTCGGCTAGAACCGCGGTTTTAGCCAGAACGGTTAGACGTTTAATCAGTATTTCCGCTGGGGTCATGGGTTCTCTGTAATTCGGCTTTGATTTCTTCAATAGGGCGGGAGAAAATTTCCACGTCCTTATCGGTTCCGGTCATGGCGCATTGTCCTTCGAAGGTGACTTTATCGGCGATTCGCAGGCGCGCCGCGGTTATATCGCCCCGGACGACGGCGTTAGTTTTCATATCTACCATATCCTGCGCGTATATCGGCGCGGTCACGGTTCCCATAACTTCCAAAGATGTTACCGAAATACGGTCCGCTTCGACTACGGCGCCTTCGTCGACAATGAGCATCCCGGCGGCTTCTATTGTTCCTGTAAACTTTCCCTTGATGCAGAGCGTTTCTTTGAACTTGAGGAGGCCCTTAAAATCAGTATCCGGTCCAAAGGTATGCGGTTCTTTATCTTTATTTCCCATCTTTCAACGCCAACGTTTTTTTTTAATACCCAGGTTTTTAACGCTTTTTTCCATGCGGCTTTCATCCCCTTTTATTTTTAATATCGGAAAGTATACAAGATTTCGGACGTTTTTTTGCTGATTTTGGATGTTACCTCCCAATTTTTTTTAGTGTAGCCGATAGGATTCCAAAGATCAAGAGGAGGCCCCCGACCCCGGCGCATAAAACCGGAAAAAAATCGCCGTATACGGTATATCGGGCTTGGGGGGTGACGATAGGGACCGAGACGGTGATCTGGGTTTCGGTGAACGGAGAAGCCATATCGAGGATTCTGCCGTTTGGGTCTATGCCGCAGGTCTGTCCCGAGGCGGTAGATCGCACCAGGGACCGGCGGTTTTCCACCGCCCGGAAGACCGCCATCCCCAGATGCTGCATCTGCGCGGGCAGGCTGTTAGACCAGGCGTCATTGGAAAGATTCACGATTAACTCCGCGCCGTTCCGCACAAAGTCCCGGGTCAGATACCCAAAGGTATCCTCAAAACAGATGGGCGTGGAAAACCGAACTCCGGCCCCAGAAAATACGACGGATTTTTCACCCGGTTCCCACAAGTGGATGTCCTCCCGTTTTTTCAATTCCTTGTATACCCCGGGGAGTTGTTTTTTATACGGAAAGAGTTCGGTAAAAGGCACAAGGTGCTGTTTGCGGTATAATTCAACGAGATTCCCCTGCTCAAAAAGCATGACCGCGTTATAATCCACCCGGAATTCTTCTCCGGCGTTGGGGTTTTTCAGAGGCTCTTTGCGGGCGTCGTCGTTGCCTATCACAAAGGGAACTTCTTGAGCCGAAAGGTACTCCATCAAATCCTTCACTAAAATATAGGAATCCGGGTCCCCTCGATACTGTAAATGCCAATAAATGCGGGGAACAAAAGCCGTTTCGGACCAAACAATCATATCAGGTTTCGGCTCCTGCTGAAGGGCCTCATCGGAAAGCCGTTTCAGAACATCAAAATTCCGCCGGTACTCCCCCATGCCTCCAAGCCAGGGGTCCGTATTGTGCTGAATCAGAGCAAGCCGGGAAACCGGCGCGGACGAGTAATCAATCTGGGACCCAAAACCGTACACCAGAGTCCCCGCCAAGGCCCCAAGCCACACCAGAGCGGGTATTTTTTCCCATTTCAAAAAATAAAAAAATGATTGCCCCCCGGCGGCTCTTTCTTTTTTAGAAAGAAATTCGGCGAGCCATACGTTGGGGAACATAATAAGCCCGGACACGCCCCACACGCCGAAGGTATCCGCGATCTGAATGATTGGAATTACCTGCCATTGGGAATACCCAATGATGCCGTAGGCGTATCCTAGAAATCCTTGGGTGCGCAGATACTCAAAGGCCATCCAGAAAAGCCATTGCAGAATATAACCCCGTCTCGGATAAAGCAAAACTCCCAGTTTAAGTAGCGGAAAGAGGACCATGAAATAGACCAGATACACAAGCCCCACAATTAAACCAGCTATTGGATGAAAATCGCTTAACCAAAAATTAAAGAGGCTGTACGCCGTATAACCATAGAAGGCACCCCAAAGAAAGGTCGATCCCAGGGACGCCTGCCGGATAACCCAGAATACCGGAATGTACGCGATCCAGGCCAGAAAGGGCAGTCCCTTTTCAGCCAGAGCGTTAGGGAAGGCGCCGGCGAAACAAACCGCTCCCGTCAACAACGCCCCGGATTGAATCAGGACGGTTTTCAAACCTGTCAGGGATTTACTCATCGTCGATGAAGGGCGGGTTTTTGAGGGAATGGGCGTTCCGCCGGGGGGGCTCATCCGGCGGGGCTGAGTCGGCGGTTCCTGGGAGATTCCATACCGCGTGTTTTAATTCTCTGCCGGGTCTGAAAATCGCGCTCCCATGGGAATCCACGGAAACGGTTTCTCCGGTTTTTGGGTTTCGCGCTTTTTCTCTGCCCTTTCGCAGTTTTACTTCAAAGGTGCCGAAGCCCCGCAGTTCTATAGTTTTGTTGTTCCTGAGGGCGGCTTTAATATCCTCGAGGAGGCAGTCCAGTATCAGCCGAACGTTCTGCCGATCCAGTCCGGTTTTTTCGGTTACCGAACCGATTACTTCAGATCGGGTGTATTTTTTTCCTGCCATGGCGAATTCGGACCTATGCCCGCCGATTTACTGCGCGGCCCGGAGGGTGTTAAAGAGCCGTTGCATCCGGGATTTTTTCCGGGCCGCGGTATTTTTTTTGATAACCCCTTTCCCCGCGGCGGTGTCGAGCTTTTTTATCATCTCTTTTAAAGCTATTTCCGCCTCCCCTAGGTCTTTTTTCTTGGTTAGGGCCGTGAATTTCCTCACACTGGTCCGGACGGAACTTTTTACCGCTTTGTTTCTAATCCGCCGTTCTTCGCTTTGCCGATGCCGCTTTTCCGCGGAACTTTTCTTGCCTGCCAAAAGATGCTTCTCCTTTTCAGAAAATTACTTGAAATCCGAGGGACGCCGTTCAAGACGTTTACATTTCTCGCATTCAGCGACGTTTTTTACCTTCCCTTGCTCGAAGAGGGTCTTCATCTTAATTTCTCCCCCGCAACTGCAAAAAAATTTCTGCGTCGCGCTGGTCGTACGGGAGTTCTTACTAGCCTGAGCCATGTCATATCTCCTTGCCATCCGGCGATCTTCCCTGCCGGCATCCGGCGGTTTATGTATACAATATAAATACTTACCGATAATGTCAAGGGCTTGTTTCTCCGGCTTTTTAGAAAAATATTCTGAAAAAATCTTAAAAAAAATCCGCCGCGGACCCGCGGCGGGATGATTTAACGCTTTCCTTGGAGCCGCCGCTGGAGCATTGCGGCTTGACGTTCTTGCATCATCTTTCTTAAAGCCACCTGCTGAGCGTCTAGGGCGGTGACAATTTCCTCATATTCCGCCCGGCTGAGTTCCAAAAGGCCGGTGATTTTGCCGTAAGTGTCCCGGGTGACCGTAAGATGGACCTGCCCGGCAGGGCTTAGAAAAATTTTGCCCCGGGCTTGCTCGTCCGCCAAAAGCCCCACAATCTTGCCTTGATAACAATAGGCGGATTTCGCGCTGTCGTAAATCAAACCGTAATTCTCATAGACCGCCATAAACGCGGTACGCCCGCCGCCCCAAGACTGCGCGGAAACCGTTCCAGCCGACAGAAGTCCAATAACCGCTAATCCGATCAGTTGTTTCATGTTTTTCATTCTAAAACCTCCATATATATACAAGCAAAATCTATGCCATCTATCACAGCAAAAAAACCCCCTTCTTTTGCCTTTTTTTCCGCTTTTTCCTCTGGAACTGAGAAATATATTCCCACTAGGTGGGTAAAATTTTCTTTAAACTGTTACCGCAGAATAGGCAGACCAATGTGAAAACGGATTGCGATAAGCCGAGCGATGATAACCGCCGCGCTGGTCCCAATCTGCAGGACCATCCCCGGCGCGCCGAGTTTGTATAGCACGCAAAAGAAAAGCCCTCCGAAAACGCAGGCCAGCGCGTATATTTCTTTCTGAAACACAATCGGCACTTCGTTGGTCAATACATCCCGGGCAATGCCCCCTACCGCGCCGGTTATCATTCCCATAATCACGCAAACCCAAAGGGGATAATCCAATCTAAGGGTTTTCTCGATACCCACTAACGTAAAAAAACCAAGCCCGATAGTGTCAAAAACCAGAATGGCATTCTCAAAAAGACTCAAATAACGTCTGAAAAGAATAACAAAGATCAAAGCCCCAATCGTACACACCAGATAACTCGGCTGAAACAGCCAAAACGGCGTCTGCCCCAAAAGTATATCCCGTACCGTGCCGCCCCCAACGGCCACCGTAAATCCAACAATAAAGGCCCCGAATAAATCAAACTGCTTAATCGACGCAAGCCGAATCCCGCTAATCGCAAACGCAAAGGTCCCAGCGTATTCTATTATATGGGTGATAATCGTTTCCATAAATTTTAACTGCGGATTTTATTAAAATACCCTCCGCAGTGTCCTAGATAGAACATTTCTTTTAAAAAAGATTCTCTTTTTTTCCGGGTTTTTTCTTTGGTCCGGATTTTGCGCCCAGAGCTTCGATCAGCCCTTCGAGGCGGTACTCGGAGGGAGCTTCCGCTTCGGCAAACGCGCCGGTAATTTCAGCGATGCTTTTAAGCCATTTGCGCCCTTGGGTTTCGCTCATTTTGGAATCGGCCGGTTTTTTTCCTTTTTTCGGTTTCTCGAAGGCTGAAGGACTCTCCAAAGCCGTAAAAAGGGGAATATACCGTAACGCCGTTTCAAAAGCCTCCTTGTTGAACCAAATCGTGTCTTCGAAGCGGTTTACCCCCAAAACCCGGCGGAAATCTTCCGATTTATAATACCCAAGAATAAGATTTTCCGCCGGATTCGCGCTCTGAAGGGGCGGAACTTGCTCCGGAAGGGTCCGGGACAAAATAAGCCGCATAAGCTCCGCCGCCCGGGAAGATTCATCCCCGGAAAGCCCGAAACCCGCAAAAGCCTCCCGCAGTTTCCGCCCAAGCCGCCAATGATCCATCAACGCCGCCGCGGCCGCCCCGGAAGCATCCTTCCCAAGAATCCGGCGGAGTAACGCGAGGACCATATAACCCGCCGCGGCCGCCTGAGTTTGCGCCGAAAAAAGCGATTTTCCCAAAGAATCCAGGGCCGGCAGATTCTCCAGCATCTTCCCAAGCCCTAAAAACCGCTCGATATACCCGAAAAACAGCGTTACGGTCTCCGCTTTTCTTTCCGCATCCTTGCCGGCGGCAAAGGTTCCGGGGAAGGGATCATACGCGCCATCTCCGCCGGTAAGGTATCGTTCCGCGGAAACCGCAAACTCCTCAACCGCTCCGGTCAGGGAGGCATATTTTTCCCGGGCAGAAAAACTGCCGGCAGACTTTTCCAGAGCAGAAAAACTTTTCTCTGAAGCAAGAACCGCAACGCTCTCTTTCAGAAGATTCAAAAATCCAGCGTACAACCCGGCTAACCTAAGATCTTCCAACGCGGCGTAGATGTCCGGCGCGCCCCGGCCGTTGAGTTCCCAGTTGAGCCGCGCCCAATGTCCCTGGGGGGAATCCTCGACTTCGTGGATGTCAAGAAAAACCTGCGCTTC